>NZ_JBHWKU010000025.1:4095-131034 GCF_042730645.1 Streptomyces sp. NPDC059906
CGGGCCCCGGGGTGGCGCGGGGGGCCGTTTTTTTGGGGCCCCCGCGGCTGCCGCGGGGGGGGGGGGGGGGGGGCCCGGGGGGGGCCCCCGCCCCCCCCGCCCCCCCCGCTCAGCCGCCTGAGGACGGTGCCGCACCGGCGGGCGTAGGCGTGCTGGAAGGCGCGGGCCGCCGGTCCGCCGGCCTTGGCGTACCACTTGGCCGGGCGGCTGAAGGCGTGCACCGTCAGCCAGACCGTCCCGTCACCCGTGCGGTCCACCACGAAGGCCTCCTCGCCGGACTCCGGGTGGCCGGGCAGCGTGCCGTAGGCCCAGCCGGCCCGGCGCGGCTCGTCCAGGGTCCACACCACCCGGCAGGGCGCCTTGATCATGCCGGCGAGGGTGACGGTGACGTCGACGCCGGGCGCGGCGCGCTCCGCGCTCGCCTCGATGCCGACGCCCATCTCCCGGTGCATCTCCCAGGTGAGCACGGCCTCGACCGCCCGCCGGAACACCGGTTCGCCCTCCCCGAGGCGGGTGCGTACGTGCATGGGGCGGAAGCCGGGCGGGCAGGCGTCCTGCTCGCGGGTGGCGCCGACGTCGTCGTACGTGAAGGACATGGGTACCAAGACTAGGGCGGCACCCGGGAACCGCTGGTTCCGGGTGCCGCGGTCGTGTCGGTCAGTTCACGTTGATCGCGGTCCAGGCCGCGCCCACCGTCTTGTACTCCGTGCTGTCGGCGCCGTACAGGTCGGACGCCGCGCTCAGGGTGGCCGTGCGGGCGTCGGCGTAGTCGGTCGTCGACGTCATGTACTCGGTCAGCGCCTTGTACCAGATCTGCAGGGCCTTGTCGCGGCCGATGCCGGTGACCGTGGAGCCGTCGGAGGTCGGGGAGTCGTAGTCGACCCCGTCCACCGTCCGCGCTCCGCTGCCCTCCGACAGCAGGAAGAAGAAGTGGTTGGCCGGACCGGACGAGTAGTGCACGTCGACGCCGCCGAGACCGGAGTCCCAGTAGTCCTTGGACGCGCCGTCCTTGCTGGGCTTGTCCATGTAGCGCAGCGGGGTGCCGTCGCCGTTGATGTCGATGGCCTCGCCGATGAGGTAGTCGCCCTTGTCGGTCGAGCTGTTCGCGAAGTACTCCACGCCGGTGCCGAAGATGTCGCTGGTCGCCTCGTTGAGGCCGCCGGACTCGCCGCTGTACTCGAGGCCCGCGGTGTTGGAGGTGACGCCGTGGCTCATCTCGTGCCCGGCCACGTCCAGGGAGGTCAGCGGGTTGGTGTTGCCCGTGCCGTCGCCGTACGTCATGCAGAAGCAGGCGTCCGACCAGAAGGCGTTGACGTAGTTGCTGCCGTAGTGGACGCGGGAGTAGGCCGCCTTGCCGTCGTTCTTGATGCCGTTGCGGCCGAAGCTCTCCTTGTAGAAGTCCCAGGTGACCTGGGCGCCGTAGGCGGCGTCGACGGCGGCGGTCTGGTCCTGCGGGTCGCTGGAGGCGGCGCCGGTGCCCCAGGTGTCGTCGGCGTCGGTGAACAGGGTGCCGGTGCCGGAGGTCTTGCGGGCCAGGTTGTACGTCTTGTGGCCGCCGCGCCCGGTGTCGTAGAGCTGGTACGACGAGCCCGACTTGGTGGTGCCGAGTTCGACCGTGCCCGAGTAGAGGCTCTTGCCGGAGCCGGTCTCGATGCCCTGGTACTCGTACAGCTTGGCGCCGGTGGCGGCGTCGGTGATGACGTGCAGCTCGTTCGGGGTGCCGTCGTCCTGGAGGCCGCCGACCACGGTCTCGTAGGCGAGCACGGGCTTGCCCTGGGCGGCCCAGATCACCTTGCGGGGCGCGGAGTCGGCCGCGGTCCTCGACGACCCGGCGTCCTTGGCGGCGGACAGCGCCTGCTGCTCGGCCTTGGCCGCCTTCACCTTCGGGGTGACGGTGGCGACCTTGACGGCGGCCTCGGTCGCCTTGGTGACGCCTCTGGTGGCGCCGGACTCCGACTGGTGCACGACGAGGTCGCCGCCGAGGACGGGCAGGCCGTCGTAGGTGCGCTCGTAGCGGGTGTGCACGGAGCCGTCGCGGTCCTTCACCACGTCCTTGACGACCAGCTTCTCCTTGGCGCCGAGGCCCATCGCCCGGGCGGTGGCGGCCGCGCCGGCCTGCTGCTCCTGTATGAGCGCGCTGCGGGCGGTGCCCGACAGCAGGACGGGCGCACCCGGGAGCGCCGACGGCGCGGCGCTGTCGGCGGCGGCGTTGCCCGCGGTCAGGCCGGTGGTGAGCATCGCTCCGGCGGCGACCGCGGTGGCGAGGGCCAGAGTGGTGCGCCTGTGGCACGCGAAGAGGGAAGACACACAAGCTCCTTCGGTGGGGGGACCCGGACGGCGTGGGGTGTCCGGCCGGTTACTGCGAAGTTGTGCTGTGGGTGACGGAAGACTGACACCGAAGGCGCGTACATGTCAGGGGGGCCTGATGATGTTGGCCGAAAATCGTCGGCCGGTTGTGTGGGTACGAAATGTGAAGGACATGGAGAGGGCGCCGCCCCGGAGGAATCGAACCTCCGGAGCGGCGCCCTGACTTGGGGTGGTGCACCCGCGGGCCGGTCGGCCTACGGGAAGGTGAGCCGCCAGGCGTCGATGTAGCCGGTGTCCGCCGGACCCTGGTCCTGGACGCGCAGCTTCCAGGTGCCGTTGGCCGATTCGGAGGAGGCGTTCACCGTGTAGGTCTCGTGCACGTCCTCCGCCGGGTCGTAGCCGCTGTTCTTCAGGCGGTACGTCGACCCGTCGGGCGCGACCAGGTCGATCCGCAGGTCACCGCGCCAGCTGTGCACGATGTCCACGCCCACCTGGAGGTTGCTCGGCGCCTTGCCGGCGCGACCGGAGACGGTGAGGGACGAGGTGACCGCGGAGCCGTAGTCGGGGATGTTCACGTTCGTGTCGCTCTCGAACGTGTCGCCGTCGCCGGGGTCGGGGTCGCCGCCGGGCCGTGAACCGACGTTGATGCCCGCCCACGCGTTCGCCA
Organism: Streptomyces sp. NPDC059906; assembly: GCF_042730645.1. Taxonomy (NCBI): domain Bacteria; kingdom Bacillati; phylum Actinomycetota; class Actinomycetes; order Kitasatosporales; family Streptomycetaceae; genus Streptomyces; species Streptomyces sp. NPDC059906. Next base: position 7,070 of record NZ_JBHWKU010000025.1, read on the forward strand.
CCGCGGTGTACTCGGCGCTGTCGGTGCCGTACAGCTCACCGGCCGCCGCGAGGGTGCCGGTGCGGGCGCCCGCGTAGTTGGTGGTCGAGGTGAACTTGGTGGTCAGCGCGCGGAACCAGATCTTCTCCGCCTTGGCGCGGCCTATGCCGGTCACCGGGAGGCCGTCCGAGGTGGGCGAGTTGTACGTGACACCGTTGATGGTCTTGGTGCCGCTGCCCTCGCTCAGCAGGTAGAAGAAGTGGTTGGCCGGGCCCGACGAGTAGTGCACGTCGGAGTTGCCGATGCCGGAGAACCAGTCGTCGTAGGACGCCCCGTCCTTGCTGGGCTTGTCCATGTAGCGCAGCGGGGTGCCGTCGCCGTTGATGTCGATCTCCTCGCCGATGAGGTAGTCACCGACGTCCTCGGGGTTGTTGGCGTAGAACTCGACCGACGTGCCGAAGATGTCGGACGTGGCCTCGTTCAGACCGCCGGACTCGCCGCTGTAGTTGAGTCCCGCGGTGTTGGAGGTGACGCCGTGGGTCATCTCGTGCCCGGCCACGTCGATGGCGGTCAGCGGGTTGGCGTTGCCCGAGCCGTCGCCGTAGGTCATGCAGAAGCAGCTGTCGGACCAGAAGGCGTTGACGTAGTTGTTGCCGTAGTGGACCCGGCTGTACGCGCCCACCCCGTCGCCGCGGATGCCCGAGCGGCCGTGCACGTTCTTGTAGTAGTCCCAGGTCAGCGCCGCGCCGTAGTGGGCGTCGGCGCCGGCGGTCTCCGGGTCGGAGGAACTGCCGTTGCCCCACACGTCGTCGGAGTTGGTGAACAGCGAACCGGTGCCCGAGGTCCGGCCGTTCAGGTTGTACGTCTTGTGGTTGCCGCGCGCGGTGTCGGTCAGCGTGTACGACGACCCGGACCGCGCGGTGCCCAGCGTCACGGTGCCGCTGTACGTGGTGTGGCCGGTGCCGTTCTCGATGCCCTGGTACTCGTACAGCTTGGCGCCGGTGGCGGCGTCGGTGATGACGTGCAGCTCGTTCGGGGTGCCGTCCTCCTGGAGGCCGCCCACGACCGTCTCGTACGCCAGGACCGGAGTGCCGCTCGCCGCCCAGATCACCTTGCGCGGGGCACGGTTCGCGTCCGGCTGCTCGGCGCCGGCGGCCTTCGCGGCGGACACCGCCTGGGACTCCGCCCTGGCGGCGGAGATCTTCGGCGTCACGGTGGCCGGCCTGAGCGCCTTCGCCGTGGCCTTCACGACCTGCTCGGCCTGCCCCGCGTCCGTGGCCACCACGAGGTCGCCGCCGAGGACGGGCAGACCGTCGTAGGTGCGCTCGTAGCGGGTGTGCAGGGTGCCGTCGCGGTCCTTGGCCACGTCCCGGACGACCAGCTTCTCCTTGGCGCCCAGACCCAGCTCGTCGGCGGTCTTCGCCTTGGTGGCGTCGGCGTCGCGGATCAGCTCGGCGCGCTGGGCCGGGCTGAGCCTGACCAGCTCGTTGCCCTTCGCGGGCGACGGGTCGGGGGCCGCGGTGGCGGTGCCGGACTGGACCGCCGTGGCGATCAGCGCGGCGACACCGGCCAGCGCGACGGCCGCGGCACGACGGTGCCCGGTACGGCGCGAGGTGTGGGAGGTGGTGTGGGAGGTGCGTCTGTGGGGAGTGCTGCTGCTCAACACTGACTCCTTCTGCGTGGCCACGGGTTGCGCGGCCAGGGGAGACCGGTCGGCGGGTGGCCGGCCGGGCGGAACTGTGCGGTACGCAGAAACCTGGTGCTAGGAGCTGGCCGCGGCACAGCGCTCGTGGGGAAGCTGTGGGGGCACTGTGAAGGGGCCGACGGAAGAGTGGCAGGAGAAAGCGCTACTTGTCAGGAGCGCGTCAGTAAGTTGGCTGGAAATGGTTCGTTGACCGGGCGTTCACGTTCGATAAACGGAATCGTTGCTGTCGCGGTCCGGTTACTGTCCGGTCAGTCAGTAAGCGGTGGACGGCTCCCCGTGCCAGGAGCCCCACAGGGCCGCGTACGCCCCGCCCGCCGCCACCAGCTCGTCGTGCGTGCCCAGCTCGGTCAGCAGGCCGTCCTCCATCACCGCCACCCGGTCGGCGTCGTGCGCGGTGTGCAGGCGGTGCGCGATGGCGATGACCGTACGGCCCTTCAGCACGGCGGCCAGCGCCTGCTCCGTGTGCCGGGCCGTCGTCGGGTCCAGCAGGGCCGTGGCCTCGTCCAGGATCAGGGTGTGCGGGTCGGCCAGCACCACCCGGGCCAGGGCGAGTTGCTGGGCCTGCGAGCCGTCCGTGGAGTGCCCCTTCGCGCCCAGCTCGGCGCCGAGGCCCCCGGGCAGCTCCCGCACCCAGCCCGCGGCGCCCACCGCGGCGAGCGCGGCCCACAACTCCTCGTCGGCGGCGGCCGGTTCGGCGATCAGGAGATTGTCGCGGACCGTCCCCAGGAACACGTGGTGCTCCTGGGTGACCAGCACCACCTGACGGCGCAGCCGCTCCGGACCCAGGGCGACCACGGGCACCCCGCCCACCGTCACCGAACCCTCCGTCGGCGCGTCGACGCCCGCGAGGAGCCGGCTCAGCGTCGTCTTGCCCGCCCCCGAAGGACCGACGACCGCCAGCCGCTCACCCGGCCGCACGGTGAGGTCCACCCCGCGCAGCACCTCCCCGCCCCGGTCGTAGGCGTACCGCACCCCGGACACGTCGATACGGTCGCCGTCCGGAACCGCCGATTCGTCCGCCGTCGCCCGCGGGGCCCGCGCCAGCCCCTCCACCCGGGCGAACGAGGCGGCACCGGACTGCAGTTGCTCGACCCGCATCAGCACCTCGTCGAGCGGCCCCGCCAGCTGCTGGAGATACACGGCGCAGGACACCACCGCGCCGAGGCTCGCCGACCCGTGCGCGTGCAGGACCCCGCCGAGCAGCAGCACGCCCGCCACGGGAAGGACGTAGGAGATGTCCACCGCCGGGAAGAACACACTGCGCAGGAACAACGTCCGCAACCGGGTGCGCAGCGAGACCTCCAGCGCCCCGCGGTTCGTCGCGACGCGCCGCTCGGCCAGCCCGAACGCCTCCACCGTGCGGGCCCCCGCCACCGTGGCCGCCAGGCTCTCCGCGACGTCGGAGTTGGCCGCGCCCTCGGCGAGGTAGGCCGCCCGCGCCCGGCGCAGGTACCAGCGCAGCGCGAGCCAGGCCGGCGTCAGCCCCAGCACCCCGACCAGGCCGAGCAGCGGGTCGAGCACGAAGACCGCGGCGGTGAGGAACAGCGCCTGCACCGCGTTGACCAGCAGCTCGGGACCGGCGTCGCGCAGCGTCGTGCCGACGGCGGTCACGTCGGCCGTGCCGCGCGTCGTCAGGTCCCCGGACCCCGCCCGCTCCACCACCGACGCGGGCAGCGCCAGCGCCCGCTCCACGTACCGCTCCCGCACCCGGGCGAGCGTCCGCTCCCCGAACCGGTGCCCCACGTACCGCGCCCAGCGGGCCAGCAGCAACTGCGCCAGCGAGCACAGCAGGATGGCGAGGGCCATCCGGTCCACGGCGCCGACCCCGCCCCCGCCGCGCACCTCGTCGACGATCCGGCCCAGCAGCCACGGACCCGCGAGGCCGGCCAGCGCGGCCAGCGCGTTGAGACCCAGGACGACGGCGAAGGACCTCCGGTCGGTGCGCACGAGGCCGGCCGCCGCGCGGCGGACGTCGGTGCGTTCGGCGACGGGCAGGTGTGTCATCGGGCCGGTGCCCCTTTCTCTTCCTCTTCCTCCGCGCCCTCGTCGTCTCGCGCGACCAGGGCGCGGTACGCCGGTTCGGTGTCCAGGAGTTCGCGGTGCGAGCCGGTGGCCGCGACCTTGCCGTCGACCAGGTGGTGCACGACGTCCGCGCGGTCCAGCAGGAGCGGTGAGGTGGCGGCCAGCACGGTCGTACGGCCCTCGCGGGCCCTCTTGAGGCGGTCGGCCACGGTGGCCTCCGTGTGGGCGTCCAGGGCGGAGGTGGGTTCTGCGGCGAGGAGGATCTCGGGGTCGGTGAGGAGGGCGCGGGCCAGGCGGATGCGTTGGCGTTGTCCTCCGGACAGGTCTCGGGCCTGGGCCGCGACCAATGTTTGCAGTCCGTCTGGGAGAGCGCGGACGATGTCCTCCGCGGCGGCTGCGTGGATGGCTGCGGTGAGCTTCGCTGTCTCGTCTGCCCCGATTGGTCGTTGGGCGTCCGCGCGTACGTCGTGGCTGGTCGCGCAGTTCCCCGCGCCCCTGAGGTTGGTTTCCTGAGCGCCTATGACATCGCTCAGGAAGCCTGCGAAGAGGTCGGCCTCCGGGTCCGCGACCAGGATGCGGGTGCGGATCTGGGGGAGGGGGATGTCGGTCAGGGGGATGTCCCCCCAGGTCGCGTCCGACGGGGTGTAGCGGGCCAGGCGGTCCAGGATGTCGGTGGCGTCGGACGGGTGGGTCGTGACCAGGGCGGTCAGGCGGCCGGGGGTGATCCGGACGCCCGAGGCCGGGTCGTAGAGCGCCGAGGGTTCCGCGGGGGCGTCCCGGGTGCCTTCGTCCGGGGCCGGTTCCAGGCGCAGGAAGGCGACGACCCGGCGGGCGGCCACCACGCCCCGGCTGAGCTGGTGGCCCATCTCGATGAGGAACGCCACCGGCCAGCCCAGCGCGACGACATAGCCGTACACCGAGACCAGTTCGCCCACACTGATGTGCCCCTGCGCGGCCTGCCGGGCGCCCAGCCAGGTCACCAGGGCCAGGAACAGCATCGGCAGCCCCACCCCGAGGGCCTGGATCCAGCTGGTCACCGCGCCGACCCGGTAGCCCTGCTCGCGCAGCCGGCCCGAGTCGTCGCGGAAGGCGTCCGCGACCAGGTCCTTGCCGCCCAGCCCGTTCAGCACCCGCAGCCCGCCCGCGAGGTCGCCGATCCGCGCGGTCAGCACGGACTGCCGCTCCCGGTACTCCGCCTCCCTGCCCTGCAGCCGTCCCATGAGCGGGCCGAGGAGCACCCCGAGCGCCGGGACTCCGAGCAGCACCACCAGGGCGAGCGGGGTCGACACCGACAGCATCAGTCCGCCGATCGCCGCGTAGGCGACGACCGCGCCGACGCCCGGCCCCACGGCCGTCAGGGACGTGCTGATCGTCTGCACGTCGCCCACCCCGATGGTGACGACCTCGCCGGTCCCCACCTGCCCGCGCAGCGCCGCGCCGAGCCGGGTGGCGTGCCCGACGACCACCTTGACCGTGCGGAAGTTGGCGTCCATCCGCACCTTCGTCATCGTGCGGTGCCGCATCATGCCCAGCCACGCGTTGACCCCGCCGACGGCGACCATGGCGCCCGTCCAGCCCGCCAGCGCGCCCATGTCACCGGGCTCCAGGCCGTGGTCGACAGCCCGGGCCATCAGGTACGGCGTCGCCGCCAGCAGCACCATCCAGACACTGGCGAGCACCGCCCCCGCCAGGCACCGGGGCCACTGCCGCCCGACCAGCCAGCCCAGGTACCGCCAGCCGCCCCCGCGGCCCGGGGTGCCCGGGTCCTCGTACGCGTCGATCCTCACGCCAGACTGTCCCGCCAGGCGCGGTGCAGATCCGCGAACCGGCCCGTACCGGCGATGAGTTCGTCCGGCGCGCCGTCCTCGACGATCCGGCCGTGCTCCATCACCAGCACCCGGTCGGCGATCTCCACGGTGGAGAGCCGGTGCGCGATCACGACCGCCGTACGGCCCTTCAGCACCGTCGTCATCGCCCGCTGCACGGCCTGCTCCCCGGGGATGTCCAGCGAACTGGTCGCCTCGTCCAGGATCAGCACCGCCGGGTCCGCGAGCAGCGCCCGCGCGAACGCCACGAGCTGCCGCTGACCGGCGGAGATACGGCCGCCCCGCTTGCGCACGTCGGTGTCGTAGCCGTCCGGCAGCGCGGCGACGAAGTCGTGGGCGCCGATCGCCTTCGCGGCCCGCTCGATCTCCTCCCGCGTCGCATCCGGACGGCCGATGGCGATGTTGTCGGCGACCGTGCCGGAGAACAGGAACGCCTCCTGCGTCACCATCACCACCCCGCGCCGCAGCTCGGGCACGGCCAGGTCGCGCAGGTCGGTGCCGTCCAGCAGGACCCGGCCGGCGGAGGGGTCGTAGAACCGGGCGAGCAGCTTGGCCAGCGTCGACTTGCCCGCGCCGGTCGAGCCCACCACGGCGACCGTCTGCCCGGCCGGGAGCGTCAGCCCGAAGCGCGGCAGCACCTCGCCGCCGGTGCGGTAGCCGAAGCTCACCGAGTCGAAGACGACCTCGCGGCCGGGGTGCTCGGACTCCAGCGGCGGCAGCTCCTTCGGCGCGGTCGGCTCCGGCACCGACGGCGTCTGGGCCAGCAGCCCGGCGATCTTCTCCAGGGAGGCCGCCGCCGACTGGTACGAGTTCAGGAACATGCCCAGCCGGTCGATGGGGTCGTACAGACGGCGCAGGTACAGCACCGCCGCGGCCAGCACGCCGAGCGCCAGCGTGCCGTCCGCGACCCGGTAGGCGCCCCACAGCACGATCCCCGCCACGGCCGTGTTCGCCACCAGGCGGGAACCCACCACGTAACGGGCCATCTCCAGCAGCGCGTTGCCGTTGGTCCGCTCGTGGCGGTGGTTCAGCACCGCGAAGTCGGCGTCGTTGGCGGCCTCGCGGCGGAAGGCGCGCACCGGCCGGATGCCGTTCATCGTCTCCACGAACTTCACGATCACCGCCGCGATCGCCGTGGACCGCTGCCGGTACACCCGCCCCGCGCGCCGCCGGTAGAGCCGCACCAGCGCGTACAGCGGCACGAACGACGCCACCGCCACGGCGCCGAGGCCGAGGTCCAGCCAGAGCAGCAGCGCCGCGATGTAGACGAAGGACAGGATGACCGTCACCAGCTCCTGAAGGCCCTCCTCCAGCAGCTCGCGCAGGGACTCCACGTCCGTGGTGGAGCGGGAGATGAGGCGGCCCGAGGTGTAGCGCTCGTGGAAGTCGACGCTCAGCGCCTGCGCGTGCCGGAAGATGCGGCCGCGCAGGTCGAGCAGCACGTCCTGGCTGACGCGGGCCGCGGCAACGGTGAAGGCGTACTGGAGTCCGCCCGCCGCCAGCGAGCACAGCAGGTAGCCGGCGCCCACCGCGATCAGCGGGCCGTGGTCGTCGTCCCGCAGGGCGGGCACGGCGTGGTCGATGGCGTACGCCACCAGCAGCGGGCCCGCCTGCACGGCCGCCTGCTGGAGCAGCAGGAGGAGGACGGTGAGGGCGACCCGGGCCTTCATGGGCACCAGCAGGGAGCGCAGCAGGGCGCCGGTCGCACCCGGCGGGCTGGGCAGGACGTCCTGGTCGAAGGCCTCGTCGGCGGCGGTGGTGCCGGTCCCCGCCCCGGCCGGGTCCCCGGGCTCGGGGCCCTCCGGCTGCTCCCGGTCCGGCGCGGTGGCCGTGGGCGCGGTCATCGGCCGTCTCCTTCCTGGGGTCCCGCGTCGCTCTCGTGCCCGTCGAGCCCGGACATCAGATGGGCGTACTCGGGGCTGGTGCGCAGCAGTTCGTGATGGGTGCCGACGGCGGTGATGCGGCCCCCGGAGAGCAGGGCGACGCGGTCGGCGAGCAGGACGGTGGAGGGGCGGTGGGCCACGATCAGCGCGGTGGTGTCCGCGAGGACGTGGCGCAGGGCGGCCTCCACGGCGGCCTCCGTGTGCACGTCCAGCGCGGACAGCGGGTCGTCCAGGACGAGGAACCTCGGTCCGCCCACCACGGCCCGCGCGAGCGCGAGGCGCTGACGCTGGCCGCCGGAGAGGCTCAGGCCCTGCTCACCGACCTGGGTGCCGGTGCCCTGGGGGAGGGCGTGCGCGAAGTCGGCCTGGGCGACGGCGAGCGCGCGGTCCAGCGCCTCGTCGTCGACGCCCTCACCCGCACCCATCAGCACGTTCTCACCGACGGTGGCCGAGAAGAGGGTGGGCTCCTCGAAGGCCACGGCGACCATCGAGCGCAGCTCCTCGCGGGACAGGGCGGTGATGTCCTCGCCGTCCAGCGTGATCCGGCCCTCGGTCACCTCGTGCAGGCGCGGGACGAGCGCGGTCAGCGTCGTCTTGCCGCTGCCGGTGGCACCGACCAGGGCCATGGACTCACCGGGGCGGACGTGCAGGTCGACGTCCGTCAGGAGGGGCGGGGAGTCGGGTGCGGCGTCGGGATACCGGAACCGCACGTGCTCGAACCGCAGTCCCCCCGCCGCTGCGGGCAGCCCCCCCGCCGCTGCGGGCAGTCGTGCCGCTGGGGCGGCACGGGTGGGCGCAGCGGCACCCCGCTCCGCCGGGCCGCGCTCCCCACCGCCCCGCACCGACGCACCGTCACCAGCACCCCCCGCCGACTCAACCTCCGCGTCCATCACCTCGAAGTACCGGTCCGTCGCCGTCGCTGCCTCCTGGCTCATCGCCAGCAGGAAGCCGATGGACTCCACCGGCCACCGCAGCGCCAGCGCCGTGGACAGGAACGCCACCAGCGTCCCCGCCGACAGCGCCCCGTCCGCCACCTGGACCGCCCCGACCACCAGCGCCGCCCCGATCGCCACCTCGGGCAGCGTCACGATGACCGCCCAGATGGCCGCAAGCAGCCGCGCCTTGCGCAGCTCCGTGCCCCGCAGTGTGTGCGACAGCTCGTGGAAGGCGCGGGCCTGGCTGCGGTGCCGCCCGAACCCCTTGATGATCCGGATGCCGAGCACGCTCTCCTCGACCACGGTCGTCAGATCCCCGACCTGGTCCTGCGCGCGCCGCGCCACCGCCGAGTACTTCTTCTCGAAGATCCCGCAGGTGATCATCACCGGGATGGCGGGCCCGAGGATGACCAGCCCCAGCGTCCAGTCCTGGACCAGCATGATGCCCACGCCGACCAGGATCGTCACGCCGTTGACCAGCAGGAACGTCAGCGGAAAGGCGAGGAACATGCGGAGCAGCATCAGGTCGGTCGTCCCGCGCGACAGCAACTGCCCCGAGGCCCAGCGGTCGTGGAAGGCCACCGGCAGGCGCTGCAGATGCCGGTAGAGATCCGCCCGCATGCCCGCCTCGACGCCCGCCAGCGGCCTGGCCACCAGCCACCGCCGCAAACCGAACAGCAGCGCCTCCGCCAGCCCGAGGAGCAGCAGGTACAGCGCCCCGAGCCACACGCCCGCCGGATCACCGTCGGCGACCGGCCCGTCCACCATCCACTTCAGGACCAGCGGGATCACCAGACCCACGCAGGAGGCGAGGATCGCTATCACCGCGGCCGTCCCCAACCGCGCGCGCACCGGCCGCACATAGGGCCACAGCCGCAGCAGGGCACGTACGGTGGAACGCCTCTCGGCGGCGTCCGGGGCGGCGTTCGGGGCGGCATCCGGAGCGGGGTCGGCAGCGAGATCCGTGGCGGGGGCAGGTTTCGTGGGCATCAGCAGCGAGCCTACGGTTTGCCACTGACACTGCCTACCGAGTTTCCGGGGCCCACCGGGGCCCACCGGGGTCGTACGGGGGCACCGCCCGCGCTCACCCCGCCCTCAGCAGCAGCACCGTCCGCGCCGGGACCGTGATCTCCGCTCCCGCCGGGTGTGCGGTGCCCGGTGCCTCGTCCTGCTCCTCCTGCCCGGTGTCGACGACCACCTCGTACCGCTCCGCCCACGGGGCGCCCGGCAGCACGAAGCGGGCCGGCTCCCCGCCCGCGTGCAGGACGGCCAGGAAGCTGTCGTCGACGACCGGGTCGCCGTGCTCGTCGCGGCCCGGGATGTCCCGCCCGGACAGGTACATGCCGAGGGTGGCGGCCGGGGCGTACCAGTCCCGCTCCGTCATCTCCGTGCCGCCCGCGGTGAACCAGGCCAGGTCGCGCAGGCCGTCCGCGGAGTGCGCGCGGCCGGAGAAGAAGGCCCGGCGGCGCAGCACCGGGTGCCGGTGGCGCAGCGCGATCAGGCGGGAGGCCAGCGCGAACAGGGGGCGCCACTGCGGGTCGTCCAGCAGGCTCCAGTCCACCCAGCCGGTCTCGTTGTCCTGGCAGTAGGCGTTGTTGCTGCCGCGCTGGGTGCGGCCCATCTCGTCGCCCGCGACCAGCATCGGGACCCCGGTCGACAGCAGCAGCGTGGTCAGCAGGTTGCGGAGCTGGCGCCGCCGCAGCGCGCGCACCTGCGCGTCGTCCGTCTCGCCCTCCGTGCCGCAGTTCCAGGACCGGTTGTCGTCCGTGCCGTCCCGGTTGCCCTCGCCGTTGGCCTCGTTGTGCTTGCGCTCGTACGACACGAGGTCGCGGAGCGTGAAGCCGTCGTGCGCGGTGACGAAGTTGACCGAGGCGTACGGGCGCCGCCCGCCCCACGCGTACAGGTCGCTGGAGCCCGACAGGCGGTAGCCCATCTCCCGCACGTCCGGCAGCGCGTGCCGCCAGAAGTCCCGGACCGCGTTCCGGTAGCGGTCGTTCCACTCGGTCCACAGCGGCGGGAAGGCGCCCACCTGGTAGCCGCCCGAGCCCACGTCCCACGGCTCGGCGATCAGCTTCACCCGGCGCAGCACCGGGTCCTGCGCGATCACCGCGAGGAACGGGGAGAGCATGTCGACGTCGTGCATCGAGCGGGCCAGCGCCGCCGCCAGGTCGAAGCGGAAGCCGTCCACGCCCATCTCGGTGACCCAGTACCGCAGGGAGTCGGTGATCAGGCGCAGCACGTGCGGCTGGACCACGTGCAGGGTGTTGCCGCAGCCGGTGTAGTCGGCGTACCGGCGGGCGTCGGGCGGGAGACGGTAGTAGCCGCGGTTGTCGATGCCCTTCAGGGAGAGCGTCGGGCCCAGCTCGCCCGCCTCCGCCGTGTGGTTGTAGACCACGTCGAGGATCACCTCGATACCGGCCGCGTGCAGCGCGCGCACCATCCGCTTGAACTCGCCGACCTGCTCACCGGTGGTGCCGGAGGCGGCGTAGGCGGCGTGCGGGGCGAAGTAGCCGACCGAGTTGTAGCCCCAGTAGTTGCGCAGGCCGCGGTCCAGCAGATGGCTCTCGTGCGCGAACTGGTGCACCGGCAGCAGCTCCACCGCCGTCACGCCCAGCCGCGTCAGGTGCGCGATCGCCGCCGGGTGGGCGAGGCCCGCGTAGGTGCCGCGCAGCCCGGGCGGGATCTCCGGGTGGAGCTTGGTGAAGCCGCGCACGTGCAGCTCGTAGATGACCGAGTCCGCCCACGGCGTCTTGGGCCGCCGGTCGTCCGACCAGTCGTCGTCGTCATGGACCACGACGCCCTTGGGGACGTGCGGCGCCGAGTCGCGGTCGTCGCGCACGGTGTCCGCGACCCGCTGCTTCGGCCAGTCCCGCACATGGCCGTACACCTCGGGCGGCAGGCCGAAGTCGCCGTCCACGGCGCGGGCGTACGGGTCGAGGAGCAGCTTCGCCGGGTTCCAGCGGGCGCCGGTCCACGGGTCCCAGCGGCCGTGCACCCGGTAGCCGTAGCGCTGCCCGGGCCGCACGCCCGGCACGAAGCCGTGCCAGATCTCGTGCGTCAGCTCGGTCAGCCGCACCCGGCTCTCCCCGGCACCGGGACCCGGCCCGTCGAACAGGCACAGCTCCACCGCCTCCGCCCCGCCCGCCCACAGGGCGAAGTTGGTCCCCGCCACCTGGTCCGGGCCGGTCCGGAACCGGGCGCCCAGCGGCACCGGGGTGCCCGGCCGGGCCGGCACGGCGGGCGGCGGAGCGGCACGCCGCGCGCCATTGACCACGACGGCGGGGCGCCCGTCCGCGGCGGCCCGCTTCCCGGGCACCGCCTCCCGCTCGGCTGCGCTGGACACCTGTCAGCCTCCCACGGCTCGTGGAACGACGTCCGGCAGGAGGGCGCACGGCGTCCCGGCCGCTGCTCCCCGTCGCGTCGTCCTCCCCACAGTTCTGCCCACCGGGTGGCTCGCACTCACGTTTCCCCAGGGCCGACCGGTCGTTACGGGTGGATGTGAGGCACGTACACGAGCGCGCACGGCGCGCGGGCGCCGCTCTGGCCGCCCTTCTGACATGGGCAGGACTGCTGGCCGGGGCCGCCGGATGCACCTCGGACGGCGGCGGCGTCGGTTCCGGCATCGGCTCGGGCATCGGCGAGATGTTCGGCAAGCAACCCGCCGCCGAGGACGTCATCCGCGTCACCCCCGACGACGGGAGCAAGGCCGTCCGGCCGGACGGGAAGCTGTCGGTGCGGGTGCCCGACGGGCGTCTGGAGTCGGTGAAGGTCGTCCGGTCGCAGGACGCGCAGGAGACCCCGGTGCCCGGCCGGATCTCCGAGGACGGCCTGTCCTGGCGGCCCGACGACGGCCGGCTCGCCCTCGCCGCCAAGTACACCGTCGACGCCGTCGCCCTGGACGGCGGCGGACACCGCTCGGCCCGGCACACCACGTTCACCACCCAGGTCCCCGAGGAACGCTTCATCGCCTACGTCGCCCCCGAGAACCGCTCGGTCGTCGGCACCGGAATGATCGTCTCGCTGGAGTTCAACCGGGAGATCACCGACCGCGCCGCCGTCGAACGCGCCGTCACGGTCACCGCGGAGCCCGCCACCGAGATCCGCCCCCACTGGTTCGGCAGGGACCGCCTCGACTTCCGCCCGAAGGAGTACTGGAAGCCCGGCACCGAGGTCACCGTCGACCTGGAGCTGCGGGACGTCGAGGGCGCGAAGGGGGTCTACGGGCTCCAGCGCAAGAAGGTCTCCTTCACCGTCGGCCGCAGCCAGGTCTCCCGCGTCGACGCCGTCGAGCGGACCATGCAGGTGCGCCGGGACGGCACCCTGCTGGCCACCGTGCCGATCACCGCGGGCGCGCCGACGACGCCCACCTACAACGGCCGGATGGTGATCACCGAGATGTTGGAGGTCACCCGCATGAACAGCCGCACGGTCGGCTTCGGCGGCGAGTACGACATCCCCGACGTCCCGCACGCCATCCGGCTGACCAGCTCGGGCACCTTCCTGCACGGCAACTACTGGGCCCCCGCCGACACCTTCGGCCGGGCCAACGTCAGCCACGGCTGCGTCGGACTGCGCGACGACAAGGGCGGCGGTTCCGACACCCCGGCGGGCTGGTTCTTCGACCGCAGCCTCATCGGCGACGTCGTGGAGGTGGTCCACAGCAAGGACAAGACCGTGGCCCCCGACAACGGCCTGGGTGGCTGGAACATGAAGTGGAAGGAGTGGAAGGCGGGCAGCGCGGTGAAGTGACGCCGACGCGTCCTTCGGCACCCGGCCGCCAACTCGGTACGGAACGGTGACAATTCACCTGTCCCTCAACCCCCTGGCCTGCGGTTACGATGCGCCGGTGCGCGCGCGGGCGCACTGGGGCGCGGGCCCGACCAGGCCCGGCGAGGGGAGAACAAGGTGAACGTGCGTCCGATAGCGGGGGCGGTACTCGGGCTGCTGATGCTGACCGTCACCGCATGCGGTGGGGGCGGCTCGGGCTCGGGGGCCGGGGACGGCAAGGGGGACAAGGCCAAGGACGCCACCGCGGCACAGAGCGAACAGTCCGAGGCCGTCGTCACCATCGCCCCCGACAACGGGGCCAAGGCCGTGGACACCAGCGGCGCCCTGAAGGTCGGCGCCGCGAAGGGCAGGCTCACCGAGGTCGTCGTCAAGGACGGCAAGGGCACGAAGGTCGACGGGAAGATATCCGGGGACGGCGCCACCTGGACGCCGTCCACCCACCTGGCCGCCGCCACCACGTACAGCGTGCACGCGGTCGCCAAGGACTCCGCGGGCCGCACGGCCGCCGAGGACTCCCGCTTCACCACCCTGACGCCGAAGAACACCTTCGTCGGCACCTTCACACCGGAGGACGGCTCGAAGGTCGGCGTCGGCATGCCGTTCTCGGTCCGCTTCACCCGGGGCATCACCAACCCGGAGGACGTCGAGAAGGCCATCACCATCAAGACCGAGCCGGCCGTCGAGGTCGAGGGCCACTGGTTCGGCAACGACCGCCTCGACTTCCGGCCGGAGAAGTACTGGAGGGCCGGCACCAAGGTCACCGTCGACCTCAACCTCGACGGCGTCGAGGGCCGCGACGACGTCTACGGCAAGCAGGCCAAGACCGTCTCCTTCACCGTCGGACGCAGCCAGGTCTCCGTCGTGGACGCCAAGAAGCACACGATGAAGGTCGTGCGGGACGGCAAGACCGTCAAGACCGTCCCCGTCACCACCGGCGCGCCCGGCTACGAGACCTGGAACGGCCAGATGGTCATCACCGAGCGGCTCGCGGTGACCCGTATGAACGGCGAGACCGTCGGCTACGGCGGCGAGTACGACATCAAGGACGTGCCGCACGCCATGCGCCTGTCCACCTCCGGCACCTTCATCCACGGCAACTACTGGGGCGGCGACGCCTTCGGCAACCGCAACTCCAGCCACGGCTGCATCGGCCTGCGCGACGTACGCGGCGGCTGGGACAAGGACGCGCCGGCCCGCTGGTTCTTCGAGAACTCGATCATCGGCGACGTGGTCGTGGTCAAGAACTCCGAGGACGCCACCATCGCCCCCGACAACGGCCTCAACGGCTGGAACATGTCCTGGGAGAAGTGGAAGGCCTGAGGGGGCGGCTGCCACGGTCAGTGAACGCCCGCTAACCTGCGGGGCATGACCGTACATCTCGAAGTCGCCGAAGGCGTCGGAACGCTGCGCCTGGACCGTCCGCCGATGAACGCGCTGGACGTCGCCACCCAGGACCGGTTGAAGGAGCTGGCCGAGGAGATCACCCGGCGCGAGGACGTGCGCGCCGTGGTGATCCACGGCGGCGAGAAGGTGTTCGCGGCGGGCGCGGACATCAAGGAGATGCAGGTGATGGACCACGCGGCGATGATCGCGCGGTCCCGTGCCCTGCAGGACTCCTTCACCGCGGTGGCCCGCATCCCCAAGCCGGTGGTCGCGGCCGTCACCGGCTACGCGCTGGGCGGCGGCTGCGAACTCGCCCTGTGCGCCGACTTCCGCATCGCGGGGGAGAACGCCAAGCTGGGCCAGCCCGAGATCCTGCTCGGCCTGATCCCCGGCGCGGGTGGCACCCAGCGGCTGTCCCGGCTGATCGGCCCTTCCAAGGCCAAGGACCTGATCTTCACCGGCCGCCAGGTGAGGGCCGACGAGGCGCTGGCGCTCGGCCTGGTGGACCGGGTGGTCCCGGCCGCCGAGGTCTACGAGCAGGCGCACGCCTGGGCCGCGCGGCTCGCCAAGGGCCCCGCCATCGCACTGCGCGCGGCGAAGGAGGCGATCGACACGGGTCTGGAGACGGACATCGAGACCGGCCTCGCCGTCGAGCGCAACTGGTTCGCGGGCCTGTTCGCCACCGAGGACCGCGAGCGCGGGATGCGCAGCTTCGTGGAAGAGGGCCCCGGCAAGGCCAAGTTCCTCTGAACACGCCCGCCGAACACCCGCGCTGAACACCCCCGCTGAACACCCCCGCAAGAAGTACAAGTTTCATCCGAAGTCGCGTTGTACCGCTTGCAATTGACGCGATGTCTGATCCGGGTCCCTCGATGGGGCGGTTTATGGCAGCCTTAACGCACCATTAAGCGCGCCTTGTCGAGGGAGTCCGTCGCTTGTCTCGGGCCGAGCCGTTCGCGCAGGTCACCAGGGCTGTTTCCGGCCCCGAACTGCCTGTGGCATATGCCGATCGACCGTCGTCCGACCGGGCTCCCGCGGAGGCGTATTCCCCGGGAACGGCCCCGGAGGCCCCCGAGGGCGGCCATGATGGGGGCATGGCGGGGCTGGATGGTACGGAACAGCCGCGGGGAGCCGGACGTGCGACCGCGGCGCGCTGGTCGCCGGCGGTCGAGGACGAGCGCGCGCTCAAGGCGCTGGACCTGTTCGGCAACCCGACGGAGCGCGAAGTTCCGTTACCCTCCCGGCCCGAGTCCGCCGCCACCGCCCGCCGGCTGGCCCAGGTCGTCGCCCTGCGTCAGTGGCAGCTCGGCCCCAAGGTCACCGAGGACGCCGTCCTCCTCGTCTCCGAACTGGTCGGCAACGCCGTACGCCACACCGGTGCCCGGGTCTTCGGCCTGCGGATGCGGCGCCGCCCCGGCTGGATCCGGGTCGAGGTCCGCGACCCCTCCCGGGGGCTGCCCTGTCTGATGCCGGTGCAGGAGACGGACATCAGCGGGCGTGGCCTCTTCCTCGTCGACAAGCTCTCCGACCGGTGGGGCGTCGATCTGCTGCCGCGCGGGAAGACCACCTGGTTCGAGATGCGGGTCCTGGACCGCTGAGGACCCGTGCCGCCCATCTGCCGCTGAAATCAACCCGGTTCGACGGACACGCCACCTACGGGTGAGAATCCGGAACGCGCCGCTCCGCAGCCGGGATCGTATCCGCATGATCACCACTCGTCTGCGCCGCCGGACCGCCGCCGCCGTCCTGTCGCTCTCCGCCGTCCTCGCCACCACCGCCGCCACCGCCCCCGGTGCCGCGCCCGCCCCCACGGCGGCCCCCGCCAAGGCCGCCCCGGCCTGCCCCCAGTTCGACGACAAGACCAAGGCCGCCGCCGACCGCGGCGTCGACGTCGAGCGCATCACGCCCGAGCCGGTCTGGCGCACCACCTGCGGCACCCTCTACCGCAGCGACAGCCGCGGCCCGCAGGTCGTCTTCGAAGAGGGCTTCCACGCCAAGGACGTCGAGCACGGGCAGTACGACGTCGAGAAGTACGTCCTGGTCAACCAGCCCTCGCCGTACGTCTCGACGAGCTACGACCACGACCTCTACAAGACCTGGTACAAGTCCGGCTACAACTACTACATCGACGCCCCCGGCGGCATCGACGTCAACAAGACCATCGGCGACACCCACAAGTGGGCCGACCAGGTCGAGGTCGCCTTCCCCGGTGGCATCCAGCGGAAGTACATCATCGGCGTCTGTCCGGTCGACCGGCAGACCAAGACCGAGATCATGAGCGACTGCGAGAGCAACCCGCACTACCAGCCCTGGCACTGACACCGACCGCCCTGGCTCAGGGGCGCAGGAACAGCGCCTCCGAGCCCACCGGCCGGTAGCCCGCCGCCTGGAACGCCCGCAGACTGCGGGCGTTCCCCGCCGACACCTGCGCCCACACCGGCTCACCCCCGGCCAGCCGCCGCGCCGCCGTCACCAGCCGCCGCCCCAGCCCCCGGTGCCGGGCGCCCTCCGCCACCTCCACGGCGACCTCCAGCCGCCCGCCGACCCCGCGGCCCAGCACCAGCACCCCGCCGTCCGCCGCCCACACCCGCACCCCGTCGCGCCGCCGCCGGGCCGCGACCACGCGGGGATGCCCCGGATCGGCGACCTCCGTCAGCGCCACCTCCGGGCGCCCCGGGAGCGGGGCACCGGTCAGCAGCACGTCGACCGTGTCCGTCGTACGCCCCGTGCGCTCCGCGAACGCCGCCAGGAACCGGGCGTTCATCGTCGCGGCGAGGGGGTCGCAGCCCAGCGACGCCAGCGTCTTGCGCACCCATCCCTCGTCCTCGTCGGTGAAGACCACCGAGTGCGCCGTGAAGGCGATGACCCCCGCGTCCCGGCCGCCGGACTGCGGCACCACGCTCGTGCCGCCGTCCGCCGCGGGGAACACACCCCGCGCCGCCGCGTCCAGAATCTCCCGCAGGCTCTTCGCCACACCGCGCTCCTTGAGTCTCCACCCACTGGAAGGCACAGACTCCCAGACATGACCGACGACGGCACCGGCCTCATGACCATCGGCGAACTGGCGCGCGCCACCGGCCTCACGGTGCGCACCATCCGCTACTGGTCCGACGAGGGCGCCCTGCCCCCGCACGCCCGCTCCGCGGGCGGCTACCGGCTCTACGACGCCGGGTCCGTCGCCCGCCTGGAGCTGATCCGCACCCTGCGCGAACTGGGCCTCGGCCTGGACGCCGTACGCCGCGTCCTGGCCGGCGAGACCACCGTCGCGCAGGTCGCGGCGGCGCACGTGAGCGCGCTGGACGCGCAGATCGCCGCGCTGAGGGTGACCCGGGCGGTGCTGTCGACCGTGGCGCGACGCGGTTCGACCGCCGAGGAGATGACACTGATGAACAAGCTGGCCCGACTGTCCGCCGCCGAACGGCGCCGCATCATCGAGGACTTCATGGCGGAGGTCTTCGCGGGCATCGACACCGCGGACCCCGACATCCGCACCCGCCTGCGCTTCGCCGCGGCCGACCTGCCCGACGACCCCACGGCGGAGCAGGTGGACGCCTGGGTGGAGCTGGCCGAGCTGATCCAGGACCCGGAGTTCCGGGTCACGATGCGCCAGATGATCGAGTTCAACGCCGCGGACCGGGGCGCGGACGTGCCCACCAGCTCCTCGCTCTGGTTCGTGAGCCGCATGGTGCGGCTCGCGAGCGACGCGCTGCACGAGGGGATCGAACCGGACTCGCCGCGGGCCGCGGACATCGTGCGCGCGCTGATCGGCGACGCCGACCCGGCCGTCGTACTCGAACGCCTGACCGCGGTGACCAACGTCCGGCTCGCCCGCTACCGGGAACTGTCGGCGATCGTGAACGGCCTGGAGCCGCCCTCCGCCCACGAGGACCAGTTCAGGTGGGTGGTCGCCGCACTGAGCGCTCGGACGGCCGGTTAATCTGACCTGCGTCAGATGGACCCAATGCACGGAACGAGGGGCGGACCGGTGGCCGACATCGAAGAAGCACGCAAGCAGTTCGAGCGGATCGACACGGACGGTGACGGCCTCATCACCGCGGCCGAGTTCAAGGCCGCGCTCGCCCAGGGCGGCGACTGGAACGTCACCGAGTCGGTGGCCGAGGCGATCATCGCCGGCCGCGACCTCGACGGCGACAAGCAGCTGTCGTTCGACGAGTTCTGGGCCCACCTGAACAAGTGACGACGACGTGCCGAGAGGGGCGCCCGCCGGTGACCCGGACGGGCGCCCCTTCGCCGTCCGGGCACGTTGCTGCGGGGGAGTGAAGGCGGGGCGACGGCGGAATAGCCCGCCGGGCACGGAGGTTGCTGGTGCTCAACGGCAGGACACGACCTCCGAAGGGCCAGGCGAGTCAGCATCATGAAGATCGGCATCATCGGCGCGGGCAACATCGGCGGCAACCTCACCCGGCGGCTCACCGCACTCGGACACGACGTCTCCGTCGCCAACTCGCGCGGGCCGCAGACGCTCGGCGCACTGGCCGAGGAGACCGGCGCCACCCCGGTGCCGGTGGAGGAGGCGGCGCGGGGCGCCGAGATCGTGGTCGTCACCATCCCGCTGAAGCGGGTCCCGGACCTGCCGTCCGGCGTCCTGGACGGCGCGGCCGAGGGCGTCGCGGTCATCGACACCGGCAACTACTACCCGCAGCAGCGGGACGGCAGGATCGCGGGCGTCGAGGACGAGGGCCTCACCGAGAGCCGCTGGACCGAACGCCACCTCGGCCACCCGGTGATCAAGGCCTTCAACGGCACCTACGCCCAGGACATCCTCGACCGGCCCCGTCCGGCCGGCGCGCCCGACCGCCTGGCGCTCCCGGTGGCGGGCGACGACGAGGCGGCCAAGGCGAAGGTCCGCACCCTGATCGACGAGCTGGGCTTCGACACCGTCGACGCGGGCGGCATCGACGACTCCTGGCGCCAGCAGCCGGACACCCCGGTCTACGGCCTGCGCGAGGGCGTCGACGGCGTCGCCGAGGCGCTGGCGCAGGCGTCCCCGGAGCGGCCCGCGGCCTTCCGGGGCTGACTCCGCCCTCAGGCGCCCTGGGCCCACTCCTTCAGCGCGGCCCTGCTCGCGAAGTCCGCCACGTTGGTGTCGACCGGGTCGTCGGTGTACTGGTGGAAGCGCCACTTGGCCTGGATGCGCGGCTTGCCCGCCGAGACGTAGTCGGCGATCCAGAGGCCGTCACCGGCGTACGAAGTGGTGTCGATGTTCAACCAGAAATTCCTGTTCGCATAGAGGATCACCCTGTTGTCCGGCCGCAGCGCCTTCACCTTCCGGATGAAGCTGTCCTTCTCCGCGTTGCTCGGATGGGTGCCCTCGCCGTTCGTCTCCCAGTCGACGGCGAGGACGTCGCCCTTGCGGTCGGGGGCCTTGGAGACGAAGTACTCGGCCTGGGCGGTGAGGTTGCCCGGCCACAGGAAGTGGTAGAAGCCGACGACCAGCCCGGCGTCGCGGGCCCGCTTCGTCTGGGCCGAGAGCTTGGGGTTGACGTACGAACGGCCCTCCGTCGCCTTCACGAAGACGAAGGAGAGGCCGTCCGTGTCGTAGTCGGCGGACTGGTACGCGCTGACGTCGATGCCACGCAGCATGGGGCCTCCCTGAGGGGCTGTGGGGGATGAGGGGCTGTGTGTGGGGGGGATCGTGTTCGTGTTCGTTCCCCGGTCCTTCTTCTTCCCCTCCCCATTCCCCGTGACGGAGTCGGAGATTCCCCTCGAGGTCCTCGCGCTCGTCGATAGCATTGCGAGGACGAGGAGTTGGGGAGGGGGCCGGCGTGGAGCCAGTGCTGGGCATGGTGGTTTCGGCGGTCGGCACGGTCGCTTCGGGCGCGCTGTCCGGCGCCGGCGGCGAGCTGGGCCGGCGAACCTCCGAGCGACTGTTCGACCTGCTGAGCCGTCACCCGGGCGGCGGCACGGACGGGGACGCTTCGGGTGACGGTCCCACCCTGCCCGTCACCGCGTCCGAGCGGTCGGCGGCCGCGTTACGGCTGATGGAACTGGTGCACAGTTCCCCGCAGGCCGCACGTGACGTGTCGGAGTGGGTGCGGGAGGCCGCCTGGCTGGCCCCCCGCCCCGTGCCCGCGGTGGCGCACGGTGCCTCCCGGCCGCGGATGCTGCCACCCACGACCGCGGTGTTCACCGACCGCGCGGACGTACTCGCCTGGCTCACCGCCCTGGTGGACGACGTGGACCGCCCGCGGGGAGCGCCCGTGCTCGCCGCGCTGACCGGTCCCGGCGGCATCGGCAAGACCGCCGCGGTCGTGCACTGCGCCCTGGAACTGGCGGACCGGTTCCCCGACGGCGTCCTCTTCGCGGACCTGAACGGCGCGTCGGCCGGTACCGCGCTGCCGCCCTCCGAGGTACTCGCCCGGTTCCTGGAGCGGCTGGGGGTGCCGCCCGCCGCGGTACCGGGCGACGAGGCACGGCAGCGGGACCTGTACCTCGACTGCACGGCCGACCGCCGCATGATCGTCGTACTGGACAACGCCCACGACGACGCCCAGGTGATCCCGCTGCTGCCGGCCTCCCCGGGGTGTCTGGTCCTGGTGACGAGCCGGCACCGGCCGGGGCGACTCGTGGCGCAGCACGGGGCCCGGCCGTTCGCTCTGGGACCGCTGTCGTCCGAGGACTCCGTGGACCTGCTCAGGAGGGTGGTCGGGGACCGGCGCCCCGCCGTGCCCGACCACGCCGTGCGGGCCGTCGCGGACGGCACCGGCGGCGTCCCCCTCGCGCTGTGCACCACGGGCGCGGGCCTCGCCGTACGCGAACACCTCAGCTGGGAGCGCGTCGCGCACCGGCTGTCCGACCGGATCCACGGCCACGACCGGGAGGACACCGCCGTGCGGGACGCGCACCCCGATGACGACGGTCCCGGCACTCCGGCCGACCCGGTCCGGGCCGCCCAGGACGTCGCCTACCGCGAACTGACGCCCGCCTGCGCCGCCCTCTACCGCGCCATCGCGGCTGCCGCCTGGCCGACGGTGACCGTCCCGTGCGCCGCGCAGGCCGCCGACGTCCGGGAACGGGAGGCCCGCGTACTGCTCGAACAGCTGAGCCGGGTGCATCTGCTGGAGGAGGTCGGCGAGGAGCGGTACCGCTTCCACGACCTGACCCGCGCCCACGCCCGGGAACTGGCGTCGGCCGAGGACGGTCACACCAGGATCTCCGCCGCCGTCCGCCGGGTGGCCGTCGGGCAGTTACGCTTCGCGGCCGCCGCGGACTTCCGTGTCATGCCGAAACGGTGGCGGCTCGGCCCCGCCTACCAGGGCCTCGTCCTCCCGGCGGAGCGGGACCCGGCCGACGGCAAGCGCGCGTTGGCGAGCCTGCGCCGGGAACGGGAGAATCTCGCGGCCGTCATCAGGTCCGCCGCGCACCACGGCTTCGACGACCTCGTGTGGCAGCTGTGCGAGGCGGTGTGGACCCTGCATCTGCGCCTCGGATTCCACGCCCAGTGGATCGACACCCACGTGCTCGGCGTCGAGGCGGCACAGCGCAGCGCCGCGGAGTTCGGCGACCGCCGCGCCGTGGGCCGCATGTGGACCCAGCTCGCCTTCGGGCACATGGGAGCGGGGCACACGGACGAGGCCGAGGCCGCGCTCCAGCGGGCCGAGGTGGCGGACCGGGACTGCGGACACCACCGGGGGGAGGCGAGCGCCGTCGAGGCGCGAGGGCTGCTGCGGCTGCGGCAGTGGCAATTCACGGCGGCCGAGCGGTACTTCGAGGAGGCCAGGGAGATCCTGGACCGCATCGGCCCGGACGACGACGGATGGCGGGACGTCCCCCGGGCCACCGCCCTGCTGACGCACCACATCGGCCGCGCCCTGACCAAGCAGCGGCGCTTCACGGAGGCCGCGGCCCCCCTGTACGACGCCCTCGCGCGGTTCCGGCGTCTGGACGGCGGCGGCGACCGCTACAACGAAGGCCGGGTCTACATGAGCCTGGGCGATCTGCACCTGGACGCGGGAGACCCGGATCAGGCGCGGGTGTGCCTGGACGAGGCCGTCAAGGTCATGACCGAGGACGGCGCGGGCCTGCAACTCGCCGACGCCCTCCAGGCCCGGGCCCGCTGCCACCGCGTCGCCGACCGCACCACGCAGGAGGCGGACGACCTGCGCGGTGCCGCGGGGTGCTACGAGGACGCGGGAAACGACGACGAGGCGGCACTCGCCCGCGTACGGGCCCGCCTGACCGAGATCGAGACCTGACCGGCGGCCCCGAAGCTGTCCCGGTTCACGCCGGCCGTGCGGCGGACGGCTCGATGGTGACACGGTGCACGGCGGCCCCGGTGCGCACGCGGAGGACGGGGCCGGCGTCGGCCGGTGCCCGGCCGCTCGCCGTCCAGGCGTAGAGCGCGGCGGCGTAGGCGGCCGGATCGCACAGATCGGGCCGCCCGGCGGGGTCCGGCGCCGCCGTCAGACGCAACAGCTCCCCGTCCCTGGTGCGTACGTAACAGCGGTCCGGCCCGTCTACGAAGGCGACCAGCCCGCAGTACGGATGGCTCGCCAGGGCCTCCGCCGCCCAGGCCGCGGGCGGACCGAGCCGAGGATCGTCCGCGGCCGCGCGCCGTACGACGACATCGGCGACGCTCAGCCGGCCGGGCTCGCGGGTCTCCTCGTCGACCATCGTGTGCGCCGACTCGACCGGCGCCTCCGATTCCTGCGGCGGATCCGGCTCGTCACCGCCGACGGCGTACCGCACGAGGTCCACCTGCGGGGGATCCGCGCCGATGCGCCGGACCAGGACCCGAACCGGTGCGGTGGCATGGACGGGGTGGAACGGCGGCAGCGGCAGCGGTTCGAGCAGCGCCGCGTGCGACCGGGGCTCGGGCAGGTCCAGCAGGCTGTAGAACAGACGGCGCAGGAGCACCGCGGACTCCCCGGGCGCCGAACTGGTCTGCTGTGCCAGCGCCTTGTACCGACCGGGCTCGTGTGCCTCGACGGCACGGTCGATCTGCGCGCGCAGGCTGCCGTGCCGCAACAGCCGGGGCGCCGTGCGTCCGAGGGCGGCCACCGGGGAGCCGGGGTCGAGATCCTGCTCGGGGAAGGCGCCGAGGACGACCGGGATGCCTATGGACGCCGCGTAGTAGGTGACGCTGGAGTGGTCCCCCAGGACGCAGTCGGCCGCGATCAGCGCCTGCCGCCATCCTTCGAGGGGCGGTACGGCGTCGAGACCGGCCCGCCGGGCATTCTCCAGCCAGGCCCGGACCTGCCCCGGACCGTGGCCGTACCAGATGTTGGGGTGCAGGACGGCGGTCGTACGGTACTCGTCGGCCGGCAACTCCGCCGCGAGCCGGGACAGCAGCCAGGGCAGCAGGTCGTCGCGGTCGTCGCCGTCTCCGCCGAAGAGGGACCGCGGTGCCCAGGTCGAACCGACCACGACCAGCCGCCGGTCGGGCCCCACGCCCAGTGCGCGACGGAACCGTTCGCGCTGGGGGAGCGCGGCGAGGATGCGGTCGTAGCACGGGTCTCCGGCGAGCACCGCGGTGGGCGCCGCCTCGGGACATGCCGCGCGCAGCCGCTCCACCTGCTCGGGATGGGACAGTACGGTCGCGGTGGCGACGGGACGCCCGTCCTCAAGAACCCACTCCGGCGCCAGCCCAAAGACAGGCGGCAGGTGTCCGGTGTCCGGTGTCCGGTGTCCGGTGTCCGGTGTCCGGTGTAGCCAGCCTCTTATTGTATCCAACGCCGTGTGACAGTACGACCAACTTCCCCTTGACTGCCCCCAGTTCGCCCCCATAGCTCGCCGACACCGCGAGGTCGAACGGCGTGTCCTTGGCCTGCTCCCACGGCAGCACCGGCAGCCCCGCCCGGGCCAGCAGCTCGGGCACCCCCGCGAGGAAGGGCGACGAGCCCGTGCAGGTGGCGAACATCTGCACGCGCAGGTCGCCGTCGAACAGCGGCAGCACGTCGAGCAGGCGCGTCGCGGACGTCACGTTGTGCACGACGAACAGCACGCGCCGGCAGCCCACCCGGGTGACCCAGCGCTCCGCGTCCGCACCGGCCGGCACCCGCAGTCGTACCGCCTCCGCCCCACCTGTCATCGCCGGTCCGGTCCCCTGAATCGGTCTGGTCCACTGTCGCTCTGGCCGTCCGATGCTATCCGGCGAACGGCTGCCCGCAGGCACTGTTGACGCGCGTAGCGCCGTGCTCCACGCTGTGCTCTGGTCCACGATCGGACCACCCTCGACTGCGACGCTCGGGAGGCCGGGATGTTCAGACACGTGTCACGTCTGCTTCTCTCATTTGTCATGATCGCGACAGGAGCTGTCATCGGCGTGGGTGCCACCGCCGGCACCGCACAGGCCGACTCCTGCTACACCTGGAACCGCACGCTGCGACAGGGCTCCTCCGGCAGCGACGTGACGCAGCTCCAGATCCGCGTCGCCGGCTGGGTCACCTCCGGCGAACGCCTCTCCTACGACGGCCAGTACGGTGCCAGGACCGCCGCTGCCGTCAAGAAGTTCCAGGCCGCCTACGGCCTGGGCGCCGACGGCATCGCCGGCCCCGCGACCTTCAGCAAGATCTACGCGCTTCAGGACGCGGACTGCACGCCCGTCCACTTCACCTACGCCGAGCTCAACAAGTGCAACTCGGACTGGTCGGGCGGCGCGGTCTCCGCCGCCACCGCCAAGTCGAACGCGCTGAAGACCATGTGGAAGCTGGAGGCCATGCGGCACGCCCTCGGCGACGTGCCGATCACCATCTCCAGCGGCTTCCGCTCCCGCACCTGCAACAACGCCGTCGGCGGCTCGTCCACCAGCCGCCACCTCTACGGCGACGCCGCCGACCTCACCGGCTCGCCCAGCTTCTGCCGGCTCGCCCAGCAGGCCAGGACCCACGGCTTCTCGGAGATCCTCGGCCCGGGCTACCCCGGCCACAACGACCACACCCACGTGGCCTTCGACCCGTCGCCGTACTGGTCGGCACCCAACTGCGGCATCTGAACCGCCGGAG
The DNA here is from genome assembly GCF_042730645.1 of Streptomyces sp. NPDC059906. NCBI lineage: Bacteria > Bacillati > Actinomycetota > Actinomycetes > Kitasatosporales > Streptomycetaceae > Streptomyces > Streptomyces sp. NPDC059906. The sequence goes on from NZ_JBHWKU010000025.1 coordinate 32,555, forward strand.
CCAATCCTGCGGTTCAGCGGTCGGCGGTGCCTGGTGGTACGACCCACTCGGTGGGCTGGCCGGTGAGGGAAGCGATCATGTCGAAGTCGCCGTCGTAGTGGAGTACGGTCAGGCGGTTCAGCTCCGCTGTGGCGGCGATGAGGAGGTCGGGGAGTGACAGTGCCCGGTGGAAACCTGCGTTGAGAGCATGGCGTTGGACCTCCAGGGCGCGAGTGAAAGTGTGGTCGTCACCGCGCAGGTAGTCGAAGGCGTGGAGCCAGGTGCTGATTCGCGTTGCCTCGGCGGTGTCCCGGGCCGAGTGGATCATCTCGTACTCGGTAGGTTCGCAGACTGTGAGCAGGTAGCGTTCGTGGAGGGGTTTGAGTACTTCTTTGACGCCTGGTTTCGTCCAGCGCGCCAGAGCGGACTTGTCGATCAGGTAGCGGTCCTGCATCAGGCGGCTCGGCCGCCTTCGCGCTTCAGGGTTCCGTCGGCGTTCCGAGGGCCGGTGCTCTCGATGATCTCGCTGAAGTCGAATTCGCCCGCGTCCATGGCGTCGAAGCCCTCCTGCCGCAGGTGCCGTTTGACGGCGTCCTCCATGGCGAGCCGGACGGCCTGAGCTTTTGTCTTGGTGCCGAAGATCCGCATGGCCTCGGCGACCATGGACTCGTCGAGGTCGATCACTGTCCTTGCCACACTGGCCTCCTCGCATGATCCGAACCACTAAATGATATCAATTCTGTATAGCGAACGATGTCATTTAGTGGTGTGCCCTGGCGGGTCCGTTTGCCCGTCGGTATACCTCCCGCAGGACAGTGTCGGAAGACACGGACATGCTGGGCAGGGCTTGTTCCCTCAGCACTCGATGATGTTCACCGCGAGCCCGCCCCGGGCCGTCTCTTTGTACTTGACCGACATGTCGGCGCCGGTTTCCTTCATGGTCTTGATGACCTTGTCCAGGGAGACCTTGTGCGAGCCGTCGCCGCGCATCGCCATCCGGGCCGCGGTGACCGCCTTGACCGCGGCCATGCCGTTGCGCTCGATGCAAGGGATCTGGACCAGGCCGCCGACCGGGTCGCAGGTGAGGCCGAGGTTGTGCTCCATGCCGATCTCGGCGGCGTTCTCCACCTGCTCCGGGGTGCCGCCGAGCACCTCGGCGAGGGCGCCGGCCGCCATGGAGCAGGCGGAGCCGACCTCGCCCTGGCAGCCGACCTCGGCGCCGGAGATGGAGGCGTTCTCCTTGAAGAGCATGCCGATGGCGCCGGCGGCGAGGAGGAAGCGGACCACGCCGTCCTCGTCGGCGCCGGGCACGAAGTTCACGTAGTAGTGCAGGACCGCCGGGATGATGCCGGCCGCGCCGTTGGTCGGGGCGGTGACGACCCGGCCGCCGGCCGCGTTCTCCTCGTTCACGGCCATCGCGTAGAGCGTGATCCACTCCATGGCCAGGGCCTGCGGGTCGCCCTCGGAGCGCAGCTTGCGCGCGGTGTTCGCGGCGCGGCGGCGGACCTTCAGGCCGCCCGGCAGGATGCCCTCGCAGGTCATGCCGCGCTCCACACACGCCCGCATCACGCGCCAGATCTCCAGCAGGCCCTCGCGGATCTCGTCCTCGTCGCGCCAGGCGCGCTCGTTCTCCAGCATCAGGGCGGAGATGGACAGGCCCGTCTCCCGGGCCAGGCGCAGCAGCTCGTCGCCGGTGCGGAAGGGGTACTTCAGGACGGTGTCGTCGAGGACGATGCGGTCGGCGCCGACCGCGTCCTCGTCGACGACGAAGCCGCCGCCGACCGAGTAGTAGGTCTTGGTCAGCACCTCGGCGCCCTCGGCGTCGTACGCCCACAGCGTCATGCCGTTGGCGTGGTAGGGGAGGGCCTTTCGGCGGTGCAGGACCATGTCGTCGTCGTAGGAGAAGGCGATCTCGTGCTCGCCGAGGAGGCTGATCCGGCCGGAGGACTTGATCGTCTCGACGCGGTCGTCGGCCTTCTCCACGTCCACCGTGCGCGGTGAGTCGCCCTCCAGGCCGAGCAGCACCGCCTTGGGCGTGCCGTGGCCGTGGCCGGTGGCGCCGAGCGAGCCGTACAGCTCGGCGCGGACCGAGGCGACGGAGTCCAGCAACTCCTCGCCCCGCAGTCGGCGGGCGAACATGCGGGCCGCGCGCATCGGGCCGACCGTGTGCGAGCTCGACGGGCCGATGCCGATCGAGAACAGGTCGAAGACCGAGATGGCCACGGGGACTCCTCAGAACGGGGGTGGTGCAGAGGGTGGGGCACTCCGGGTGGGGCGCCGGGCCGCTTGTGGCGGGCGCGGCGCCCCACCCGAAGGGGTGGTGTCTACTTGTTCTACTTGTTCTACTTGTTCAGACCCGGGTACAGCGGGTGCTTGTCGGCCAGGGCCTTCACCCGGGCCTTGAGCGCCTCCGCGTCGTAGGACGGCTTCAGCGCCTCGGCGATCACGTCCGCGACCTCGGCGAAGTCCTCGGCGGTGAAGCCGCGGGTCGCCAGGGCCGGCGTACCGATGCGCAGACCGGAGGTCACCATCGGCGGACGCGGGTCGTTCGGGACGGCGTTGCGGTTGACCGTGATGCCGACCTCGTGGAGCCGGTCCTCGGCCTGCTGGCCGTCCAGCTCGGAGTCACGCAGGTCCACCAGGACCAGGTGGACGTCCGTGCCGCCGGTCAGGACGGAGACGCCCGCCGCCTTGGCGTCGTCCCGCACCAGGCGCTCGGCCAGGATGCGGGCACCCTCCAGCGTACGGCCCTGGCGCTCCTTGAAGTCCTCGCTCGCGGCGACCTTGAAGGCGACGGCCTTGGCGGCCACCACGTGCTCCAGCGGACCACCCTGCTGACCGGGGAAGACGGCGGAGTTGATCTTCTTGGCCAGCTCGGCCGTGGAGAGGATCACACCGCCGCGGGGGCCGCCCAGCGTCTTGTGGGTCGTCGTCGTCACCACGTGCGCGTGCGGGACCGGGTTGGGGTGCAGGCCCGCCGCGACCAGACCGGCGAAGTGCGCCATGTCGACCATCAGGTACGCGCCGACCTCGTCCGCGACCTCGCGGAACGCGGCGAAGTCCAGCTGACGCGGGTAGGCCGACCAGCCCGCCACGATCAGCTTCGGCCTGGTCTCCTTGGCGAGGCGCTCGACCTCGGCCATGTCGACCTGGCCGTCGTCGCCGACGTGGTAGGGGACGACGTTGTAGAGCTTGCCGGAGAAGTTGATCTTCATGCCGTGGGTCAGGTGCCCGCCGTGGGCGAGGTTCAGACCCATGATCGTGTCGCCGGGCTTGAGCAGCGCGAACATCGCGGCCGCGTTGGCCTGGGCGCCCGAGTGCGGCTGCACGTTGGCGTGCTCGGCGCCGAAGAGCGCCTTGACCCGGTCGATGGCGATCTGCTCGACCACGTCGACGTGCTCGCAGCCGCCGTAGTAGCGGCGGCCGGGGTAGCCCTCGGCGTACTTGTTGGTGAGGACCGAGCCCTGGGCCTCCATGACGGCGACCGGGGCGAAGTTCTCCGAGGCGATCATTTCGAGGGTGGACTGCTGGCGGTCCAGCTCGGCGTCGACGGCGGCGGCGACGTCCGGGTCCAGCTCGTGCAGGGGTGTGTTCAGAAGCGACATGGGATCGTGACTCCTCAGGCGCCGGCGAAGGCGGTGTACTCGTCGGCGGAGAGCAGGTCGGCCGGCTCGTCCGTGACCTTCACCTTGAACAGCCAGCCGCCCTCGAAGGGGGCGCTGTTCACCAGCGACGGGTCGTTGACGACGTCCTCGTTGACCTCGGCGATCTCACCGGAGACGGGGGAGTACAGGTCGGAGACGGACTTGGTCGACTCCAGTTCGCCGCAGGTCTCGCCCGCGGTCACCGAGTCGCCGACCTCGGGGAGCTGCACGAAGACGACGTCACCGAGCGCGTTGGCCGCGTGCTCCGTGATGCCGACCGTCGAGACGCCGTCCTCGGCGCCCGACAGCCACTCGTGCTCCTTGCTGTAGCGCAGCTGCTGGGGGTTGCTCATGGCCTGAATTCTCCTGTACGCGAGGAAGTGGCTGGTGAAGGGGGTGACGACGGATGGGGAGCGGCTCAGGGGGCTGCCGCGGAGGGGCGGTGCCCCGTGTCCACTGTCTACTTCTGTCTACTTCTGGCGCTTGTAGAACGGCAGCGCCACGACCTCGTACGGCTCGTGGCTGCCCCGGATGTCCACGCCGACGCCCCCGGTGCCCTCAGCCGCGTGCGCGGGGTCGACGTACGCCATGGCGATCGGCTTGCCCAGCGTCGGGGACGGGGCACCGGAGGTGACCTCGCCGATCACCTCGCCGCCCGCGACCACCCGGTACCCGGAGCGCGGGACCCGGCGGCCCTCGGCGACCAGGCCGACCAGGACGCGGGGCGGCCGGGAAGCGGCGCGCTCGGCGGCCTCGGTCAGCGCGGCGCGCCCGACGAAGTCGCCCTCCTTCTCGAACTTCACCACCCGGCCCAGACCGGCGTCGAACGGGGTCAGCGCGGTCGACAGCTCGTTGCCGTACAGCGGCATGCCCGCCTCCAGGCGGAGCGTGTCCCGGCAGGACAGACCGCACGGGATCAGCCCCGCGCCCTCGCCCGCCCCGGTCAGCGCCTGCCACAGCTCGACCGCGTGCTCGGGCTTCACGAACAGCTCGAAGCCGTCCTCGCCGGTGTAGCCGGTGCGCGCGATCAGCGCCGGGACACCCGCGACCGTGCCGGGCAGACCGGCGTAGTACTTCAGGCCGTCCAGGTCGGCGTCGGTGAGCGAGGCGAGGATGCCCGGGGACTCGGGGCCCTGCACGGCGAGCAGCGCGTAGGCCTCGCGGTCGTCGCGCACCTCGGCGTCGAAGCCGGCCGCCCGCCCGGTCAGCGCGTCCAGCACGACCTGGGCGTTGGAGGCGTTGGCGACCACCATGTAGTGCGGAGCCCCGGCCTCGGTGTCGTCCAGCCGGTAGACGATCAGGTCGTCCAGGATGCCGCCGTCCTCGCGGCAGATCATGGTGTAGCGGGCCCGGCCCGGCTTCACGGTGCCGATGTTGCCGACCAGCGCGAAGTTCAGCAGCTCGGCCGCCTGCGGCCCGGTGACGGTGATCTCACCCATGTGCGACAGGTCGAAGAGACCGGCGCGGGTGCGCACCGCGACGTGCTCCTCGCGCTCGGAGCCGTAGCGCAGGGGCATGTCCCAGCCGGCGAAGTCGGTCATCGTCGCGCCCAGCGCGCGATGCGTGGCATCCAGCGCGGTACGGCGCAGTTCGGTACTGCTCATCGGTCGGTCGTCTCCCAGGACAGGACGGGGCGAGGTCGGTCCTCCCCATCTGTCATCGGAACCTGAGAGGTTCGCCACGGCCACCGGAGTACGGCGATCAGGGCTTGCACCTTGGGTGGGACCGCCGTCGGGGGCGGTCCGCTTTTCAGATGTGCCTCGCCCGCGCGGTAACGGTGCCTGAGAGATTCAAGGGAGGGACTTGCTCCTTCGGCGCCCCGGCGCGGCCGGGGACTCTCCCGCGCGGATTCAAACGGCCGGTATGCAGTTGGCGCCGCCATCATTGCACGCCCGGGCGATCCGTGGCAGACCGTGATCTGTAACCGGCTTGTGGCAGTAAGCGAACGAAAACGCGAGACCCGCGCATTACCTTCTCTTTACACTCGACGGGGAGGTACTCGTGTACCGCCCCAGGGGAGGACGATCACGGTGAACAGGACCACGGCGTACGCCACGACCTCGGGACTCGCGCTGCCCAAGCAGCCGGCCGCCCCGGCCCCCGCGGCATGCGCCCCACTGACCGCACCCGTCGTCCGCGACCTCAGGGACCGCGACGGCCGCAGCCCGCACGCCCTGCTCTTCGGACCCCGGGACCTGGTGGTGATCACCGGCCTGCCCGGCAGCGGCAAGTCCACGCTGATGCGGCGCACCGTGCGCGGCGGCCGCATCGACTCCCAGGACACCCGCGACCGCTGGGACGGCCGCATGCCGCGCTTCCTGCCGTACGCGCTCTACCGCCCCCTCGTCCGCCTCGCCCACTACGCGGGGCTGCGCCGCGCGCTGCGCTCCGGCGAAGGCGTCGTCGTGCACGACTGCGGCACCCAGGCCTGGGTGCGCGGCTGGCTGGCCCGCGAGGCCCGCCGCCGGGAGGGCACCCTGCACCTGCTGCTCCTCGACGTCGCTCCCGGCGAGGCCCTGGCCGGCCAGCGCGAGCGCGGCCGGGGCGTGACGCGGTACGCGTTCCTGCGGCACCGCACGGCCAACTCCCGCCTGCTGCGCGCGGTCACCGACGGCACCCTGCCCGCGGGCTGCTCCTCGGCGGTCGTCCTCGACCGGGCGGCGGCCGACACCCTGCGGCGGATCGCCTTCACGGGGTGACGCACGGTAGGGCCCCAGGGCCGAACGGGTTAGCCTTTCAGCCACGAACGGCGGTACCAGGCAGGCGGTAGGTAGGCAGATGGACTTCCCGGCACAGACGCACCCCCACCCGCACGGCGGGTGGCCCGGCAACGAGCTGGAGGAGGTGCTGTCCGCCTCCCTCGGCATCCCGTCGGCCGGCGGCCGGATCGTGGAGGTCCTCGGCCGCAGCTTCCTGTGGATACCCCTGCCGAACGGCGGCGGTCCGCACAGCGGCCCCCTCGACCTGCCCTCGCTGGAGATCGACGGCCAGGCCTACGTGCCGGTGTTCAGCTCCGAGGAGCAGCTGCGCCAGGTCGCGGGCGCGCACATGGCGTACACCGTCGCCCCCGCCGCGGAGTTCGCCCGCGGCCTCCCCCCGCAGGTCGGCATCGCGGTGAACCCGGAGGGCGTGGTCGGCATCCCGCTGCCGCCGCCCGCCGTGGCCGAGCTGTGCCGGGCCGGGCGCACCCCGCTGGACGGGCCCTCCTCCGGCGGCCGGGTCCGCCTCTTCGAGCCGGACTGGCAGGACGACCCGGTGGACTTCCTGGCCGCGGCCTCCGCCGAGTTCGCCGCCACCGGCGTCGTACGCAGCGCGCGCCGCTGCCTGGCCGCCGTCGAGACCGCCGACCCGGTCCTGTTCGTCGGCGTCGAACTCACCCACTGGGAGGGCGACGCCCGGACCCTCCCCCTGGACGCCCTGGGCCGAGCCCTCACCAAGTCCCCCCTGAAGTACCAGGTCAACCTGGTCCTCCTGGAAGCAGCCCAGGACCCGGTCTGCGACTGGATGCGCGAGAAGGTCCGTCCCTTCTACAACGGTGACTTGTAAGCACCGGGTGGGAAGACGTACCCAGGGGCGCGGGGAACTGCGCGACAAGCCACGACGGCGCCGCAGCCGAACAATGGCCGCACACCCCGAGCTGGAAGGCCCCCCGCACCCGGCGGAGCCTTAAGCTGGTCCCCACACCGGGGGAACTTCTCGAAGGGGCGATACGCGTGAGCGCCAGCGGCACCACGACCGGACAGGTCGAGCACATGCTGCGCCAGGTGACGCCCGGGCGCTACGACGCCTACGAGGCCCTGCTGCGCGCCCTCGCCACCCCCACTTCCGGCCAGGTCTGGATGCTGCTGTGGCACGGCCAGGCCGGCTCCCCGGACGCCCAGTACGGAAACATGGAGGTCGAGGGCTACGGCTACGCGCCCTGCGTGACCTCCGCCCAGGAGCTCTCGGCCAGCGGCTGGAACCGGTCGTACGAAGTGGTCGACGGCCTGGAGGCGGCCCGCGCCCTGTACCCGGACCACTACGGCCTGTGGCTCAACCCGCACGCCCCCGGCGGCGGCGTCGGCATCCCCTGGCTCGACCTGCGCCGCATCGCCTCCGGCCTGGACCGCCAGCCCGCCGGGCCGCTGCGGCTGTCCGAACCGGCCATCGAGATCCCTCAGTTCTACGCCCTGCTCGCACAGAACGCCCACCGCACCCCGGCGGTCCGCGCGCTGCGCCGCGCCTGGGTGCAGCCGGCGCTGGGAGCGCCGTATCTCGCCATCGGCCTGGACGTGTACGACACCTCCCCGCCGGCCGTCGACGCGGTGCGCGCCATGATGCAGCAGTCCGTCGGCGCGGTGCCGGACGGGCTGCCGGTGTCGACGGTGGCGATGACCGACGTCCACGATCCGGTGGCCCTGTGGCTGCGCGCCAACGCGCGCCCGTTCTACGACCGCGAGGCCCACGCGCCGGCCCCCGCCCAGGCTCCGGCGGGCGGGTACGGATACCCTCCGGCCGGTAGCCGGTACTGACGGCGGCGGGGTCCGTCCGCCCCGTCGGAAGAGGCGATCTTCGCGCGTAGATGACGACGCAAAGCGCCGCCTTGTCCCCGATGTCCCAACTCGCCCGCGTCCGGCCCCCGTTACCCACTGTCCGGATAACGGAACACCTCAAACAGCATCACGGTTGCGCATCCATTCCCCGTCAAGTCTGGCTACAGATCGCCAAAGCGTTGAAGACTCCCGCAACAAGGGGTGGATGCTCGCCTCTTTGTACGACGGACTGATCACGCCGCTACAGCGGCAAGTGCGGGCCGGCTACCGCCGGTTGAGAGGGGTCCCTGCCAGATGACGGCACCATTGCACGAGCCGACCGCGGAAGCGGCCCCGAGTGCGGCAGAGGAAGCGGCGGTCGCCGGCGCCGAGGCCAAGTCGGTACAAGGGCGCTCCCTGGGCCGGATCGCCTGGGAGCGCCTGAAGCGGGACAAGCTGGCCCTCGCGGGCGGCATCGTCGTGCTGGTCCTCGTCGTGGTCGCCGTGTTCGCGCCCTTGATCACCTCGCTCTACGGGCAGGACCCCAACGCGTACAACGAGGACATGATCGACCCGCTGTTCGGTACCCCGACGGGTTCCCTGGGCGGCCTCGGCGGCGAGCACTGGCTCGGCGTGGAGCCGGTCAACGGCCGCGACATCTTCGCCCGCATCGTCCACGGCGCCCGGATCTCGCTGCTGGTCGGCTTCCTGTCCGCGATGGTCGCCGTGGTCCTCGGCACCGTCCTCGGGGTCCTCGCGGGCTTCTTCGGCGGCTGGGTCGACTCCCTCATCTGCCGCGTCATGGACGGCCTGCTGGCCTTCCCGCAGCTGCTCTTCATCATCGCCCTGGTCTCCGTCATGCCGGACAACATGCTCGGACTGAGCGGCACGGGCGTGCGCCTGCTCATGATGATCGTGGTCATCGGCTTCTTCGGCTGGCCCTACATCGGTCGCGTGGTCCGCGGTCAGACACTCTCGATGCGCGAACGGGAGTACGTCGAGGCGGCCCGGTCGCTGGGTGCCGGACGGTTCTACATCCTCTTCAAGGAACTGCTGCCCAACCTGGTGGCGCCGATCATCGTCTACACGACGATGATGATCCCCACCAACATCCTCACCGAGGCGGCGCTCAGCTTCCTGGGTGTGGGCGTCAAGCCGCCCACGTCGTCGTGGGGGCAGATGCTCTCGAGCGCGATCGACTACTACAAGTCGGACCCCATGTACATGGTGGTCCCCGGTGTGGCGATCTTCATCACCGTTCTTGCCTTCAACCTCTTCGGTGACGGCGTGCGCGACGCGCTGGACCCGAAGGGGTCCCGCTGACCCTGCCGTACCGCAAGGCGACCCGTGGCACCTGCACGGGGTCTCTCATCTAATCCGGAGGATCCGAGATCGTGACTACCCAACGCACCTCAGGGCGGCGCAAGCAGGCTTTGGCCGCTGCCGCAGTGGTCGCCGCGCTGCTGACCACGGCGGCGTGCGGCGGAGGCGGCGACGACGACAGCGGCGGCGGTTCGAAGAACGGCGCGGCCGGCTACGACGCAGCCAACAACAAGGTCGCCCAGGCCTCCGAGGCCAAGAAGGGCGGCACGCTGAAGTTCGCCAGCACGCAGGACGCCGACTCGTGGGACACCACGCGCGGCTACTACGGCTTCATGTGGAACTTCTCCCGCTACTACAGCCGCCAGCTCGTCACGAACAAGACCGTGCCGGGCGCCGAGGGTGCCGAGACCACCCCCGACCTCGCCACCGGACTCGCCAAGGTCTCGGACGACGGCAAGACCTACACGTACACCCTGCGTGACGGCGTCACCTGGGAGGACGGCAAGCCGATCACGTCCAAGGACGTCAAGTACGGCATCGAGCGCGTCTGGGCGCAGGACGTGCTGTCCGGCGGCCCGACGTACCTCAAGGAGGTGCTCGACCCCAAGGGCGAGTACCAGGGCCCGTACAAGGACAAGTCCGCGGACAAGCTCGGTCTGAAGGCCATCGAGACGCCGGACGACAAGACCATCGTCTTCCACCTGCCCGAGGCCAACTCGGACTTCGAGGAGATGCTCGCGCTGACCTCGGCGTCCCCGGTCCGCCAGGACAAGGACACCAAGTCCAAGTACGGCCTGCACCCGTTCTCCTCGGGCCCGTACAAGTTCGAGTCCTACAACCCCGGCAAGGACCTGACCCTGGTCCGCAACACCGAGTGGAAGCAGAGCTCGGACCCGGTCCGCAAGGCGTACCCGGACAAGATCACGATCAAGTTCTTCACCAACGCCAACGACCTGGACGCCCGCCTCATCGCCGGCGACTACGACATCGACCTGGCCCAGACCGGTCTGTCCCCGCAGGGCCGCACCACCGCCCTCAAGGAGCACAAGGCCAACCTGGACAACCCGGTCTCGGGTTACATCCGGTACGCCGCGTTCCCGCAGAACGTGAAGCCGTTCGACAACATCCACTGCCGCAAGGCCGTGATCTACGGGGCCGACCACGTCTCCCTGCAGACCGCGCGCGGCGGCCCGGTCGCCGGCGGCGACATCGGCACCAACATGCTGCCGCCCGCCGTCCCGGGCTCCGAGGGGCAGAACTACGACCCGTACAAGATCGCGGGTGAGAACAAGAAGGGCAACATCGAGAAGGCCAAGGAAGAGCTGAAGGCCTGCAACAAGCCGGACGGCTTCAAGACCACCATCGCGGTCCGCAACAACAAGCCGGTCGAGGTCGCCACCGCCGAGTCCCTCCAGGCCTCGCTGAAGAAGGTCGGCATCGACGTCGAGATCGACCAGTACGACGGCTCGCAGTACGCCAGCGTCATCGGCAGCCCCACGAACGTGCAGAAGAAGAACTACGGCATCATCATCATGGGCTGGGGCCCGGACTTCCCGTCCGTGCAGGGCTACGGTCTGCCGCTGTGGCACAGCGACTACATCCTCGACAGCGCGAACAACAACTTCGCGATGATCGACGACCCGAAGATCGACGGTCTCTTCGCCGACTACCTGACCGCGAAGGACGACGCGGGCAAGAAGCAGATCGCCACGGAGATCAACCACAAGGTGATGGAGGGCGCGTACTACCTGCCCTTCGTCTTCGAGAAGTTCATCAACTGGCGCTCCAGCAACATCGCGAACGTGTACACCACCGACGCCTACAGCGGTATGTACGACTTCGTGAACATCGGTCTGAAGAACCCCAAGAAGTAACCGGTACACCCGCCGTACGGCACGAAAGGCAGGTGAAGGCCGGCGCGGCGTGACCGCGGGCCGCCGGACAATCTCCGGCGGCCCGCGGGACGCAGCGGGCCGCAACCCGTGCTCGCTTACCTCATCAGGCGGCTGTTCGCCGCCGCAGTGATGCTCGTGGTCATCATCCTGGTGGTCTTCTGCATCTTCTTCCTCGTCCCCAAGTGGGCCGGGGTCGACATCGCCCTGAACTTCGTCGGCAAGCAGGCGGACCCCGCCGCCGTCGAGGGTGTGCGGGAGAAGCTGGGTCTGGGCGACCCGGTCCTCGTCCAGGCCTGGGAGTTCTTCAAGGGCATCTTCGCGGGTCGCACCTACGCGGCCGGCGGCGACGTGACCCAATGCGCCGCGCCCTGCTTCGGCTACTCCTTCAAGACCGAGCAGTCGGTCTGGCCGGTGCTGACCGAGCGTTTCCCGGTGACCCTGGCTCTCGCGCTCGGTGCCGCCGTGCTGTGGCTGATCTTCGGCGTGGCCGCCGGTGTGCTCTCCGCCCTCAAGCGCGGCACGCTGTGGGACCGCGGCGCGATGGTCGTCGCCCTGGCGGGTGTCTCCCTCCCCATCTACTTCACCGGTCTGCTGAGCCTGGCGATCTTCTCCTACGGCCTCGGCTGGATCGACGGCGAGTTCGTACCGCTCGAGGACAGCCTCACCGGATGGCTCGGCGGCATGATCCTGCCCTGGATCACCCTGGCCTTCCTGTACGCCGCGATGTACGCCCGGATCACCCGCGCCACCATGCTGGAGATCCTCGGCGAGGACTACATCCGCACCGCGCGGGCCAAGGGACTCAAGGAACAGGTCGTCATCAGCAAGCACGCGATGCGATCGACCCTGACCCCCCTGCTCACCATGCTCGGCATGGACCTCGGCGCCCTGATGGGCGGCGCCATCCTGACCGAGACCACGTTCAGCCTCCCCGGCCTCGGCCAGAAGGTGCTGGACGCGATCAAGAACCACGACCTGCCCTTCATCCTGGGCGTCGTCCTGATCACTTCTCTCGCGGTGCTGATCGCCAACCTCGTGGTGGACGTCCTGTACGCCGTGATCGACCCCCGAGTGAGGCTCGCATGACCGAACTGAGCAAGAGCGGGGCAGCGGTGGGCGAGCCCGCCGGCACCTCGCCCGCGCCGACCGCCTTCCTGGAAGTACGCGACCTCAAGGTCCACTTCCCGACCGACGACGGCCTGGTCAAGTCCGTGGACGGGCTCTCCTTCCAGCTGGAGAAGGGCAAGACCCTCGGCATCGTGGGCGAGTCCGGCTCCGGCAAGTCGGTGACCTCGCTCGGCATCATGGGCCTGCACACCGCCGGCCAGTACGGCAAGCGCAAGGCGCGGATATCGGGCGAGATCTGGCTGGACGGCACCGAGCTGCTGTCCGCCGACCCCGACCACGTGCGCAAGCTGCGCGGCCGCGAGATGGCGATGATCTTCCAGGACCCGCTGTCCGCGCTGCACCCGTACTTCACGATCGGCCAGCAGATCGTGGAGGCGTACCGCATCCACCACAAGGTGGACAAGAAGACCGCCAAGCGCCGCGCGGTGGAGATGCTCGACCGGGTCGGCATCCCGCAGCCGGACAAGCGGGTGGACAGCTACCCGCACGAGTTCTCCGGCGGTATGCGCCAGCGCGCGATGATCGCGATGTCGCTGGTGAACAACCCCGAGCTGCTCATCGCGGACGAGCCGACCACCGCCCTGGACGTCACCGTCCAGGCGCAGATCCTCGACCTCATCCGGGACCTGCAGAAGGAGTTCGGCTCCGCGGTCATCGTCATCACCCACGACCTGGGCGTCGTCGCCGAGCTGGCCGACGACCTCCTGGTGATGTACGGCGGCCGGTGCGTGGAGCGCGGTCCGGCCGAGAAGGTGTTCTACGAGCCCCGGCACCCCTACACCTGGGGCCTGCTCGGCTCGATGCCGCGGCTCGACCGCGACCAGCAGGAACGCCTCATCCCGGTCAAGGGCTCGCCGCCCTCCCTCATCAACCTCCCGTCCGGCTGCGCCTTCAACCCGCGCTGCCCGTACGCCGACGTGCCCAAGGACGACGTCACCCGCACGGTCCGCCCCGAGCTGACCGAGGTCGGCAGCAAGCACTGGGCCGCCTGCCACATGTCGCAGGAGCAGCGGGAGCGTATCTGGACCGAAGAGATTGCGCCGAAGCTGTGAGCGACGAAGCCAAGGACGAAGCGGTGGCCATCCCCGCGCAGAGCGACGGCACCGAGAGCAAGGCCGCCCAGGCCGCCACTCTCACCAAGGGTGCGGCCCCCGGCGAGACCCTGCTCAAGGTGACCGGGCTGCAGAAGCACTTCCCCATCAAGAAGGGCCTGCTGCAGCGCCAGGTCGGCGCCGTCCGCGCCGTCGACGGCATCGACTTCGAGGTCCGCTCCGGTGAAACCCTCGGCGTCGTGGGCGAGTCCGGCTGCGGCAAGTCGACCATGGGCCGGCTGATCACCCGGCTCCTGGAACCGACCGCGGGCAAGGTCGAGTTCCAGGGCAAGGACATCACCCACCTCGGGGTCGGCGGCATGCGTCCGCTGCGCCGCGACGTGCAGATGATCTTCCAGGACCCGTACTCCTCGCTGAACCCGCGCCACACCATCGGCACGATCGTCAGCGCCCCCTTCAAGCTCCAGGGCGTCCAGCCCGAGGGCGGGGTCAAGAAGGAGGTCCAGCGGCTGCTGTCGGTGGTCGGGCTCAACCCCGAGCACTACAACCGCTACCCGCACGAGTTCTCCGGCGGCCAGCGCCAGCGCATCGGCATCGCCCGCGCGCTCGCGCTCAACCCGAGGCTGGTCGTGGCCGACGAGCCGGTCTCCGCGCTCGACGTGTCGATCCAGGCCCAGGTCGTCAACCTGCTCGACGACCTCCAGCAGGAGCTGGGCCTGACGTACGTGATCATCGCGCACGACCTCTCGGTGGTCCGGCACGTCTCGGACCGCATCGCGGTGATGTACCTCGGCAAGATCATGGAGCTGGCCGACCGCGACCTGCTCTACAAGACGCCGATGCACCCGTACACCAAGGCGCTGATGTCGGCGGTGCCGATCCCGGACCCGGCGCGGCGCGGCGCGAAGAGCGAGCGCATCCTGCTCAAGGGCGACGTGCCCTCGCCGATCGCCCCGCCGAGCGGCTGCCGCTTCCACACCCGGTGCTGGAAGGCGACGCAGGTCTGCACGACCACCGAGCCGCCGCTCAAGGAGCTGCGGCCGGGCCAGCAGGTGGCCTGCCACCACCCGGAGAACTTCGAGGACCAGGCCCCGCAGGACGTCGTCCTGCTCACCGCCGCGAAGGAGGCGGCGGAGCTGGTGTCGGAGGACGCGCTGGCCGAGTCGGCGGCGACCTCGGCGGCGGTGGCCGCGGAGGTCGAGGCGACGGAGGACACCGCGTCGGACGATGCCGCCTCGGACGATGCCGCCTCGGACGGCGACGAGCCCGCCGCCGAGGCCGCCGAGAGTGCCGGGAGCACCGACGAGGAGCCTCCCGCCAAGGAGAAGTGACCGCGTTCACTGTGCCCTACCCGAGAGCCCCCGCCTTCATTTGTAAGGCGGGGGCTCTTGGGCAAGTAAGAATGGAAGGGTGTACGAGCAACTCTTCAGCCCCACCGTCCAGCACACGCTCGACCTGGTCGGCATCTTCGTCTTCGCCATCTCCGGCGCGCTGCTGGCCGTGCGCAAGAACTTCGACGTCTTCGGCATCGCCGTCCTCGCCGAGGTCACCGCGCTGGGCGGCGGGCTGTTCCGGGACCTGGTGATCGGCGCGGTGCCGCCCGCCGCCTTCACCGACCTCGGGTACTTCCTCACACCGCTGCTGGCGACGCTGCTGGTCTTCTTCCTCCACCCGCACGTGGAGCGCCTCCAGACCGGGGTGAACATCTTCGACGCGGCCGGGCTCGGCCTGTTCTGCGTCGCCGGCACCACCAAGGCGTACGACTACGGCCTCGGCCTGACCGCCTCCGCCTGCCTGGGCCTGACCACCGCGGTGGGCGGCGGCGTCCTGCGCGACGTGCTCGCCAACGAGGTGCCCTCACTGCTGCGCTGGGACCGCGACCTGTACGCCGTCCCGGCGATCGTCGGCTCCGCGATGGTCGCCCTGTGCATCCGCTACGAGGCGCTCACCCCGTTCACCAGCGGGCTCGCGGTCGTCACGGCCTTCGTCCTGCGGCTGCTCGCCCTGCGCTACCACTGGCGGGCGCCGCGCGCCTGGAACCGCCGGTCGACGGTGGTGGAGGGGGACTAGGAAAGAAAGCTACCGCTTAGTAGTTTCCTGTTGTACCGTGCAGTCATGCCAGAAGCAGCCTCCGCAGCGGCCGTACGGGCCACCATCGGCGACAGCGAGTTCGACCGGGACACCGCCGTCACCCGACGCGCCCCCGGCGTCTACGACATCGACCTGTCGGCCGGCTGGACGATCATCAACGCCGTGAACGGCGGCTACCTGCTGGCCGTCCTGGGCCGGGCCCTCGGCGACGCGCTCCCGCACCCCGACCCCTTCACCATCTCGGCGCACTACCTCACCGCCTCCCGGCCGGGCCCGGCGGTCGTGCGCACCGAGACCGTCCGCACGGGGCGCTCCCTCTCCACCGGCCAGGCCTCCCTCCTCCAGTACGACGACGAGGGCAACGAGGTCGAACGCATCCGCGTCCTCGCCTCCTACGGCGACCTCGACGCGCTGCCCGACGACGTCCGCACCTCGGCGAAGCCGCCCGCGATCCCGCCGGCGGACCAGTGCTTCGGCCCGGAGGACGGCCCCGCCCCCGTCGACGGCAGCTCGGCCATCGCCGACCGGCTGATGCTCAAGCTGGACCCCGCCACGCTGGGCTGGGCGCTGGGCCAGCCCTCGGGCCGGGGCGAGATGCGGGCCTGGTTCGGCCTCGCCGACGGCCGCGACGCCGACCCGCTCTCGCTGCTCCTCGCGGTGGACGCGCTGCCGCCGACCGCGTTCGAGCTGGGGCTCAAGGGCTGGGTGCCGACGGTCGAGCTGACCGCGCACGTGCGGTGCCGCCCGGCGCCCGGCCCGCTGCGGGTCTCCATCACCACCCGCAACCTCGCCGGCGGCTTCCTGGAGGAGGACGCCGAGGTCTGGGACAGCGCGGACCGGCTGGTCGCCCAGTCCCGCCAGCTGGCCCGGGTCCGGCTCGGCTGACCCGGGGGCTGCTCAGTCCAGCCAGTGCGTGCGGCCGACGCTGATCAGCCGCAGTTGCCGCCGTGCCGTCTCGACGGCCCGGCGGCGCTCCTCTTCCGGGGCGTCCAGTGTCTCCAGGAAGAGGGAGGCCGTGATCAGCATCTGGTCGACGTAGAGGCCCGCCAGCATGCGCAGGTCGGTCTCGCTCCAGCCCGCCGCCGACGCGTCCGTGGCCAGCTCGGCCCGCACCTCCTCGGCGAACCGCGCCAACTGCTCCCGTATCGCCCGGCGCACCGGCTGCACGCCGCCGTGCCGCTCCCGCGCGATGAAGCGGACGTGGGCCGGGTGCGCGGCCACATGACCGGCGATCAACTCGACCGCGCGGTCGATGCGTTCGTCGTCGTCCTCGGCCGGTGACATCGTGGTCCGGATCATCGGGTGCAGGCTGCCCAGGGCCTCCTCGACCAGCGCCACCCCGAGATCCGCCGTGGAGTGGAAGTGCCGGTAGAAGGCGGTCGGCGCGACCCCCACGGCACGGGTGACCTCGCGCAGTCCCAGGCTGCTCAGGCTCTGCTCCTCCAGCAGGCCGAGCGCCGCGTCCAGGAGTGCCTGCCGGGTCTTCCGCTTCTGCGCCTGCCGAACGCCGGGGGTGTGACTCATGCCATGCAGTTAACAACTGTTCTCTGGAATTGAAAAGCCGTGCGGCGCGCTAGACTGAGAAGTCAGTGAACAACTGTAACCACAAACGTTCACCGAAGCGTCCACGCAAGGTTGGGGGACCCGTTCCATGCTGTTTCTCGTCGTCGCTCTCCTGCTCCTCGGTGTGCTCCTGGGCGCCGTCGCCCACGCACCGCTGACCTTCTCCGTCACGGCCGGCCTGGTCATCGCCGTCTGGCTCGGCATCTTCGCCCTCCGCGAGCGGCACGGCCGCCGGCGGAGCACCTCCGCCCACTGACGTACTCCACCGACGCACCTCCACCGACGCACGGCAGGGAGAACACCATGCAGCTCACCGCACCGGCCAAGCGCACCAGCGACACAGGCACCGGCCGCGCCACCCGCCGTACCGGCATCCACGACACCGACGGCATGGCCGTCGCCTCCTTCGTCCTCGGACTCCTCGGACTGCTGGTCCTCAACGTCTTCCTCGGCCCGATCGCGATCGCCCTGGCCGGCATCGCCCTGTGGCGCGGCACCGCCCGCCGCGGCCGGGCCCTCCTCGGCCTCGGCCTGGGCGTCGCCGACCTGCTGGTCCTGGTGGTGTTCATGTCCGCGGACAACACGATGTCCTGGAGTCTGTGAACCACCCCACCGCCTCGTCCGGCCCGCCGCGCGACGAGGCCAACCTTGGTCTGAGACCGGGCGGAACCGCCCCGTAGAATCGGCCGCACCATGGCATACCTCGACCACGCCGCGACCACCCCGATGCTTCCCGAGGCGGTCGAGGCGCTCACCGCGCACCTGAGCGCCACCGGCAACGCCTCCTCCCTGCACGCGTCCGGCCGCCGGGCGCGGCGCACCGTCGAGGAGGCCCGGGAGACCCTCGCCGAGGCGCTCGGCGCCCGCCCCAGTGAGGTGGTCCTCACCTCCGGCGGCACCGAGGCCGACAACCTCGCCGTCAAGGGCCTGTACTGGGCCCGACGCGACGCCGACCCGGCCCGCACCCGGGTCCTGGCCAGCCCCGTCGAGCACCACGCGGTCCTCGACGCCGTGCACTGGCTCGGCGAGCACGAGGGCGCCACCGTGGAGTACCTGCCGGTCGACGCCCAGGGCCGGGTCCACCCCGAGGCACTCCGCGAGGCCATCGCCCGCGACCCCGGGGACGTCGCCCTCGCGACCGTCATGTGGGCCAACAACGAGATCGGCACCATCATGCCGGTCCGGGAACTCGCCGACGTGGCCGCCGAGTTCGACGTGCCGCTGCACGCCGACGCGGTCCAGGCCTTCGGCCAGATTCCGGTCGGCTTCGCCGCCTCCGGGCTCGCCGCCATGACCGTTTCCGGCCACAAGATCGGCGGCCCCTACGGCATCGGCGCGCTGCTGCTCGGCCGGGAGTACAGCCCCGTCCCCGTCCTGCACGGCGGCGGTCAGGAACGCCACGTGCGCTCCGGCACCCTCGACGTCCCCGCCGTCGCCTCCTTCGCGGTCGCCGGGCGTCTCGCCGCCGAGCAGCGCGAGTGGTTCGCCCGCGAGATCGGCGCCCTGCGCGACGACCTGGTCGACGCCGTCCGTACCGCCGTCCCGGACGCCGTCCTCGGCGGCGACCCGGCGCCCGGGGGCCGCCTCCCGGCCAACGCCCACTTCACCTTCCCCGGCTGCGAGGGCGACTCCCTCCTCCTCCTGCTCGACGCCCAGGGCATCGAGTGCTCCACCGGCTCCGCCTGCACCGCGGGCGTCGCCCAGCCCAGCCACGTCCTGCTGGCCACCGGAACCGATCCCGACCTGGCCCGCGGCACCCTGCGCTTCTCCCTGGGGCACACCTCGACCGAGGCCGACGTGGAGGCACTCGCCAAGGCGATCGGCCCCGCGGTGGAACGCGCCCGGGCGGCGGGGCTGTCGTAAGGCGTAAGGCTCAGGCCTTGGTGGGCGGCTTCGACGGCGCGCTCGTGACCGCGCGCCGCACCAGCTCCAGGTACCGGTCCCAGTCCCAGTGCGGCCCCGGATCGGTGTGGTCGGTGCCCGGCACCTCCACGTGGCCGAGGACGTGCTTGCGGTCCACGGGTATGCCGTACCGCGCGCAGATCCCCGCCGTCAGCCGCGCGGAGGCGGCGTACATCGCGTCGGTGAAATCCTGCGGGCGGTCCACGAAACCCTCGTGCTCGATGCCGACACTGCGTTCGTTGTAGTCGCGGTTGCCCGCGTGGTACGCCACGTCCAGCTCGCGGATCATCTGGGTGACGCGCCCGTCCTGCCCGACTATGTAGTGCGCGGACGCCTTGTGCCCCGGGTCCTGGAAGGCCCGCACCGCGCTGTCGAAGCTGCCCTGCGTGACATGGACGATCACCATGTCGATGCCGAAGTCGTCCGGTCGGTCCGCCCGCCGCCAGTTCGCGTCCGACGCCGCCACCCAGCGCGCGCCCGCGTAGTCGACCACGCCGTCCTCGCGGGGCCGCTCGACGCCCGGTATCCGCCACCACAGCCGGGCCAGCTCGTCACGGGCCAGCACACCGGTGCCCACGGCCGCCGCCGCCCCGCCGACGATCAGCGCCCGGCGGCCGATGCGGCGGTCGCCGTCCGCGGACCCGCCGCCGGCCGGCCCGCCCGGTGTGGACCCGCTCTTGGATCCCTGCTTCGCCCCCATGCGATCTTCAACGCATACTCGCGCGCTCCGGTTCCCGCTTCCCCCGTACTCTGGAGGAGTTATGACTGAGACCCCGCAGCGCACCCGCCCCCTCCGCGTCCTCGCCGCCATGTCGGGCGGAGTCGACTCCGCCGTCGCCGCCGCCCGCGCGGCCGAGGCGGGGCACGACGTGACCGGCGTCCACCTGGCGCTCTCCGCCAACCCGCAGTCCTTCCGCACGGGCGCCCGGGGCTGTTGCACCATCGAGGACTCACGGGACGCCCGCCGCGCCGCCGACGTCATCGGCATCCCGTTCTACGTGTGGGACCTCGCCGACCGCTTCCGGGAGGACGTGGTCGAGGACTTCGTCGCCGAGTACGAGGCGGGACGCACCCCGAACCCGTGCCTGCGCTGCAACGAGAAGATCAAGTTCGCGGCCCTCCTGGACAAGGCCCTCGCGCTCGGCTTCGACGCCGTCTGCACCGGCCACTACGCCCAGGTGATCCTGCGCGAGGACGGCGTCCGCGAGCTGCACCGCGCCTCCGACATGGCCAAGGACCAGAGCTACGTCCTCGGCGTGCTCGACGACCGGCAGCTCGCCCACGCCATGTTCCCGCTCGGCGACACGGTCACCACCAAGGACGAGATCCGCGCGGAGGCCGAGCGCCGGGGCCTCGCGGTGGCCAAGAAGCCCGACTCGCACGACATCTGCTTCATCGCCGACGGCGACACCCAGGGCTTCCTGGCCGACCGGTTGGGCAAGGCCGAGGGCGACATCGTCGACGAGGCGGGCACCCGGCTCGGCACCCACGAGGGCGCCTACGGCTACACCATCGGCCAGCGCAAGGGCCTCAGGATCGGCACCCCGGCCCCCGACGGCAAGCCGCGCTACGTCCTGGACATCTCCCCGGTGAACAACACCGTGACGGTCGGCCCGGCCGAGGCCCTCGACGTCGACGCCCTCCGCGCGATCAAGCCCCGCTGGTGCGGCGCCGCCCCCACCGGCCCCGGCACCTACACCGCCCAGCTCCGCGCCCACGGCGGCGAGACCGAGGTCCGCGCCGAACTGACCGACGGCACCCTGGAGGTGACCTTCACCGAGCCGGTCCGCGGCGTCGCCCCCGGCCAGGCGATCGTGCTGTACGACGGCACGCGCGTGGTGGGCTCGGCGACCATCGCGTCGACGGTGCGCGCCGTACCGACTGCGTCGTCGGTCTGACAAAGCGTGGGCCGCCCGTGACGCGCGGCAGCGCCCGTCAACGGCCGGTGACGAGCTCTGGCGCATCCGGAGACGGCCCCTTAGGCTCGGCAGTGCGGATTACCCGCACGTAGCACCCTAAGGCGGCGGTCCTGCCCCCGCCTCGTCAGGAGGTCGGCCGTGCTGCTCAGTTTCCGGGTGGCCAACCACAGATCCATCCGCGAGGAGACCGAGCTCTCCTTGGTGGCGACCGAGCTCAATGAGGGCACCGCACGCGAGACCGGTGCCCGCTCTGAGGGCAAGCCCGTCTCCGTCCTGCCGGCGGTCGGGATCTTCGGGGCGAACGCCTCCGGCAAGAGCAACGTCCTGAACGCCCTGCGGTTCATGAGATCGGCCGTGCTGGACTCCTTCGCGGACTGGAGCAAGAGAGCCGAGATCCCACGCCAGCCCTTCGAGCTGGATCCGGACGCACAGGACGAGACGAGCTTCTTCGAAGTGGACCTCATGCTCGGCAAGGATCGGGTCCGGTACACCTACGGCTTCGAGCTTTCGGACGAGCGCGTCGAGGCGGAGTGGCTGCACGCCTACCCGTCCGGGCGGCGCCAGATCTGGTTCGACCGCGAGGCGGGCCGTCCGGACGACGAGGGCGGTGAATTCCGCTTCCCCGGTTCCGGCCTGAAGGGGCAGAAGGACCTCATCGTCACGTCCACCCGCCCAGACGCCCTGTTCCTCACGGCCGGTGCCACGCTCAATCACCCCGGGCTCGCGGCGGTCCACCGCTGGTTCGTCAACAACCTGTGGCTGGTGACCACCGGCCCCGACGTCGCGCACCGCACGGAATGGACCCGAAAGCAGCTCACCGACCGCAAAGCGGGCGCCCGCCTGCGGGAGCGCATCGGCGCCCTGCTGGCCGCCGCCGACCTGGGTGTCTCAGGACTGACTCTCGACCCCGAGAGCGGTGAGGTGCAACTGCTCCACCGCAGCGCCGACGGCACCCCCCGCCCCCTCGACTTCTGGGCACAGGAATCCCTCGGCACCCACGCCTGGTTCGCCTTCCTGGGCCCGCTCTTCCACATGCTGGACCAGGGCGGAGTCCTCCTCGCCGACGAACTCGACTCCAGCCTGCACCCCATCCTCGCCGCAGAGGTCCTCCGCCTCTTCCAGGACGACGAGGCCAACCCGCGCTTCGCACAGCTGATCTTCACCACGCACGACGCGACCCTGCTGGGCCCGTCCGTGGTGGAACGGCCACTCGACCGCGACCAGGTATGGATCGCACTGAAGAAGACCACCGGCGAATCCCAGCTCTACCCCATCACGGCCGCGCGCAAGGCCCGCCGCGACGACAACCTGGAACGCCGCTACCTGCACGGCCACTACGGCGGCGTCCCCCGCCTGACTACCGGCGAGATCGCACGACAGATCGCACTCATCGAAGAGGGGCTGCGGGCAACAGCGTGAGCAGGGGACAACACAACCGGAACCAGCAGGGAAACCGCCGCCGTCGCCGCCGCGACTGGGAGTCCGCGCCGTCGGTGCGCAGACCGAGCCAGTTCTACGGGGACGAGTCCCGGCGGGTGGTCTACGTGGCGGGCGAGGGGGAGCGGACCGAGCGCGACTACGTCGCCCTGCTGAACTCGGCCTACGGAGAGCGCGAGAAGTTCTTCCTCAATTTCTGCGTGACCAGGAAGGGACTCCGCCCGACGGAGGTGGTCGACCTCGTCGTTGCGTCGGCGTCGGCTCCCGACGACGAGAAGTGGGCCCTCTTCGATCGCGACGCCCCCGACAACCGGGATCAGGACATCCCCGATGCCATGCGCGACGCGGCCAAGTACGGGGTCCAGGTGGCCCTGTCGCACCCCTCCTTCGAACTGTGGCTGCTGCTGCACTTCCAGCAGTTCACCAGCCAGGAGGGCGGCATTCCGGACACGGTGGTGGAACGGCTGCGAGCGCATCGCGAGGCCAAGGGCTTCGAGAACTACGACACCGGCTCCGGCGACCACGGCAAGGGCATCACCGAGGAGCAGGCCCGCACCCTCACGGACCCGGACAAGCGGCGTGAGAGGACGGCCGTACGAAACGCCCGCAGACTGGTCGGCATGTGCGCTCACGGAGGCTGCTCGGGCCGGGACGTCGACCACTCCGTGATCCCCGGCCCCGGCACGGAGACCTACGAACAGTGGACCCGCCGCAGCGGCCACGCCGCCAACTGCGACCCGCTGAAGCGAGACCCGTCCTCCGACATGTGGCGCCTGCTGGTCCGGCTCGGGATCGTCGAGGACGAGACGCGGGGCGGCTGAGTCCGTACGCCGCCCGTCCGGCGATTTCTGGCGAGGCCGCCGGTCGGACTACGCTGCCGGGGTTCTCCCCATTCCCGACGGTGTACGAAGGACCGGTCCGTGGCCAGACTGACCCTGCCCCAGCTCGAACGGCATCTCTACTCGGCTGCCGACATCCTGCGCGGGCGGATGGACGCCTCGGAATACCGGGACTACATCTTCGGGATGCTCTTCCTGAAGCGTTCCTCGGACGAGTTCCAGCCTGAGTGGGAACGGATCTACCGCGCGGAGCTCGAACGGCCGGGCAAGGACGAGAAGGACGCCCTCGCCCGCGCCAACGACCCCGAGAGCTACCCCAGGGTCTTCTACGTCCCCCAGAAGGCACGCTGGTGGAAGGGCCCCCACAAGTACCACGAGCCCCTGGAGCCAGGCGGCCCGATCCCGGACCCGGAACCGGGCATCTCCGGCCTCACCGAACAGGTGGGTGAGGGCCTCGACCAGGCCCTGGCGGCACTCACCGGCTCCAACCGACGCCTGACCGGCGTCACCTCGCACATCTCCTTCAACGACACGGTCGGCACCAGGACCCGTTTCACGAACGCCGAACTCCGCTCGCTGATCCGCCACTTCACGCTCTACAGGCTGCGCAACGAGGACTTCGAGTTCCCGGACATGCTGGGCGCGGCGTACGAGTATCTGCTGGCCCGCTTCGCCGACACGGCCGGACAACGCGGCGGCGAGTTCTACACCCCGCGCGAGGTCGTACGGATGATGGTGCGGCTGGTCGACCCGCGGGAACGGGAGTCGGTCTACGACCCCTGCGCGGGCTCCGGCGGCATGCTCATCGCCGCCCGGGAACACGTTGAGGAGGACGGCGGCGACCCCAGCACCCTGTCCGTCAACGGCCAGGACAAGAACGGCCCGTCCTGGTCCATGGCGAGCATGAACATGGTGCTGCACGGCATCCGGGAGTTCGACCTGACCCTGGGGGACACCCTCACCGAGCCGTTGCACCTGCGGCGGGACGGCAGTCGGCAGCTGAGAACCTTCACGAAGGTCCTTTCGAACCCTCCCTTCTCCCTCCCCTACGACAAGTACGAGGTCGAGAAGGCCGAGGAGGCCCACGGCCGGCGGATGAAGTGGGGCTGGGCACCCGAGACGGGCAAGAAGGCCGACCTGATGTTCGTCCAGCACATGATCTCCGTGCTGGAACGGGACGGTGTCGCCGCCACCGTCATGCCGCACGGCGTGCTCTTCCGGGGCGGCAAGGAGCGGGACATCCGCAGGAAACTCCTGGAGGACGACTGCGTCGAGGCGGTCATCGGCCTCGGCCCCAACCTCTTCTACGGCACTGGCATCCCCGGCTGCATCCTCATCCTGCGCAGACCGCACCGCAAGCACGGCGACCGCCAGGGCAACGTCCTCTTCGTCAATGCCGACCGCGAGTACCGCGCTGGACGCAACCAGAACGTCCTCGGTCCCGAACACGTCGAGAAGATCGTCACCGTCTACCGGGACTGGACCCCGATCGACGGCTACTCCCGCGTCGTCAGCAGGGACGACCTGCTCGCCGCCGACTGCAACCTCAACATCCGCCGCTGGGTCGACAACTCCCCGCCTGCCGAACCCCAGGACGTGCGGGCCCACCTGTACGGGGGAGTACCACGGGCCGAGATCGACGCGAAGAGCGACGCCTTCGCGTCGTACGGCGTGAACCTGCTGTCCCTCTTCGGGGTGCGGCAGGACGACGAGGCCTACGTCGACTTCCTGCCCGAGGGCCCGGACACCGCGGCGGCACGCATCCCGGGGCTCGCGGCGGTGAAGGAGACCGAACTGCGCGAGCGCCACGAGAAGTGGTGGGCCGAGCAGGCGGAACACTTCACCCACCTCACCGTGGACCGCCAGCCGATGCGCCTGCGGGAACGCCTCCTCGCCGGCTTCCGCGAGGCGATCGAACCGGTCGGCGTCCTGGACGAGTACGAGACGGCCGGCATCATCGCCGACTGGTGGGCGTCCGCCCGCTACGACGTCAAGGCCCTCGCCGCGGGCGGCTACGAGCGGGTGCTGGACGGCTGGGTCGAGACGGTCGAGACCATGGTCAACCCGGTCGCCCCGACGGCGGACGACGACACGGAGAGCGGCGGCCGGACGAGCCGGGGCCGGACCAAGTCGACCGTCTCGACGGCGGACAAGCGTCGCGCCCTGGACGAGCCGGTGGTGCGGGCCCTCATCCCCGAGTTCCTGGAGGAGGTCGCCCGCGCGGACGCGGCGCTCGCGAAGGCCGACGCGGCGTACAAGACGGCGGTGGCCGAACTCGCGGCGGCCCAGGGCCCGACGGAGGCGCCCGACACGGACGACGAGGATCCGCCGGAGCCGGAGGACAGCGACGAGGACACGCCCTCGCCCGACCCGGTCGACCCGGAGGAACTCGCAGCCCTGGAGAAGAAGGTCACCCTGCGCCGCAAGGAACGAACGGCGGCGTCGAAGCACCGGTCGGCGCTGGACGCGAAGTTCCTGGACATGTTGCAGGCGGGGGCCGACAACGCCAAGGCCGAGGACGACGGACAGTTCGTCGTCCTCAAGGTCCTCGGCGAGGGCCTCACCGCCCGCCTCGACGCGAGCGCCGCGGCTGGCCGCCGGGAACTGGTCGCGGCGTTCCGCCGCTGGGCGGAGAAGTACGCGGTGTCCCTCGCGGAGCTGGAGACGGAGAGCGACGGGGCGGCGGAGGAGTTCGGGGCGTGGGTTGAGGAGCTGGGCTATGGGCGGTGAAAGCAGGTATCCGCTGGTTCCTGTTGGCGAGATCTTGCGGTCCGATCCGAGTAATGGTTTCTCGCCAAAAGAAGTAGCGGAATGGACAGGTCTGCTGTCCCTCGGGCTCGGTTGCCTTACGAAGAGTGGTTTCCTTTCACGCCAGTTGAAAAGAGTTCCAGACAGCGCTTATGCGCGAAGGTTCCTGCTGAGTGACGGGGACCTACTCTTGAGTCGGGCCAATACGCGTGAACTCGTGGGATTGGTTGGGATATACCGTGACGTAGGGAATCCCTGCATCTACCCAGACTTGATGATGCGCCTGATTCCAAACGACATCGTATGTTTGCCCAGCTATCTCGAGCTGGTGCTTGGGTCGGCCACTGTGCGAAGAGAATTGCAAGCCGGTGCGCGTGGCACAAGCGAAAGTATGGTTAAAATTAGCGCATCCCTGGTCCAATCGCTGCGCGTGCCGCTGCCATCCATTGCCGAGCAGCGCAAGATCGTCAACGCCCACGCGGTGGTTGAACAACGGATTGCGGCATTGGATCAAGTTCGAGCGAAGCTTCGTGTTATTCAGCGCGGAGTCGTGGAGGGCCTTCTGGGTGGGAGGGATTACCTCCCGTGAGATGGTAAAGGCGACAGTCGTGGCTTCATGCGACTTAGGGAGTTCGACCCCTCTTCGCTTATTCCATCTCACTCAGGAGCGGAAGGTGTCAGCGTCAGACTCGATAGCTCGGATAAATGCGGTGAAGGTAGCATGTTCAACTGAAAAGCTCATGGCGGGACGGACGCTGTGCCTGATGCCTATGCAACGGTCACCCAGGTCAGCGATCTCCACGCAGTTGTTGCCACCCTCCTCCGAGTATGACGACTTGTACCAAACTGGTTCAGACGGCATGGGGTACCTCCTACAGCTCGCGGGCCACCTTGTGGATGAAGTCGGCTGACTCCTGTGGAGTCAACGCGGCCGTCTCGATCAAGTCCAGTCGCCTGCGGAAGTTCTCCAACTGGACGGGTGCGTCGTAGAAGATCGCTCCGGCCGGCGAGTCCATATGCACGGTGTCCAGGTGCGGGTTGGCCGCTTCCGCGTAGAGGACGGTGTCTCCGGCCATCGGGAACCCTCCTGCGGTGAAGGGGATGACACGCAAGGTCACGTTGTCCCGTTTGGTCGCCGCCAGCAGGTGGTTGAGTTGGTCTCGCGCCACCTTGCGACCGCCCAGCTGAATCCTCAACGCCGACTCGTGGATGATGCCGAGATACGGGATCGAGTGTGCGCCGTCGATAGCGCGCTGGCGAGCCATGCGGTGTGCTACGCGTAGTTCGATCTCCAGTCGTCGGAGAGGCGGAACGATCAGCTCGAAGACCGCCCTCGCATGTGCCTCCGTCTGGAACAGACCCGGCAGGTGCGCGGTTTGCGCGGTGCGCAGTCGTACGGCGTGATGCTCAACCTCTGACACGTCGAGGAAGCCGGGCGGGATCTTGCCCCGGTACTCCTCCCACCAGCCCGCCTTGCGGCCTCCGGTCATGGCGGCCAGTGCGTCCACGAGCGACTCGTCATCGCATTCGTAGATGCTGGCGAGGCGGCGCAGACGTTCCTCGCTGATGCCGTACCTGCCCGCCTCGATGTTCGAGATGTTGGTGCGATCAGTCCCCAAGAGGCCCGCGGCGGTCGGGGCGGACATGCCTGCTGCCTCTCGGAGTCGCCTCAACTCCCCGCCAAATCGACGTTGTCGGACAGTCGGTGTCGTTCGTGGTGCCATGTGGACGTCCCCTCGTTCGCGCACAGTGTGTCGATGTCGCTCACTGTCTGCAAGCGACCTTGGGTATTTAACTCGTTCCAGTGAGTTTGGTTACACGGGTTAAATGGCCGTGGGTATGGTGTGACTCACGCCACCCACCTGTCCCCTCTGGCGGAAGCGCACCGCAGCCCTCCCGCTCGTCGTGGATCCAACGAGAGGCGAGGGCACGGCAGGCCACCTCCGGTGGGCGAAGGTCGGGGCGCCGTGCGGTGCGATGGTCGTCATCCGCACTCGCTCACCCCCACAACCCCCGCCACCCATGGACAAGACACCCGACAGACACACGCACACGCACATGACACGCCACGCACAAGGAGGTGCCGCGTGAAGAATGCGGAACCGGAGTACGAGTCCATGCCCGAACCGTCCGGCTGGACGGACGACCGTCCGGCTCTCGGACCGGCCCCCATCCCGTTCAGCGAACCCTGGGAGTACGAGCTCCGCTTTCCCCGCGACCCCCGAGGGCCGGCCGTCGCCCGGACCACGCTCAAGGCCGTGCTCGGCGCGCACGGGCTGGGGGAGTTCACCGACCGGGCCGAGCTGTTGGCCTCCGAGCTGGCCACCAACGCCGTCCGGTACTCCGTCGGACCCGCGACCGTCCGACTGCGCTGGACCAACCCCGTGCTGCGGGTCAGCGTCACGGACACCTGCCCGTTGGTCCCCGTGCCGTTCGTGGCGGCCGGGCCGGACGCGGAGCGGGGGAGAGGGCTGCTGATTCTCGATCTGCTCGCCGACGACTGGGGCGGATGCCGAATCGGGGAGTCCGTGTTCGGGGTCGGTGGCAAATGCGTCTGGTTCGAGCTGATCCTCGGTGGAGGGGACCGGCCGACCGGCGGCGGTGCGAGCGGAGGAGGAGCCGGGCCGGTGGCCTCTGGAGACGTCGGACTCGCCGCCTGACGGCACAGTACGGGCAGGCCCCCTGCGGCCTGTGACCACCACCGGAGAGTGTGAACACTTCGGCCCAAGTGTTCACGCCCTCCAAGACCCACCCCTCCACCACCCCTGGCCGAAGGCCGCCCCCGCCCTCACCGTGGCACCTGACGACACCCGCCCCCGCCGATAGGCTGATCCGCACCCCTGTTCACCCCCGGAGTGACGGAGTGGACGGCGGGCACGGCAGTGGGCGACGGGGAACAACGGGCGGGCAAGGGGAGCCGGTGGCGGAACAGCCGGAGTACGTGAAGGTCGAGCGGCCGCTGATCGAGCAGTTGACGGTCATGGGGTGGGAGCATCTGCGCGGGGCGCCGCCCGGGCAGCCCGCGACCCGCCCTCAGGACACGGAACGCGGCTCGTTCACCGACGTCGTCTACGCGGACCGGTTCCGCAACGCCGTGGCCCGGATCAACGTCCGCCCGGAGGACGGCACGTCCTGGCTCACCGCGCGGCAGCTCGATCATCTCCTCGCCCGCGTCCTCGGCACCGCCCCCGGTCAGGGCCCGGCCGGGCGGGGAGTCGCCGGGAATCTGGAAGTCACGCGGCTCCTGCGCGAGGGCGTCAACGCGCGGACGCTTCCCGGGTGGAAGAAGGGTGACCCCGAGCACGTTCGACTCGTCGACTGGGACGGGCGGTTCGAGAACGGCAACGACCTCCTGGCCGTGTCCCAGTTCCGGGTGGAGCGGGCCGACGCGGAGGCCGTCACCCCGGACCTGGTGCTGTTCGTGAACGGGCTGCCCTGGGTCGTCGTCGAGTGCAAGGCTCCGGTGACGACCCGGCGCAAGGACCCGCGGTTCGCCCTCGACGCGGCGGTCATCGAGGTCATCGACTATGCGGGCGTGGACGCCCTCGCGCCCGTCGCCGAGTTCACCCGGTTCGCCCAACTGCTGGTGGCGACCGACCGGGCGCACGCCGAACTCGGCACCATCACGGCCGAGGCCAAGCACTTCGCGCCCTGGCGGACCGTCGCCCCGGCGACGGAAGCACAGGCCAGGGAGGAGACCCGTACACCCGAGAGCCGGGAGCTCACCGCGCAGCACACTCTCGTCGCGGGCGTTCTGCGGCCCTCCCATCTCCTCACCCTCGTCCGGGACTTCACCACGGACACGCGGCACGGCAACCGCACGGTGAAGGCCGTCGGCCGGTACCAGCAGTTCCGGGCCGTGCACGCCATCGCCGAGACCCTGCGACGGCGCCGCGCCGGACTGGAGGCGAAGGAGGAGGTCGACCAGCGCGGCGGTGTCGTCTGGCACACCCAGGGCTCCGGCAAGAGCCTCACCATGGCCTTCCTCGTTCGTCACCTGCGCAGCACCAAGGACCTGCGCGGACACAAGGTCGTCGTGGTCACCGACCGCATCGACCTGGAGAAGCAGATCCGGCGCAGTCTCGCCGCCGCCGACGAGGACATCTACCGCTCCCGGTCGGTCGAACAGGCCCGGACGTACCTCGCGGTGGACGTCCCCGACGTCGTCCTGGTCATGCTCCAGAAGGCCCGACGGGACGACACCGCCTGGGACGGCCGTGCGGAGAAGCTCGCCGAGGAACCTGACGAGCAGGACAGGGTGCACAACCACGTCGCCAACCCGGGGCACGACGTCGTCGTCCTCGTCGACGAGGCCCATCGGGGCCACCTGGCCTGGCAGCACGCCCGGCTGCGCGCCATGCTGCCGAACGCCGTACTGGTCGGCTTCACCGGTACCCCCATTCTCAGCAAGGCACACAAGACCACCGAGGACATCTTCGGCGGCTTCACCGACACCTACACCCTGCGCGACGCCGAGACCGACGGGGCCGTCGTCCCCGTGCGCTACGAGGCGCATCAAGTCGACCTGGAGGTCATCGAGAAGGCCGCACTGGACGCCTCCTTCGACATCGAGGCGCCGAAGGATTCGAAGCAGCGGGAGCAGGTGCTGCGGAAGTTCGCTCGGAAGAAGGAGGTGCTGGAGTCTCCTTCCGTCATCGCGGACAAGGCCGAGCACATGCTGTCCCACTGGACGCGCACGGCGCTGCCCGACCGGTTCGGGGCACAGATCGTCACCGTGTCCCGGAAAGCGGCAGTCCGGTATCGCACCGCCCTGCTGGCAGCCCGTGACCGCCTCGTGGCCAAGGCCGACCGGCTCGATCCCGACCTGGTGCACGATCCGAACGGCTACGACTCCGCCTCCCGGGAGGAGCGCGAACTGCTGGATCTGCTCCCGCACCTCTCACTGCTCCGCTCCATCGACGCCGCCGTGGTCATCTCCCAGGCCTCCTCCGGGCAGCCCAGGGACCCGGAGGACTGGAAGACCTGGACCGCCAAGTCCCGGCAGGACGCGCACATCGCGCGCTTCAAGCAGGGCCTCGGCGACCCGCACGCCGTGGCTCACGACCCTTCTTGGGACGCTTTCACCCACGGTTGGCCCGGTACCGCCCCTCC
Organism: Streptomyces sp. NPDC059906; assembly: GCF_042730645.1. NCBI lineage: Bacteria > Bacillati > Actinomycetota > Actinomycetes > Kitasatosporales > Streptomycetaceae > Streptomyces > Streptomyces sp. NPDC059906. The sequence goes on from NZ_JBHWKU010000025.1 coordinate 63,698, forward strand.
CGGCGGGCACCCCGCAACGGGCAACGATCCCTGGGACGAGGAAACAGAATCGCCCGACGTCCACGGCAGTGCCGGGACGGCGGCGGAGGACGAGGGCGACCCAATGGCCTTCCTGGTCGTCCAGTCCATGCTCCTCACCGGCTTCGACGCCGCCGTCGAGCAGGTTCTCTACCTCGACTGCCCGCTCTCCGGCGTCGGACTGCTCCAGGCGGTCGCCCGTACCAACCGCCTGTATCCGCACAAGGAGTGGGGCCAGATCGTCGACTACATCGGGGTGGGGCCCGAGCTGTCCCGCTCCATGGACGAGTACGACGAAGCCCACCTTCGGGCCGTATACGGCTATCAGGACATGTCCCTCGACCACCTGACGCCGGACTACCAGGGAACACAGCCGGTCCGTGACCGCATGTGGCTGGAGACCGAGGCGGCGGCCGACAACCGGCTGGCCGACCTGCGCGCCCAGATCGCCCGGCTCCTCGCCGACCGGGGCATCACCTCGCTCGGCACCGAGGCGCAGCGGGAGGACCTGCTCGCCGAGCTCGCCGACCCGACACTGCTGGGCGAGTTCGACGAACTCGTACGGGACTTCCTCACCGCTCTCAACGCCGTACTGCCGAGACCGGCCGCGCTCGCGTACGAGACCGACGCGCGTCTGCTCGGCGAGGTCCAGTACCTCGCCCGGCAGCGGTTCCTGGACGCCCGCGAGGACTTCAGTCCGCGCCGCTACGGTGCCAAGGTGCGCCGGCTCATCTCGCGCCACCTGCGGGTGTCGGCGATCGAGGAGCGGGTGCCGTCCGTGGAGCTGACCGCGGTCGACTTCATGGAGAAGGTCGGAGCCAACCCGGACCCGCGGACCAGGACGGCCTACATGCGCAGCAGACTCCGGCTGCACATCGACGCCCGCCTTGGCTCCGACCGGTCGCGCTACCAGCGGTTCAGCGACCGGCTGGAAGAGATCGTCCGGGCGATGAGCGACGACTTCGAGCAGGCCGCCGCCGCGCTGGCGGACCTGGTGGACGACGTGGTGGCGGCCGAAGGCGACGAAGTCGGCCCGTACGACGGCGGGGACCCTCGGGTGCATGACCTTGACCGGTGGACCGAGCAGCCGGTGTACGGGCTACTCAAAGAGGCGTTCGAGGAGACCGGAGTACCGGAGGACACGGACCTGGTCCGGGGAGCGTTGGACCTCACCGCGGAGCTCGCCCGGCTCGTCGGTTCCCAGGACTTCGTCACGCTCGCGGATACCCAGATCAGGGTCCGCAGGGAAGTGCGCGTCTATTTGGAGAGCGATCTGCACATGGACTGGGCCCGGGTCGGGGACCTGGCCGCAGACCTGGTGGAACTCGCGCGCGATCGGCACGCCGACTTCCTGCGGTACCGGCGCCGGACGGAGTGAGATGCCGACCGCTCTCGACGGTCACGGCCACCGCCTTCGCCGGGGCGTCGTGGCCGGGTGGTAGGAAGAACGGGTGACCAGCACCGTCCACCCCGTTCAGCAGGCGATCGCCGCCCTGCCGCTCCCCGACGAGTGGGAGTGGGAGTTCGTCGTCCGGCCTCGCCGTCGGACGCTGGGCATCGACGTCGCTCCGGACGGCGGAGTGCGCTTCGCCGTGCCGCCGGGCGCGGATCCCCGTGCGGTGGCCGATGCCGTACGGGCCCGGTTGCCACGCCTAGCGGACGAGGTCCGGCGCCGACGGGCCCGTCCCGTTGGGAAGGTCAAGGAACTGGTCGACGGAACGGGCTTCGCCTACCTCGGTCGCCGTCACCGGCTGTTGATCGTTCCCGGCGAGGACGGGCGTCGGCCGGTACGCCTGCACCAGGGCAGGCTCGAACTGCCCCACCTCACCGACCGGCGCGAGGGCGGACGCCGCATCGCCGCCTGGTACACCGAGTGCGGTCGACGCTGGCTGGCCCTGCGCATGCCGTCGTTCGCCGGAGTCGTCGGAGTCTCACCGAGCGGACTCGCGGTGCGCGACCTGGGTACGCGATGGGGCGCCTGTGGCCCCGATGGGACGATCGTCGTTCACTGGGCGGTACTGCAACTGCCGCCCGCGTTGGTGGACCTCGTCCTCGTGCACGAACTGTGCCATCTGCGGACGTCCGGTCACGGAGCCGAGTTCCGCGGCCGTCTCCGGAGCGCGCTTCCGGACGCCGACGAGCGTGAGCGCCACTTCGCCGAGGAGGAGCCGGAGCTGTGGCGGGGCGCCGTGAGGTGAACCCCGCCCGCCGTTACGGCCCCGCGAGGAACTCCGCCAGCACCGGCGCCAGTACGCCCGGCTCCACCATGTGGGTCTGCCGGTCCACGGTGCCGTACCGGCCGTCGGGAGCCGCCTCCGCGATCGCCCGTGCCGCCTCGTGCCACCACCGGTCGCTCGCGCCGCCCGCGAGGACCAGCAGGGGCACGGTGATCGCGGCGATCTCGGAGCGGGGCACCCGGCCGTCACCCAGCACGGCGTCGTCGTACGCGAGGCTCGGCGCCACCGACTCCATCCCGGCCCACATCGGGGACTGCCGGGCACCCCGGATCATCTCCTCGCCCAGCCCGGTATGGCGCAGGAACAGCTCCACGGCGTCCCCGCGCCTGCCCTGCCCGAGGGCCTCGCCCAGCCGCTCGGTGTACTCGGCCCCGGCCCGCACAGCCGCGTCGTCCATGGCGTACGGCACCTCGTACACGGCGACCCGGCGCACCGGCAGACCGCTCGCCGCCGCCCGGAGCACCAGCGCGCCGCCCGACGACATGCCGTACAGCGATACCTCGCCGCCCAGCGCCTCGATCACCGCCGCCAGATCCTCGATCTCGCGTTCCACCGCGTAGGGCGCGGTGTCGCCGCTCTCGCCGCGCCCCCGGCGGTCGTACACGGTGACGTCGAAACGGCCCGACAGCTCGGCGGCCAGGGGTGCCGTCGTGGCCCCCGTCGACATCGCGCCGCTGACGAGCACGACGGCCGGCCCCCGCCCGGAGCGTTCGTAGGCGATGCGGGTGCCGTCACGCGAAACAGTCGTCATCTCCATGCCTGTGCAGACTGCCCTACGGCACCGGATTCATCGCTCAGGACACCTCGACTTCGTAGAAACAGAGGTGGTCCTTGATCTCCGCGACCTCCGGCTTCGGGTCCGGGTACGCCCAGACCAGGTCCGCCGCGTCGGGCAGCGACCAGTAGGACGCGTCGCCCTTGAAGGGGCAGTGGGTCTGCGTGTCGGACGGGGACAGCAGGTCGAGGCGCACGTCGTCGGCCGGGATGTAGTACCGGTCGGGACAGCCCGTCTCGTGCAGCACCAACGCCCCGTCGCTCTCCGCGAGCACCTGCCCGTCGTGCACCACGCGCACGTGCCGCTCGCTCGGCTCGACGGTGATGATGTGTCCCTTGAGTCCCTTGAGTCCCTTGAGTCCCTTGGTCACGGTAGTCCTCCTTGGCTCGGTGGCGGCCTCTCCCCACGACAGCACGGCCGGAAGCCGAGTTCTTCCCGTCCGCGCGGGAACGTACCGTTGAGCCATGAACATCTGCGTCTTCCTCTCCGCCGCCGACCTCGACGAGCGCTACACGCGCCCCGCCAAGGAGTTTGCCGAACTCCTCGGCAAGGGCGGCCACACCCTCGTCTGGGGCGGCTCCGACGTCGGTCTGATGAAGGTGGTCGCCGACGGCGTGCAGGAGTCCGGCGGACGGCTGCTCGGGGTCTCGGTGGACTTCCTGGCGGCCAAGGCCCGCGAGGGCGCCGACGAGATGGTGATCGCGAAGGACCTCGCCGAGCGCAAGCGGCTGCTGCTGGAGAAGGCCGACGCCGTGGTCATCATGGTGGGCGGCACCGGCACGCTCGACGAGGCCACCGAGATCCTGGAGCTGAAGAAGCACGGGCACACCGACAAGCCGGTCGTCCTGCTCAACACCGCGGGCTTCTACGACGGCCTCAAGGAGCAGTTCCGCCGCATGGAGGACGAGGGCTTCCTGCCCCGCCCCCTCACCGAGCTGGTCTTCTTCGCCGAGGAGCCGGTGGGCGCGCTCGCCTACCTGGAGGAGAGCCAGGGCATCGAGTAGGGCGCCGGTGGTGCGAGCATGGCGGGCATGGCTACACATGTGATCACCGGAGCGGGCTCCGGCATCGGCGCGGCCGTCGCCCGCCGCCTGCACGAACGCGGTGACGAGGTCGTGCTGCACGCCCGCGACGCGGGCCGCGCCAAGGAACTGGCCGCCGCGCTCCCCGGTGCGAAGACGCTGGTCGGCGATCTGTCCGACCCCGGCAAGCTGTCCTGGGCCCTCTCCCACCAGACGCTGCCCGACCGGGTGGACTCGCTGCTGCACGTCGCCGGGGTCGTCGACCTCGGTCCGGTCGGTGACCTCACCCCGAAGACCTGGCTCAACCAGCTCAACGTCAACCTGGTCGCCCCCGCCGAGCTGACCCGCCTCCTGCTGCCCCAGCTCCGCGTCGCGCAGGGCCACGTCCTCTTCGTCAACTCCGGCTCGGGCCTCAACGCCCACGCCGGCTGGGCCGCGTACGGCGCCTCCAAACACGGCTTGAAGGCCCTGGCCGACGCCCTGCGCCAGGAGGAGCACGCGAACGGCGTCCGCGTCACCTCGGTCTACCCCGGCCGCACCGCCAGCCCCATGCAGGCCAAGGTCCACCAGCAGGAGGGCAAGGACTACGACCCGGCGAAGTGGATGGACCCGGAATCCGTCGCCACCACGATCCTGATGGCCCTGGACCTCCCGAGGGACGCCGAGGTCAACGACCTGACAGTGCGCCCGGGACGGTGATCCAGCCCGTCCGGCGTTCGAGGACGAGGCCGTCCGGGCCGAAGCGGGGGTCTGGGGGCGGCAGCCCCCAGGGTCGGGAACGGGAAGGGGCGGCGGGGGCGAAAACAAGCCCCGCACCCCTGCGTACGCTTGCCCCGTGAACGACGACTTCGCCCCCGCCACCGGCATCGGCAGCCTCCCGGGCCACGACGCCCGAGAGGCCGCCAAGACCGCCACCGGCAGCTTCGAGGACTTCCCCTTCCTCCCCGAGCTGCCCGCCCGCGGCCCCGGCGCCGACATGATCGGCCGCACCGCCGGCATGCTCGTCGAGCTCTACGCGCGCGTGGAGCCCAGCGGCTGGCGGCTCGGCGACCGCCCGGGCCGGGACACCAAGCGGGCCCGGGCCTGGCTCGGCGAGGACCTCGACGCCCTGGAGGAGTTCACCCAGGGCTACGAGGGTCCGCTCAAGGTCCAGGCCGTCGGCCCGTGGACGCTCGCCGCCGCCCTGGAGCTACGCAACGGCGAGGCGGTCCTCTCCGACCCCGGCGCCTGCCGCGACCTCGCCGCCTCGCTCGCCGAGGGCCTGCGCCTGCACCTGGCGGAGATCCGGCGCCGCGTCCCCGGCGCCCGCCCCGTCCTCCAGCTCGACGAACCCTCCCTCACCGCCGTCCTGCGCGGTCAGATCCGCACCGCCAGCGGCTACCGCACCCACCGCGCCGTCGACCGCCAGGCCGTGGAGGCGACGCTGCGCGAGGTCGCCGGGGTGCACGACGGCGGCCCCGTCGTGGTCCACTCCTGCGCGCCGGACGTGCCGTTCGCCCTGCTGCGCCGGGCGGGCGTCGCGGGCGTCTCCTTCGACTTCGCGCTCCTCACCGAGCGTGACGACGACGCGATCGGCGAGACCGTCGAGGGCGGCACCCGGCTCTTCACCGGTGTCGTGCCGGGCACGGACACCGCATTGTCAGACCCTGCCGGTAGCGTTTCGGGTGTCAGAACGCTGTGGCGCAGGCTGGGGCTGCGTCCGGAGCTGCTCGCGGAGGCGGTCACCGTCACTCCGGCGTGCGGACTCGCGGGTGCCTCCCCGGACTACGCCCGGCGCGCGCTCGCCCACTGCGTCCGGGCGGCAAGATCTCTCGCGGACAACCCAGAGTAACGGGAGGACATACGGTGGCCGGCGACAAGCAGGGCGACAAGCAGGCGGAGACGACGAGCGTGCCCGCCGAGGCGCGGGAGCGGCACGCGCAGCTCGCCGAGCAGATCGAGGAGCACCGCTTCCGGTACTACGTGAACGACGCGCCCGTCGTCAGCGACGCGGAGTTCGACCGGCTGCTGCGCACCCTGGAGGAGCTGGAGGAGCGGCACCCGGAGCTGCGCACCCCCGAGTCCCCGACCCAGAAGGTCGCCGGTGCCTATGCGACCGAGTTCACGGCCGTGCAGCACCCCACGCGGATGCTCTCCCTGGACAACACCTTCAACGACGACGAGCTGGCCGCCTGGTTCGACCGCATCGCGAAGGAGCTGGGCGAGCAGGAGTACCATTTCCTGTGCGAGCTGAAGGTCGACGGACTCGCCGTCAACCTCACCTACGAGCACGGGCGCCTCGTCCGCGCCGCCACCCGCGGCGACGGGCGCACCGGCGAGGACATCACGCCCAACGTCCGCACCATCGCCGAGATCCCCGAGCGCCTGGCGGGCGACAAGGTCCCCGACCTGGTGGAGATCCGCGGCGAGGTCTACTTCCCGATGGAGAAGTTCCAGGAGCTCAACGCCCGGTTGAACGAGGCGGGGGACAAGCCCTTCGCCAACGCGCGCAACGCGGCGGCCGGTTCGCTGCGCCAGAAGGACCCGCGCGTCACCGCCTCCCGCCCGCTGCACATGGTGGTCCACGGCATCGGCATCCTGGAGGGCTACGCGGGCCTGACCCGCCTCTCCCAGGCGTACGACCTGCTGAAGACCTGGGGCCTGCCCACCTCCCCGCACAACCGGGTGGTCGACGGCCTGGACGGAGTACGGGAGTTCATCGCGTACTACGGCGAGAACCGGCACTCCGTCGCGCACGAGATCGACGGCGTCGTCGTCAAGCTCGACGAGATCCGCCTCCAGGGCCGGCTCGGCTCCACCGCCCGCGCGCCCCGCTGGGCCATCGCCTACAAGTACGCGCCGGAGGAGGTCAACACCAAGCTCCTCGACATCAAGGTGGGCGTCGGCCGCACCGGCCGCGTCACGCCGTACGCGCAGGTCGAGCCGGTCACGGTGGCGGGCAGCGAGGTGGAGTTCGCCACGCTGCACAACCAGGAGGTCGTCAAGGCCAAGGGCGTGCTCATCGGCGACACCGTGGTGCTGCGCAAGGCCGGTGACGTGATCCCCGAGATCCTCGGTCCGGTCGCCGACCTCAGGGACGGCGGCGAGCGGGAGTTCGTGATGCCGGCGGAGTGCCCCGAGTGCGGGACGCCGCTGAAGGCGATGAAGGAGGGCGACATCGACCTCCGCTGCCCCAACGCCCGCGCCTGCCCGGCCCAGTTGCGCGAGCGGGTCGCCTACCTCGCGGGCCGGGAGTGCCTGGACATCGAGCACTTCGGCGGGGTCGTGGCCGCCGCGCTGACCGGGCCGCTGGAGCCGTCCGAGCCGCCGCTGGTCGACGAGGGCGACCTCTTCGACCTCACGGTCGAGAAGCTGCTGCCCATCAAGGCGTACGTCCTCGACCCGGACAGCGGGCTGCCCAAGCGCGACCCGGAGACCGGCGAGGAGAAGACCGCCATGGTCTTCGCCAACAAGGCGGGCGAACCGAAGAAGAACACCCTGGCGCTGCTCAAGCACATCGAGGACGCCAAGGCCCGCCCGCTGGCCCGCTTCATCAACGGCCTCTCCATCCGGTACGTCGGGCCGGTCGCCGCCCAGGCCCTCGCCCGGGAGTTCCGCTCCATCGACCGCATCGAGCAGGCCACCGAGGGGGAGCTGGCGAGCACGGACGGCGTGGGCGGCACCATCGCCACCGCCGTCAAGGAGTGGTTCGCGGTGGACTGGCACCGCGAGATCGTACGCAAGTGGAAGGCGGCCGGGGCCCCGTTGGAGGACCGCTCGACGGGGGAGGACGAAGGCCCGCGCCCGCTCGAAGGACTCACCGTCGTCGTCACCGGCACCCTGGAGAACTTCACCCGGGACGGCGCCAAGGACGCCCTCCAGAGCCGGGGCGCGAAAGTGACCGGATCGGTGTCCAAGAAGACGTCGTTCGTCGTGGTCGGTGACAACCCCGGTTCGAAGTACGACAAGGCGATGCAGCTGAAAGTGCCGGTTCTGAACGAGGACGGTTTCGCCGTCCTGCTCGAACAAGGACCCGAAGCGGCGGCGGGCGTCGCGCTTTCGGCTGAGGAATAGCGGTTGAAGGCCACCCGATCGGCGCATATCAGATGCATACGGGTGGCCGGGTGGCATTCGGGCAACCGTCGACGACCAGTGCCCCTGGAAGCCTTCCGCGGCCTACTGTTGAGGTGTGCGCCCGCCGTGCCCAGCTGCGGTCGGGGCACCCCCCTGCCCCGAGTGACAGGGGGAGGGGTCTTTGACGCGGAGCCGTTGAAGGTGGTCGAGGCGGGGGCCGCGTGGCGTGGGCACCGCCGGCTGTGAGAGGGACGGGAATGGAACCGACCGAGAGCGCCGCCGCGGGCTCACGGCTGCGCATGCGTCGCATGGCGGGCGCGTGGCACGTGAGCCGGTGGTTCGGGCAACGCGATGGCGGCGTCCCGCCTTCCGCGACGGGCACCCGCGTGCCGCAGGCCGTCGGCCACCCCCACGGCCACCCGCAAGGACACCCCCACGGCCTCGCCGATCCGGACGGCGAACGGCACCTGTCCTGGCCCGCGTTGCCCGCGGCCGTCGTCGCGACCGCCGCCTTCGTCCTGGGCGCCGGTTTCTACCGGGCGTTCAGCGACGGACACGCCCTCTTCCCGTCCGGCACCGTCGGCTGGTCCCTGGCCGTGCTGGCCGGCATCGTCGTCGGCCACCTGGTCATGCTCGGCCGCTCCCGCTGGTGGGGCGGCACCGGCTCGGGCGCCGCCCTCACCCTCGCCGTCCTGCTGCTGTACGGCTGGGTCCCGGCCGGCATGGTCAGCCTCACCGTCGTCGTCCTGGTCGGGATAGCCCGGCGGGGCCGCTGGCGGCAGGGTGTCCTGCACGGCGCGGTGGACATCCTCGGCATCGCCGCGGGCGCCCTGCTCCTCGGCGTCTGCGGCTCCGTACCGTCCGTGGAGCGCCCCTGGGACCCGGCCACCTGGGGGCTGTACGCGGCACCCAAGGTGGCGCTCGTGGCCGTCGCCTACCTCGCCGTCACCCGGGCCCTGCTGTGGTATCTCCAGACCCCGCGCCCCGGCCTGCCCACCGTCGCCCGCACCGCCCTGGTCAGACAGGGACTGGTCGCGGTCGCGCTGCTCGGCATCGCCCCGCTGGTCTGCGTCGTCGCCGTCGCCAAGCCGCTGCTGCTGCCGCTGTTCGCCATCCCGCTCATCGCCCTCGACTCCACGCTGTGGATCGCCCGCGCCCGCGCCGAGGAGCAGTTGCGCGACCCGCTCACCGGCCTGCCCAACCGGCAGTGGCTCCTGGAGCGCACCTGGACCGCGCTGGACGACGCCGAGCGGATCGGCGCCCGCGCCGCCCTGATGCTGATCGACCTCGACCGTTTCCGGTCGGTCAACGACACACTCGGACACCTCGCCGGTGACCGGCTGCTGCTGCAGACCGCCGACCGGCTGCGCCAGGCCCTGCCGCGCGGGGCGGAGGCCGCGCGGCTCGGCGGTGACGAGTTCGCCGTCTTACTGCCCGTCGCCGACTCCACCACGTCGGCGACCCGGATCGCCCGCAGCCTGGTGGGCGCCCTCAGTTCCCCCATGGACCTGGACGGGCTCACCCTCGTCCTGGAGGCCAGCGCGGGCGTCGCCGTCTTCCCCGACCACGCGCTGGACGCCGAGGGACTGCTGCGCCGCGCCGACGTGGCGATGTACCAGGCGAAGCGGGACCGCACCGGCGTGGAGGTCTACGAGTCCAAGCGGGACTCCAACACCCCGGACCGGCTCGGCCTCCTCGGCGACCTGCGCCGGGCCCTGGACGCCCACGAGGTCCAGCTGCACTACCAGCCCAAGGTCCGCTTCGACGGCCAGGTCGCGGGCCTGGAGGCCCTGGTGCGCTGGGTGCACCCCGAGCGGGGCAAGGTGCCGCCGGACGAGTTCATAGCGATCGCCGAGTCCTCCGGGCTGATGCCCCACCTCACCGAGTACGTACTGGAGACGGCGCTCGGCCAGGTCGCCCGGTGGCGCGCCCAGGGGCTGTTCGTGCCGGTCGCGGTCAACGTCTCCCCGCGCGACGTCCACACCCCCGGCTTCGCGGGCTCGGTGGCCGCCCGGCTCGCCCGGCACGGAGTGCCCGCGGGAGCGCTCCAACTCGAGATCACGGAGCACGTCCTCCTGGAGGACCCGCAGCGCGCGGCCGACACCCTCAACGCGCTGACCGGACACGGCGTCAAGATGTCCCTGGACGACTTCGGCACCGGTTACTCCTCCCTCGTCCACCTGCGCAGGCTGCCCGTCAGCGAGCTGAAGATCGACCGCTCCTTCGTGGCCCGGCTGGCCATCGACAACGAGGACGCCGAGATCGTGCGCTGCACCGTCGACCTCGCCCACTCGCTCGGCCTGCTCGTCGTCGCCGAGGGTGTGGAGGACGACGAGACCTGGGAGCGCCTGCGGGACCTCGGCTGCGACGCCGTACAGGGCTGGCTGGTCGCGGCCGCGATGCCCCCGGAGGAGACCACCGCCTGGCTGCTCGCCCGCGGCTCCCGCGGCTGGGTCCGGGCCGCCGCCGCCCTGCCCGCGGTGGCGAGCGACGAGTGACCTGACCACAAGTTCCTCGCAGCTCCTCGCATCGCAACCCCTACCCCTACCCCGACCGTGCTCCCGGCGCGGGTCGGTGGACCGTCACCACCATGAATCTAGCAACGCTAGCCATCCTGCCATCGATCTGCTAGCGTCACTCTTGTCCCTAGCGTTGCTAGCAAGGAGTAGTCGTGACCGTCACCGCGTACACCCTGGCCGTCGTGCTCAACCTGTTCTGCCTGTTCCTGGGGTACCGCTTCCTGTTCCAGCCCGCCTCCGCCGCCACCGGCTACGGCGTCCCGGCCGACGCCGGCGGCGACGCCGCCGCGTACCTGACGATCAAGGGCGTCCGGGACGGCACGTTCGGTGTGGTGGGGCTGGCGCTGCTGGCCTTCGCCGGTGCCCGCCCCGAGGCGTGGTTCATGCTCTGCGTCGCCCTCGTCCCGCTCGCCGACACGCTCATAGTGCTGCGCCACGGGGGTACGAAGGCGGTGGCCTTCGGGATCCACTTCGCCACCGCGATCGTCATCCTGATCAGTGCCGGACTGCTCTTCGCGGTCTGAGTGCGCCCAACCGTCTTCAGGGGGTTCGAGATGTCGCTGTTCGTTCCGAAGTTCGACGAATCCGTGGTCGTCCGCGAGGCCGAGGCCGAGGTCGTCGGCCGCGCGCCCACCACCGTGCGCCTGCTGGCCGACAGCAGCTCCACCGGCGGCGCCCTGTCCACCCAGCGCGTCACCCTCACCGCGGGCGCGGACGGCGCCAAGCCGCACTGGCACGACAACTCCGCCGAGATGTTCTTCCTCCTCGACGGCGCCGCCGACATCCTCTCCGGCGACGAGGTCCTCACCGCGGGCCCCGGCGACCTCGTGGTGGTCCCGCCCGGCAAGCCGCACGCCTTCGCCGCCGTGCCGGGCGCCGACGCCGACCTGCTCATCGTCCTCACCCCGGGCGTGGAGCGCTTCGAGTACTTCCGCCACCTCCAGCGCATCGCCCTCGGCGAGGCCACCCGGGAGAGCCTGCTGGAGGTCCAGGAGCTGTACGACAACCACTTCCTGAGCAGTGCCGCCTGGGACGCGCGGCGCGGGTGAGCCGCCCCCGGGGAAACCGTTTAACGGCCACGGGGCCCGGCCCCATAGGATTGGGCCAAACCGATCGGGCCGAATCGACGGGGACAAGCGACTTGTCCCGGCCGAGCTGCCCCGACCACACACTCACCCAGAGGAACGCTGCATGCCTGGCATCACGCGCGAGGAGGTCGCCCACCTCGCCCGGCTGGCGCGTCTGGAGCTGAAGCCCGAAGAGCTCGAGCACTTCGCGGGACAGCTGGACGACATCATCGGCGCGGTCGCCCGCGTCAGCGAGGTCGCCGACCAAGACGTACCGCCGACCTCGCACCCGCTCCCGCTGACGAACGTCATGCGGCCGGACGAGGTCCGTCCGTCGCTCACGCCCGAGCAGGCGCTCTCCGGCGCCCCGGCCCAGGAGCAGCAGCGTTTCAAGGTGCCGCAGATCCTGGGGGAGGAGTAAGCCATGAGCGACATCATCAAGCTCACCGCGGCCGAGATCGCCGCGAAGATCGCCTCCGGCGAGCTGACCGCCGTCCAGGTCACCGAGGCCCACCTGGCCCGCATCGAGGCCGTCGACGAGAAGGTGCACGCCTTCCTGCACGTGGACCGCGAGGGCGCGCTGGCCCAGGCCCGCGCCGTCGACGCCAAGCGCGAGCGCGGCGAGAAGCTCGGCCCGCTGGCCGGCGTCCCCCTCGCGCTCAAGGACATCTTCACCACCGAGGGCATCCCCACCACCGTCGGCTCGAAGATCCTCGAAGGCTGGATCCCGCCGTACGACGCGACCGTCACCCAGCGCCTCAAGGCCGCCGACGTCGTCATCCTCGGCAAGACCAACATGGACGAGTTCGCCATGGGGTCCAGCACCGAGAACAGCGCGTACGGGCCCACCGGCAACCCCTGGGATCTCACCAAGATCCCCGGCGGTTCCGGCGGCGGCTCCTCCGCCGCCCTCGCCGCCTTCCAGGCCCCGCTCGCCATCGGCACCGACACCGGCGGCTCCATCCGCCAGCCCGCGTCCGTCACCGGCACGGTCGGCGTCAAGCCGACGTACGGCGGCGTCTCCCGCTACGGCATGGTGGCCTTCTCCTCCTCCCTCGACCAGGGCGGCCCCTGCGCCCGCACGGTCCTGGACGCGGCCCTGCTGCACGAGGTGATCGCCGGGCACGACCCGATGGACTCCACCTCCATCGACGCGCCCGTGCCCGCGGTCGTCGAGGCCGCCCGCAACGGCAGCGTGGACGGCATGCGCGTCGGCGTCGTCAAGCAGTTCCGCGGCGAGGGCTACCAGGCCGGTGTCGTGCAGCGCTTCGACGAGTCCGTCGAGCTGCTGAAGTCGCTGGGCGCCGAGATCGTCGAGCTGGACTGCCCGTCCTTCGACCTCGCGCTCTCCGCGTACTACCTGATCGCCCCGTCCGAGTGCTCCTCCAACCTCGCCCGCTTCGACGGCCTGCGCTACGGCGCCCGCGTCGGCGACGACGGCACGCACTCTGCCGAGGAGGTCACCTCCCTGACCCGCGAGGCCGGCTTCGGCCCCGAGGTCAAGCGCCGCATCATGCTCGGCACGTACGCCCTGTCGAGCGGGTACTACGACGCGTACTACGGCAGCGCCCAGAAGGTCCGCACCCTCATCAAGCAGGAGTTCGAGCGGGCCTTCGAGCAGGTCGACGTGATCGTCTCCCCGACGACCCCGACCACCGCCTTCGCGATCGGCGAGCGCGCCGACGACCCGATGGCGATGTACCTGGCCGACCTGTGCACCATCCCCACCAACCTGGCGGGCAACGCGGCCATGTCGCTGCCCTGCGGCCTCGCACCCGAGGACAACCTGCCGGTGGGTCTGCAGATCATCGCCCCCGCCATGAAGGACGACCGGCTCTACAAGGTCGGCGCCGCCGTCGAGGCCGCCTTCGTGGAAAAGTGGGGCCACCCGCTGATCGAGGAGGCTCCGTCGCTGTGAGTGCACTGACCAAGGCCAAGGGCTTCAAGAAGTCCAAGTCCGGTCTGTACGTCTCGATGGCCACGTCGGCGTTCGGCGCCGTCGGGGTCTACAAGCAGATCAAGAAGGCCCGTGGCGAGAGCGACACGCTGCGACTGCTCGACGCCGTCGTCACCGGAGCCGCCGTCGTCACCAACCTCGCCATCCTGTACCGCGAGCTGAAGCGTCTCGGCGACGACGACGTCCTGCTGGGCTGAGAGGGAAGTTTCACCGTGACCACCACGACCGACCTGGTGTCGTACGAGGACGCACTCGCGTCGTACGACCCCGTCATGGGCCTTGAGGTCCATGTCGAACTCGGCACCCACACCAAGATGTTCTGCGGCTGTTCGACCGCGCTCGGTGCCGACCCCAACACCCAGACCTGCCCCGTCTGCCTCGGCATGCCCGGCGCGCTCCCGGTCGTCAACGCGACCGGCGTCGAGTCGGCGATCAAGATCGGTCTCGCGCTGAACTGCGAGATCGCCGAGTGGTGCCGCTTCGCCCGGAAGAACTACTTCTATCCGGACATGCCGAAGAACTTCCAGACCTCCCAGTACGACGAGCCGATCGCCTTCGACGGCTACCTCGACGTGCAGCTTGAGGACGGGGAGACCTTCCGCGTCCAGATCGAGCGCGCCCACATGGAGGAGGACACCGGCAAGTCGCTGCACGTCGGTGGCGCGACGGGCCGCATCCACGGTGCCTCGCACTCCCTGCTCGACTACAACCGCGCCGGCATCCCGCTCATCGAGATCGTCACCAAGCCGATCGAGGGAGCGGGCGAGCGGGCCCCCGAGGTCGCCCGGGCGTACGTCCGTGAGCTGCGCGAACTCATCCGTGCCCTCGGCGTGTCCGAGGCCCGCATGGAGATGGGCCAGATGCGCTGCGACGTGAACCTGTCGCTGCGCCCGCACGGCCGGGAGAAGTTCGGCACCCGCAGCGAGACCAAGAACGTCAACTCGCTGCGCTCCGTCGAGCGCGCCGCCCGCTTCGAGATCCAGCGGCACGCCGCCGTGCTGAACGACGGCGGCACGATCATCCAGGAGACCCGCCACTTCCACGAGGACACGGGGTCCACCACCTCGGGCCGCGTGAAGGAGGAGGCCGAGGACTACCGGTACTTCCCGGAGCCCGACCTGGTGCCCGTCGCCCCGTCCCGCGAGTGGGTCGAGGAGATCCGTTCCGGGCTGCCCGAGCTGCCGCTGGTGCGCCGCAACCGGCTCCGCGAGGAGTGGGGCGTCTCCGGCAACGACATGCAGTCCATCCTCAACGCCGGAGCCCTGGACCCGATCGTCGCCACCATCGACGCCGGTGCCGACGCGGCCTCCGCCCGCAAGTGGTGGATGGGCGAGCTGGCCCGCAGCGCCAACGAGTCGGGCAAGACGCTCGACGAGCTGGCGATCACGCCGGTCCAGGTCGCCCGCGTCGCCGAGCTGGTGACCAAGGGCGAGCTGAACGACAAGCTGGCCCGCCAGGTCATCCTGGGCGTCCTCGCCGGTGAGGGCACGCCGGACGAGGTCGTCGACCAGCGCGGCCTGAAGGTCGTCTCCGACGAGGGCGCGCTGACCACCGCCGTCGACGAGGCCATCGCCGGCAACCCGGGCATCGCGGACAAGATCCGCGGCGGCAAGGTGGCCGCGGCCGGCGCCCTGGTCGGCGCGGTCATGAAGGCGACCCGGGGCCAGGCGGACGCGGCCCGCGTCAAGGAGCTGATCCTGGAGAAGCTGGGCGTGACCGAGGGCTGAGCCCGAGGGCGGGGACCGAGGGCTGAGACCCGGTACACCACGAGCCCTGGGGGGATGCGTCGAGCGTGACGCGTCCCCCCAGGGCCGTTGTTGTGAATAAGGACACTAAGTCCGCAAAGGATCACTTCTGCCTGCAAGAGTGATTCCGCATTGCTCATGCGTTCTTTGCGGTCCGTTCACACCACGGGCGGCCATTCCCGGTCTTCCCGGCTTCGCGGGTGTTCCCGGTCAAAGATCCACAATCAGACACCCTGGGAGCACGTTCGTGGCAGCCCTCGCACGCTGGTGTGTTCAACGTCGCCTCGTCACCGTCCTGCTCTGGCTGCTCGCCCTCGGTGGGGTGGCCACGGCCGCCACGGTCGCCGGCTCCGCGTACTCCAACGACTACGGGATCCCCGGCACCGGCTCCGACCGCGCCTCCCGGCTGCTCGAATCCCGCTTCCCCGACCTCGGCGGCGACAGCGACACGATCGTCTGGCACACCACGTCCGGCACCGTCCGCGCCGCCGACGTCGAACAGGCCATGACCCGCACCCTGGACCGCATCGCGGACCTGCCCGGGGTGGCCGCGGTCAGCAACCCGTACCACGACGCCGACTCGCCCCTGATCAGCGAGAACGCCGACACCGCGTACGCCACCGTCACCTTCGAGGACGCCTCCCAGGACCTCGACCCGGGCCAGGCACGGGCCGTCGTCGACACCGCCGAGGCCGCCGAGACCGACGGGCTCCGGATCGAACTGGGCGGCGGCGCCATAGCGCTCACCGAGCCCGGCGGCAGCCACCTCGCCGAGGCCGTCGGCGTGGCCGTGGCCGCCGTCGTCCTCTTCCTCGCCTTCGGCTCCGTCGCCGCGGCGCTGCTGCCCATCGCCACCGCACTGGTCTCCGTCGGCACCGCCTACGCCGGCATCACGCTCCTCGGCCACGCCATGACCGTCGCCGACTTCGCGCCCATGCTGGGCACCCTCGTCGGACTCGGCGTCGGCATCGACTACGCCCTGTTCATCGTCACCAGACACCGGCGCGGACTGAAACGGGGCCTGTCCGTGGCGGACGCCGCCGCCGAGGCCGTGGCGACCACCGGACGAGCCGTGGTGTTCGCGGGTGCCACCGTCTGCATCGCCCTGCTGGGCATGCTGATCCTCCGGCTGAGCTTCCTCAACGGCGTCGCCGTCGCCGCCTCGCTGACCGTGCTCCTGACCGTCGCCGCCTCCGTGACGCTGCTGCCCGCCCTGCTGTCGTACATCGGCCCGCGCGCCCTGAGCCGGCGCGAGCGGCGCCGGCTGGCCGAGCACGGCCCCGAGCCCGAGGTGCCGACCGGGTTCGCCGCCCGCTGGTCCGCCTTCGTCGAGCGGCACCCGAAACTGCTCGGCGTGCTCGCCCTCGTCGTCATCACCGTCGTCGCCCTGCCCACCCTCGGCCTGCGCCTCGGCACCTCCGACCAGGGCAACGACCCCAAGGGCACCACCACCCGCCAGGCCTACGACCTCCTCGCCGACGGCTTCGGCCCCGGCGTCAACGGCCCCCTCACCCTGGTCACCGAGGTCCGCGGCGCCGAGGACCGCCTCGCCCTGGACAACCTCGACGCCACCCTGCGCACCACCGAGGGCGTCTCCTCGGTGACGCCGGTGATGTACAACTCCGGCGGCGACGCCGCGTACCTCACCGTCGTACCCGAGTCGGCGCCGCAGTCCGAGGACACCAGCGACCTGGTCGAGCGGCTGCGCTCCGAGGTGCTGCCGCGCGCCGAGGCCGGCACCGCGCTCGACGTGCACGTCGGCGGCGTGACGGCGGGCTACGACGACTTCGCCGACGTCATCGTCGGCAAGCTGCCGCTCTTCGTCGGCGTCGTCATCGGCCTCGGCTGCCTGCTGCTCCTGCTGGCCTTCCGGTCCGTCGGCATCCCCCTCAAGGCCGCCGCCATGAACGTGGCCGCCGTGGCCGCCGCCTTCGGCGTGGTCGTGGCGATCTTCCAGTGGGGCTGGGGGAGCGAACTGCTCGGCCTCGGCAGCGCGGGTCCGATCGAACCCTTCCTGCCCGTGATCATGGTCTCGGTGCTCTTCGGGCTCTCCATGGACTACCAGGTCTTCCTCGTCAGCCGGATGTACGAGGAGTGGCTGGAGACCGGCGACAACCGCCGGGCCGTCCGGGTCGGGCTCGCCGAGACCGGCCGCGTGATCAACTCCGCCGCCGTCATCATGATCTCGGTCTTCCTCGCCTTCGTCCTCAGCGGCGACCGGGTGATCGCCATGTTCGGCATCGCGCTGGCCGCCGCGGTCGCCCTGGACGCCTTCGTCCTGCGCACCCTCCTGGTGCCCGCCCTGATGCACCTGCTCGGCCGCGCCAACTGGTGGCTGCCGCGCCGCCTGGACGCCCTCCTGCCGCGCATCAGCATCGAGCCGCCCGAGTGCCGGGCCGCCCATGAGAGGCTGGCCGCGGCGACGGACGCCGAGGTGGCGGACGTCCTGGCGGAGGAGGAACGGCAGCGGGATGTACGCGATACCACTGGGTGACGACGGAGCCGAACTGCGCCCCCTGGAGACCTGGCACGCCGAGGAGTTCCTGGCCCATCTGGACCGGGGCAGGGACTTCATCACCGAGCACATCCCCTTCGGGGCGAAGGCCACCGACGTCGACTCCGCGCGGGAGGTGCTCCAGGCCTACGCCGACCGGCACGCCGCCGACAGCGGCTTCCTGCACGGGCTGTGGCTGGACGGCACCCTGGTCGGCGGCCTGCTCTACCGCGTCTTCGACGCCGCCACCGGCGTCTGCGAGATCGGCTGCTGGCTGGAGCCCGCCGGGACGGGTCGCGGCCTGGTCACCCGCGGTGCCCGCGTACTGATCGACTGGGCCTTCGACGAGCGCGGCATGCACCGCGTGGAGTGGTACGCCTCGACGGCGAACACCCCGAGTGTCAACGCCGCGCGGCGACTCGGCATGATGCGGGAGGGCGTGCTGCGCGAGAGCTTCCCCTATCGCGGCACGCGCCAGGACATGGAGGTGTGGGCGGTGCTCGCACCCGAGTGGCGGGCCGCACGGGAAGCACGCGCGCGTGCCGCTCAAAGGGATCATTAAGGGACCTCTCAGACAGCGTCCGTACGGTGCGAGGCATGGGAACGAAGACAGTGGACGAGACCGGCGTGAAGACCGACGAGCACAAGACGGACGAGGCGGCCGACGCGGCCGAGGCGACCGGGGCCGCCGAGTCCATTGAGGTCACCAAGGCGGCCGAGGTCCCTGAGGCGGCCGAGACCGACACCCCCGACACCACCGAGGACGCCGACGCGGTGGCGGACGAGGACCCGGACGGCACCGACGGGACCGAGGCGGCCCCCACCGGCGTCGGCCAGGGCGCGGGCGCCGTGGTCTCCGCCGGTCTCGGCATCGTCTCCCTGACCGGCAGCTGGGTCGGCACCGTGGCCTCCGCGCGCGAGTCGCTGATGGGCCAGCTGCAGACGTCCTCGTCGTCGGACGTCGGCACGCTGATCGAGAAGGGCTACGGCAACGCCTGGCAGGCCACCGCGATGTGGGGCGGCATCTTCGCCCTGGTCGCGCTGATCGTCGGCGTCGTCGTGCTGGCCCGTCCCGCGTTCGGCGCGCCCGGCCGCCCGCAGGCCCCGTGGATCAAGTCCGTCGCCTGGGCGGGGGTCGCCCTCGGCGTCATCGGCCTGCTGCTGGCCGTCCTGAAGTACACGGACGTTCTGCTGGGGCTGCCAGCCACCGGCTGACCAGGCATTTTTGAGGGGTCTTAGGACAGTCGCCCGCCCGTGGCGCGCGCCCTAAGACCCCTCACGCGCGTCTAAGGCCCCGCGCGGCGCCGAAGATGCGGAACTTACCCGATGTGGCCCACCCCCCTGGGAGACGAAGGTTGAGGCATCGCAAGCAAGCGAAGCCGAAACCGAAGCGAAGCCGAGGGGCACACCATGTACGAGTACGAGTTCCAGCAGTACCGCTCCGCCGAACTGATCCGCCGCGCCGACGAGGCCCGGCTGGCCCGCGAGGTGATCCGGGCCCGCCGCGCCGCCCGCCGCCAGGCCCGGCACGACGGTGCGGTGGCCGAGAGCCATACGCCGCGCCGACGCGGGCACCGGTTCGCCCGGACCGCGTGAACGGGGGAGCCGGGGAGGGGGGCCGCACGGCCTCCCTCCCCGCCGTCGTTCCCGGCGCCGTCGTCCCCGCCGCTGTCCAGCTGCCGAAAACCGGTGACCCGCTGTCGTACCCGCGTGCGATGCTCGCTTCCGTGGAGACCAGGTCCGTCAGTCCCGTGTTCGTCGGCCGCACCGGCGAACTGGACACGTTGAACGAGGCGCTCGCCCGCGCGTCCGCCACCGGCGGAGAGCCGCAGGCGCTGCTGCTCGGCGGCGAGGCCGGCGTGGGCAAGACCCGCCTCGTCGAGGAGTTCGCCACCGCGGCGGACCGGCGCGGCGCCGTCGTCGCGCTGGGCGGCTGCGTGGAGATCGGCGCCGACGGGCTGCCCTTCGCGCCCTTCTCCACCGCGCTGCGCGCCCTGCGCCGCCACCTGCCCGAGGAGCTGGCCGCCGCGGCCGCCGGCCAGGAGGAGGAACTGGCCCGGCTGCTGCCCGAACTGGGCGAGGGCACCCCGGTCACCGGCGGCGGCCGGCACGACGAGGAGAGCATGGCCCGGCTCTTCGAACTCACCGCCCGCCTGCTGGAGCGCGTCGCCGCCCGGCACACCGTCGTCCTCGTCCTGGAGGACCTGCACTGGGCCGACGCCTCCACCCGCCACCTGATCGCCTACCTCTTGCGCACCCTGCGCACCGGCCGCCTCGTCGTCCTCGCCACCTACCGCTCCGACGACATCCACCGCCGCCACCCTCCCCCACTGCCTGAACGGCGTGGGGGGACCCCCATCGCCCCCTGCTCGCCGAGCTGGACCGGCTGCGCACCGTCCGCCGCATCGAACTCGGCCGCTTCACCCGCGACGAGGTGGGCCGCCAGATCGCCGGGATCCTCGCCCACGAGCCCGACCCGCTCCAGGTCGACGAGATCTTCGAACGCTCCGACGGCAACGCCTTCTTCGTCGAGGAACTCGCCGTCGCCGCACGCGTCGGCAGCTGCACCGGCCTCACCGACTCCCTGCGCGACCTGCTCCTGGTCCGCGTCGAAGCCCTGCCCGAGAGCGCCCAGCGGGTCGCCCGGA
The DNA here is from genome assembly GCF_042730645.1 of Streptomyces sp. NPDC059906. Classification (NCBI taxonomy): domain Bacteria; kingdom Bacillati; phylum Actinomycetota; class Actinomycetes; order Kitasatosporales; family Streptomycetaceae; genus Streptomyces; species Streptomyces sp. NPDC059906. The sequence continues at coordinate 84,233 of NZ_JBHWKU010000025.1, forward strand.
TCGTCGCCGAGGGCGGCTCCACCGTCGAGTACCGGCTGCTCGCCGCCGTTGCCCGGCTCGCCGAGGACGACCTCATCGAGGCGCTGCGCTCCGCGGTGAACGCCAACATCCTGCTCCCCGCGCCCGACGGCGACGGCTACCGCTTCCGGCACTCCCTGGTCCGCGAGGCCGTCGGCGACGACCTGCTCCCCGGCGAACGCTCCCGCCTCAACCGGCGCTACGCCGAAGCCCTGGACGCCGATCCCACGCTGGTGCCCGCCGCCGAGCGCGTGATGCGCCTGGCCAGCTACTGGTACCACGCCCACGCCCCCGCCAAGGCCCTGCCGGCCGTCCTGGACGCCTCCGTCGAGGCCCGCCGCCGGCACGCCTACTCCGAACAGCTGCGGCTGCTGGAGCGCGCGATGGAGCTGTGGGACGCCGCCCCCGACGACGTACGCGCCACCCTGCGCCCCGTCGACTGCGCCGAGGTCTACCCTCCCCCACTGCCCGAACGGCGTGGGGGGACCCCCAGCGGCTGCGACCCCGCCATCACGCCCCTGCGCTACCTGGACCTGATGGCCGAGGCCGCCGTCGCCGGGCGGCTGTGCGGCGAGCGCGAACGCGCCATGAAGATCACCAAGCGGGCGCTGCGCCTCCTGGAGGACGAACAGGACACGGGCACCGGGGCGGGCGCGAGCGGCCGGGACCCGCAGCGCGCGGCCTGGTTCTGGACCCAGCGCTCGCTGCTGGTCCAGGCCCAGGGCCGCGGCGACGGCTGGCGGGAGCTGGGCATCGCCCAGGAACTGGTCCGGGGCCTGCCGCCGTCCCAGGTGCACGCCGAGGTGCTCGCCATGTCCGCCAACTGGTCGATGCTCCATAGCCCGGGCCCCGACGCGATGACGGCGGCCGAACGTGCCGTCGAGTACGCGCGCATGGTCGGCGCCGAGGAGATCGAGCTGAACGCCCGGCTCACCCTCGGCGGCCTGATGGTGGACGCCGGGCAGATCGACGCCGGACTCGCCGAGATGTTCCAGGTCAGGGACCTGGTGGTGGCCCAGGACCGGTCCGCCGTGGTGGCCCGCAGCCACGTCAACCTGCCCTCGTCCCTGGAAGGCGTCGGCCGCTCGCGGGACGCCCTCGGCATCCTGCGCGAGGGCATCGACCTCACCCGGCGCAGGGGGCTGCTGGAGTCCGAGGCCTGGGTCTGGGGCAACCTCGCCGAGTCGCTCATCTCCCTGGGCCGCTGGGACGAGGCCCTCGAAGCGGCGGACCGGGCCGGAGCACCGGGCCGCAGCCCCGCACCGCGCGGCGGCGCCGCACTCAAACGCGCCGTCGTCGCCCTTGCCCGCGGCGAGCGTGCCGAGGCCGCCGGACTGCTCGCCGAGGCCCGCGCCGCCTACGGCACCCACGACCCCATGCCGCAGCACCGCCTGCCGCTGGCGGCCCTCACCGTCGGCGTCGCCGCGGCCGAGGGACGCCTCCCGGACGCCCGCGCCGAACTGGTCCGCGTCCTGGACGCGGGCTTCCCGCCCGGCACCCAGCGCTTCGGCTGGCCCCTGCTGCTGTCCGCCGCCGCGGCGGAGGCCGACGCGCGCGCCCGGCCGGCCGCCGAGGAGGGCCGCGCCGACCTCCTCCACCGCCTCGCCGAGGCCGCGAAGCACCTAACGACGGGCGCCCCGGTCTGGGTCGCCCACGAGCGCTGGGTCCGCGCCGAACTCCACCGCGCCCGGGGCCGCGACACCCCGCGGCTCTGGTCGGAGGCGGTCACCGCCTTCGAATGCCTGGAGCGCCCCTACGATCTCGCCCGCGTCCGCTACCGGCTGGCCGATGCCCTCCTGGCCACCGGCGGCGAGGACGAGCGCGCCCGTGCCACGGAGCTGCTGCGCCTGGCCCGCACCGTCGCCGACCACCTCGGCGCGCGCCCGCTGTCCGACGCGGTCGCCGTGCTCGGCCGGCGTGCCCGCCTCACCCTCGGCCGCGCCGCCGAACCGGCACCCGCGTCCGGGCCCGCCGACCCGGCCGACGCCCTCGGCCTCACCGGCCGGGAGCGGGACGTCCTGCGGCTGGTCTCCGACGGCCGCACCAACCGGCAGATAGCCGAGGAGCTCTTCATCTCGCCCAAGACGGCCAGCGTCCACGTCTCCAACATCCTGGCCAAGCTCGGCGTCTCCGGCCGCGGCGAGGCGGCGGCGGTGGCCCACCGGCTGGCGCTGTTCCCCGCCGAACGGCTCACGTCCCGTTCGACGGAGTGAGGCTTACGCTGTAAGGGACGCCGACCGACGGAGGCCCGATGTTCAACGCATTCGAGGAACTGTTCTCGCCCGGCCGCAAACACACCAACGACGAGCAGAACCGCCTCGAACTGACCCGCGAGGACGTGGGCGACGGCGACCCCGCTCGCGGCCCCATAGACCTCACGTCGGGCAAGGTCGTCGTCCACCGGCCGCGTGCCGACGAGGAGGCGGAGGACCCCGGGACCCCGTCCCCGGAAGACGAGTAGCCGGCCGCCTACTCCACCTCCAGCTCCAGGATCCGGTCGTCGTCGCCCTGCGCGTCGCCGCGGCCGTCCGTGTTGCTGGTCACCAGCCACAGCTTGTCGCCGCCCGCCGGGGCCACCGTACGCAGACGGCCGTACTCGCCCTCCAGGAACGCCTGCGGATCGGCCGCGGCCTCGGTCCCCTTCAGCGGGATCCGCCACAGCCGCTCACCGCGCAGCCCCGCCATCCACACGGAGCCCTCGGCGTAGGCGATGCCGCTGGGGGAGGCCTCGTCGGTGCTCCACTGCGCGAGGGGGTCGTGGAAGCCGGAGCCGCCGCCCTTGCCCTCCGCCTCGGGCCAGCCGTAGTTGTCACCCGGCTTGATCGCGTTCAGCTCGTCCCAGGTGTCCTGACCGAACTCCGAGGCGAACAGCCGCTGCTTGCCGTCCCAGGCCAGCCCCTGCACGTTCCGGTGGCCCAGCGAGTACACGGGGGAGTCGGGGAAGGGGTTGCCGGGCGCCGGTTCGCCGTCCGGGGTCATCCGCAGGATCTTGCCGCCGAGGGACTTCTCGTCCTGCGACAGACCGGTGTCACCGCTCTCGCCCGTGCCCGCGTAGAGCATCCTGTCCGGGCCGAAGGCGATCCGCCCGCCGTTGTGGATCACCCCCTTGGGGATGCCCCGGAAGACCGTGTCCGGCGCGCCCAGCTGCTCGCCCGACGGCTTCTTCTCGTCGTACAGCATGCGCACGATCCGGTTGTCCGAGGCGGAGGTGAAGTACGCGTAGATCATGTGGTCCGAGGCGTAGTCGGGGGAGAGCGCGATGCCGAGCAGGCCGCCCTCGCCGGACGGGGACACCCCGGGCACCTCGCCCAGCTCGGTCTTCTCGCCCGTCTTCGCGTCGACGCGTGTGATCGTGGCCTCGTCGCGCGAGGACACCAGCAGGTCGCCGCCCGGCAGCGGGGCCAGGCCCCAGGGGCTGTTCAGCCCCGTGGCGACCGTGCGGAGCACCTTGACCGAGCCCTTCGCGGGCGGTGCCTGCTCGGTGGGCGATCCGGCGGGCGAGGACTGCGCCGCCGTACTGGTGGGGGAGGCGCCGCGGTCCGTTCCGGACGGGTCCGCGCCGTCGGAGGAGTCGGCGGAGCAGCCGGCCGTCAGCAGGAGAGCGGCGGTCAGCACGGCCGGCACGGCTCGACGTTGCACGATCTTGGTCCCTTCGACGCGGCGGGTTCTCCCTGTCATACACCGCAGGGGCTCCCCAAGTTCCCGATCGCCGAATCCCGAACCGCGAACCGCGAACCCCGAACCCAGAACCGCGAACCCCGTATCCGGCGGCGGCGGCGGCGGCCGGCCGGATGCCGTGGGCCTCACTCCCAGGAACCCTGCGCCGGCGGCAGCGCCCGCACCTCCGCCAGGTCCCGCTCGGTCAGCCGCAGCCGGGCCGCCCCCGCGTTCTGCGTCACCCAGCGCTCCTGCTTGGTGCCCGGCACCGGCACCACGTGCCGCCCCTGCGCCAGCACCCAGGCCAGCGCCACCTGCGCCGCGGTGACCCCGTCGCCGTGCCGGGCGGCGATCCGGCGCAGCGCGGCCACGACCGGCTGGTTGGCGGCCATCATCTCGGCGGTGAAGCGGGGGTGCCGGGCCCGCAGGTCCTCCGGTTCGAAGCCCTGGCCCGGCGTCAGCGTGCCGGTCAGGTAGCCGTTGCCCAGCGGCATCGCGGCCAGGAAACCGACGCCGCGCGAGACGCACCACGGCAGCAGGGTCCGCAGCGCCTCCGGCGACCACACCGACAGCTCGGCCTCGACCGCGCTCACCGGGAAGACCTGCTGCACCCGCTCCAGTTGGCGGATCGTCGCGTCGTGCAGCCGTGCCCCCGGCCGCCGGGCCGAGCGCGCGCCGACCGCGCACAGGCCGAGCGCCCGCACCTTCCCGACCCGCACCAGCTCCGCCATCGCGCCCCAGGTCTCCTCGACGGGTATCTCCGGGTCGGCGCGGTGCAGTTGGTAGAGGTCGATGACGTCCGTCTGGAGCCGGCGCAAGGACGCGTCGCAGGCACGCCGCACATAGCCGGGGCGGCCGTTGGCCACGATGTGCTGCTCACCCACCAGCAGGCCGACCTTGGTCGACACGAAGGCCTCGGACCGCCGCTCCCTCAACACCCGCCCCAGCAGCAGCTCGTTGGTGAACGGGCCGTACATGTCCGCCGTGTCCAGCAGGCAGACACCGAGGTCGAGGGCCCGGTGCACGGCCCTGAGCGACTCGTCGCCCCGCTGCCGCGAGGCGCTGTACGCCCAGTTCATCGGCATGCACCCCAGTCCGACGGCCCCCACCGCGAGTGCCGTCGCGCCGATCGTCCTGCGCTCCACCGGTCGTGACCCTCCCTTGTCGGACCACCCAACCTAACCTTTGCCTCTCCGCCCCCTGACATAGCCTCCTGACCATGACTGCTGACGTGTGGCTGCCCATCCCGCCGGACGAGATCGAGGGCCTTCCCGAAGGTCCCGCCTACCGCCACTGGGACGGCGAGGAGACCTTCCCCGCCGACCCGGCCGACTGCGCCTTCTACGTCGTGCCCTACATGAAGCCCAGCACCGTGGGGGTACGCCCGCTGCCCGAGATGCGCTCCGTCCAGGTCGTCCAGACCCTCTCCGCGGGCATCGACCACGTCGAACCCGGCCTCGGGCACCTGCCCGCCGGCGTACGGCTGTGCAACGCGCGCGGCGTGCACGAGGCCAGCACCGCGGAGCTGACCCTGGCCCTGGTGCTGGCCTCGCTGCGCGGCATCCCGGACTTCGTGCGGGCGCAGGACCGCGGCGAGTGGCTCGGCGGGTTCCGGCCCGCGCTCGCGGACCGGACGGTCCTCATCGTCGGGTACGGATCGATCGGCGCCGCGATCGAGGACCGGCTCGTGCCGTTCGAGGTCGCGCCGGTGGTGCGCGTCGCGCGCTCCGCCCGCACCACGGAGCGCGGCCCCGTGCACCCGCTCACCGAGCTTCCCCGCCTGCTCCCGCAGGCCGACGTCGTCATCCTGTCCACACCGCTCACCGAGGCCACCCGGGGACTGGCCGACGCCGAGTTCCTGGCCCGGATGAAGGACGGCGCCCTGCTCGTCAACGTGGCGCGCGGACCCGTCGTGGACACGAAGGCGTTGCTCGCCGAACTGGAGAGCGGACGCCTCACCGCGGCCCTCGACGTGACCGACCCCGAACCGCTGCCGCCGGGTCACCCCCTGTGGCATGCTCCCGGCATAGTCGTCAGCCCGCACGCGGGCGGTCCGACCTCCGCCTTCCTGCCGCGCGCCGAGCGGCTGCTGGTGGACCAGTTGACCCGGTTCGTGAACCGGGAGCCGCTGCGCAACGTGATCCTGACGACGGGGTCGTAATCCGTTTCGGGCACCCTCCGCGACTCCTCGGATGCGGGGGGTGCGCGCATATCCGCTGGTCGTCACGGAGCGTAGAGAACCTATGTCCCTGAGTGACGAGACTGGTGTATCGTCCGACAGGGGACGCGCCGCGCACCGTACGGCGCCGGGGATGGACATCTCAGACTGTGGAGGGGGGCGACGGGCGATGCACGGCCTATGGACCGACGATCCGACGCGGCGGAGCCGCCGCCGGCGACCCTGGCGCACGGCCACGACCACGACCGCGCGCCGACGGGGTCGGCACGGCCACCACGGTGGCCGGCCCGCTCCGCGCTGCCCCCACCCGCGCCGGCCGGGCGACCGCAGAAGGCAGGACCGGCCGGCCCACCGGTGCGCGCGGGACGCGGGAGCGGTGCGGACCGGGAGGCCCCGGTGAGTCCGCCCCCCGTGCCCACGCTGGACGGAGCGCTGCGCGGCCAGGCCGCGCCCGGACCGCTGCTGCCCCGGCCGTCGGCCGCCGCCGGCGGGCCACCCGTCGTCCGCCAGCTCGTGCTCGCCCTGGTCTGCGCGGCCTACGCCGTCGGTGCCGCGCTCGGCTGGGGTTCGCCGTACGTCGCCAAGATCATGGGCGACTTCGGGCTGAGCGCCGCCGCGGCCGCCGCCGCCGTCTCCTGCTTCCTCTACGCCCGCGGACGCCGCGTCCGCTTTCGACCGGCCTGGCTGCTCTTCGCCCTCTCCTCGGCGATGGCGTCCCTGGGCAACCTGGTCTGGGGGTGGTACGAGGTCGTGCTGCGGGTGTCGGTGCCCAGCCCCAGCTACGCGGACCTGTTCTTCCTGTGCTTCGCCCCGCCCGCCATCGTGGGGCTCCTCGTGCTGGCCAAGCGGCCGGTGACCAAGGCCGGCTGGATCTGCCTGGGCCTGGACGCCTGGCTGATCGGCGGTTCGCTGCTGACCCTGGCCTGGAGCCTGGCGCTCGCCCAGGCGGCCAAGGCCGAGGGCGGGTCGAGCGTCGCGCACTCCGCGCTCTCGGTGGCCTACCCGCTGCTCGACATCGCCCTCGTCAGCATGGTGCTCGCGCTGCACTTCCGGCGGTCGCCCGTCTGCAGATCCGCCGTCAACACCGCCATCGGCGCGCTCGCCCTGACCGTGGTGTGCGACGCCCTGTTCACCTCACCGCTGCTGCACAACAGCTACCGCTCCGGGCAGTTGCTCGACGCGGGCTGGTTCGCCGGCTCCCTGCTGCTCGCGTACGCCCCCTGGGCCGCGTCCCGGCGCGGGCGGGCGACGCCGGACGAGAGGGGGACCGGCGGCCACACCCGCGTGGTGCGCGAGCACGTGCCCGGCCAGCGCGGCAGCGGCCACCAGCCCACGCCCCCCTCGGTACCGCCCGCCACGCCCACCGCACTGCCCGGCCCCGGACAGGGCGGCGAACGGGGCCGCTATCCGGCCGCCCGCCCCATCGCCGGATCCCTGGCCGCGCTCACGCCGTACCTCGCGGCCGCCGTCTGCACCCTGGGCATCCTCTACAACGTGCTCAACGGCCGCAGCGTCGACCGGGTGGTCCTGCTGACCGGCGGCACCGTCGTGCTCGCGCTCGTCGTCCGGCAGGGCATCATGCTGCTCGACAACATCGTCCTCACCCAGGAGTTGGCCCAGAAGGAGAACCACTTCCGCTCCCTGGTCCAGGGCTCCAGCGACGTCATCATGATCGCCGCGCCGAACGGCATCCTCCGCTACGTCTCCCCGGCCGCCGCCGGAGTCTACGGACGGCCCGCGGAGGAACTGGTGGGCACCGAACTGGCCGGGCTCATCCACCCCGAGGACCTCGGCTGCGTGGTGCACGAGGTGCGCCGGTTCCTGGCCGCCAACCCGGTCGAGGAACCCACCACACGCATCGAGTGCCGCTTCCGTTCCGGGGGCGGGGGAGAGTGGCTCAACGTCGAGTCCACCGTCAACCGGCACCACGGCGGCCTCATCTTCAACAGCCGGGACGTGACCGAAAGAGTGCGCCTCCAGGCGCAGCTCCAGCACAACGCCGAGCACGACCCGCTCACCGACCTGCCCAACCGCGCCCTGTTCACCCGGCGCGTCCAGCAGGCCCTCTCCGGCCGCCGCGCCTCGGACCGGGGCGCCGCCCTGCGCGGGACGGCGGTGCTCTTCATCGACCTCGACGGCTTCAAGGGCGTCAACGACACCATCGGGCACCAGGCCGGGGACGAGCTGCTCGTCCAGGCCGCCCGCAGGCTCCACGAGGCGGTCCGCAAGGGCGACACCGCCTCCCGGCTGGGCGGTGACGAGTTCGCGGCCCTGATCGTCGGGGACGGCGCCCGGGACCGGGCCGCCCGCGAGGGCCACATCCGCGAGTTGGCCGACCGGCTCAGACTGACGCTCTCCCAGCCCTACCTCATCGACGGCAATGAAGTCCGGGTCAACGCCTCCATCGGCGTCGCCTTCGCCGAACCCGGCCTCGGTGCGGGCGAGTTGCTGCGCAACGCCGACCTCGCCATGTACCGGGCCAAGGCGGGCGGCAAGGGGCGCGTCGAGCTGTACCGGCCGCAGATGCAGCAGGACGTCGTACGCAAGGCCGAGCTGGCCACCCGGCTGCGGGCCGCGCTGCACGACGGGGAGTTCGCCCTGCTGCACCAGCCGGTGGTCTCGCTGACCGACGGCCGGATCACGTCGGTGTGCGCCCAGCCGCGCTGGCGCTCCTCGCAGGGCGTGCTGTTCACCCCCGCCGAGTTCCTGCGGGTGGCCGAGGAGGGCGACAGAACCGCCGAACTCGACCGCTGGGTGCTGCGCGAGGCCGTCGAGCAGGCCGCCGAGCGCGCGGCGACGGGGCTGTCCGTGACCGTGGCCATACGCATCGGCGCCCGCCGCCTGCTGGACCGTTCCATGCCGCTGGGCTCCGTGGAGGCCCTGCTGACCCGCCACGGACTGCCCCCGGGCTCCCTTGTGATCGAGCTGTCGGACATCGACCCACGGGTCGGCCTCGACGAGCTGGACCGCCGGCTGAACGCCCTGCGCAGGGTCGGTGTCCGGATCGCCCTGGACGGCTTCGGCACCGGCTACGCGGCGATCACCGCGCTGCGGCGCCTGCCCGTGGACGTCCTCAAGCTCGACCGGGGCCTGGTCGAGGGCGTCGTGGAGTCCGCGCGGCTGCACAAGATCACCAGCGGTCTGCTGCGCATCGCCACCGACCTCGGACTGAAGTCCGTGGCCGACGGCGTCGACCTGCCCGAGCAGATCGTCGCCCTGCGCGCGATGGGCTGTACGCACGGACAGGGCATGGCGTTCTCCGGGGCCCTGGACGAGTACCGGCTGCGCAGAGCGCTCGCGGCCGGCCACTACCCGGTGCCCCACGGGCCGGCCGAGCCGGCCTTCGCGGGCGGCGGTGCCGGGGTCTGCGCCAAGGGCGTCGGCGGCCCGGGCCCCGGTCAGGTCACCGGCGGTGTCCCCTCCGGACTGCCGGCCGTTCTGAGTGGTGGCACGGCCCTTCGCTCACATAATGAGACTCCCGTCCCACCCACTTGACAGTGAGTGCGCGCCGGAGGGAAGGTCAGTGCCATGCGCACCCGAATTCTCGTACTTGGAAAGCGCGTCGGCTGAAGCTGGTGACGTCCGGACCGACCCGGACTCCCCGCGACCCACACCGACGCGCTCCCCTCGCTTGCCTTACGGCACGAGGGGTTTTTTGTTGCACAGGCACCTGCCGAGCAGCAGCACAGATCGCCCGAATCTCGCAAAAACCCTCAGCATCGAGAAGAGAACGCCGATGACCGAGCAGGCCACCGGGGCTCACCCGCAGCCCCGGCCCCGATCCGGAGGACAGTCCGCCCCCGAGCACGTCACGGGTGCGCAGTCCCTCATTCGCTCTCTCGAGGAGGTCGGCGCCGACACCGTATTCGGCATCCCCGGTGGCACGATCCTTCCGGCCTACGACCCGCTGATGGACTCCACCAGGGTGCGCCACGTCCTGGTCCGTCACGAGCAGGGCGCCGGCCACGCGGCCACCGGCTACGCGCAGGCCACCGGCAAGGTCGGCGTCTGCATGGCGACCTCGGGCCCCGGTGCCACCAACCTGGTCACCCCGATCGCCGACGCCAACCTGGACTCCGTGCCGCTGGTCGCGATCACCGGGCAGGTGGTCTCCTCCGCGATCGGCACGGACGCCTTCCAGGAGGCGGACATCGTCGGCATCACCATGCCGATCACCAAGCACAGCTTCCTGGTCACCAAGGCCGAGGACATCCCCCGGGTGATCGCGCAGGCGTTCCACATCGCCTCCACCGGCCGCCCCGGCCCCGTCCTGGTCGACATCCCCAAGGACATCCTCCAGAAGAAAACCACCTTCTCCTGGCCGCCGGTCATGGACCTGCCCGGCTACCGCCCGGTCACCAAGCCGCACGCCAAGCAGATCCGCGAGGCGGCCAAGCTGATCTCCGCGGCGAAGCGGCCCGTGCTCTACGTCGGCGGCGGCGTCCTCAAGGCGAAGGCCACCGCCGAGCTGAAGGTCCTCGCCGAACTCACCGGAGCGCCCGTCACCACCACCCTGATGGCGCTCGGCGCGTTCCCCGACAGCCACCCGCTGCACGTGGGAATGCCGGGCATGCACGGTGCGGTCACCGCCGTCACCGCGCTGCAGAAGGCCGACCTGATCGTCGCCCTCGGAGCCCGCTTCGACGACCGCGTCACCGGCAAGCTGGACAGCTTCGCCCCGTACGCCAAGATCGTCCACGCCGACATCGACCCGGCCGAGATCGGCAAGAACCGCGCCGCCGACGTGCCGATCGTCGGCGACGCCCGCGAGGTCGTCGCCGACCTCGTGCAGGCCGTCCAGAAGGAGCACGACGAGGGCAACAAGGGCGACTACAGCGCCTGGTGGAAGGACCTGAGCCGCTGGCGCGACACCTACCCCCTGGGCTACGACCAGCCCGAGGACGGTTCGCTCTCCCCGCAGCAGGTCATCGAGCGCGTCGGACAGCTGGCGCCCGAGGGCACCATCTTCGCGGCCGGTGTCGGCCAGCACCAGATGTGGGCCGCGCACTTCGTGCAGTACGACAAGCCCGCCACCTGGCTGAACTCCGGCGGCGCCGGGACCATGGGCTACGCCGTCCCGGCCGCCATGGGCGCCCAGGCCGGCATGCCCGACCGCACCGTCTGGGCGATCGACGGCGACGGCTGCTTCCAGATGACCAACCAGGAACTGACCACCTGCGCCCTGAACAACATCCCGATCAAGGTCGCCGTCATCAACAACGGCGCCCTCGGGATGGTCCGCCAGTGGCAGACCCTGTTCTACAACCAGCGGTACTCCAACACGGTGCTGCACTCCGGCCCGGACGACGTCAACCCTCAGGCCCGCGGCACCCGCGTCCCCGACTTCGTGAAGCTGTCGGAGGCCATGGGCTGCTACGCCATCCGCTGCGAGGACCCCGCCGACCTCGACAAGGTGATCGAGGAGGCCAACTCCATCAACGACCGCCCCGTCGTCGTCGACTTCATCGTCCACGAGGACGCGATGGTCTGGCCGATGGTCGCCGCCGGCACCTCCAACGACGAGATCATGGCCGCCCGGGACGTCCGCCCCGACTTCGGCGACAACGAAGACGACTGAGCGAGAGAGACCGAAGAGACCATGTCCAAGCACACGCTCTCCGTCCTGGTGGAGAACACCCCCGGCGTCCTGGCGCGGATCACCGCCCTCTTCTCCCGCCGCGGCTTCAACATCGACTCGCTCGCCGTCGGCGTCACCGAGCACCCCGACATCTCCCGCATCACCATCGTGGTGAGCGTCGAGGACTTCCCGCTGGAGCAGGTCACCAAGCAGCTCAACAAGCTGGTGAACGTGCTCAAGATCGTCGAGCTGGAGCCCACCCAGGCCGTCCAGCGCGAACTCGTTCTGGTGAAGGTGCGCTCCGACAACGAGACGCGCTCCCAGATCGTCGAGATCGTCCAGCTGTTCCGCGCCAAGACGGTCGACGTCTCCCCGGAGGCCGTCACCATCGAGGCCACCGGCAGCAGCGACAAGCTGACCGCCATGCTCCGGATGCTGGAACCGTACGGCATCAAGGAACTCGTCCAGTCCGGCACGATCGCCATCGGCCGCGGCGCCCGTTCGATCACGGACCGCTCGCTGCGCGCACTCGACCGGTCCGCATAACAACGGAAACGGTCCGCACCACGACGGAAACGGGCGGCCGGGGACACCGCCGGCCGCCCGCATTCCGAGACCCCGAAACTTCGCCTCCCCCCACCGGCATACGGTGGGACGCAACACCTGCACACAAGGAGAGAACCCAGTGGCCGAGCTGTTCTACGACGCCGACGCCGACCTGTCCATCATCCAGGGCCGCAAGGTCGCGGTCATCGGGTACGGCAGCCAGGGCCACGCCCACGCCCTGTCGCTGCGCGACTCCGGTGTCGACGTGCGCGTCGGTCTGCACGAGGGCTCCAAGTCCAAGGCCAAGGCCGAGGAGCAGGGCCTGCGCGTGGTGAGCCCGTCCGAGGCCGCCGCCGAGGCCGACGTCATCATGATCCTGGTCCCGGACCCGATCCAGGCCGAGGTCTACGAGAAGGACATCAAGGACAACCTGAAGGACGGCGACGCGCTGTTCTTCGGCCACGGCCTGAACATCCGCTACGGCTTCATCAAGCCCCCGGCCGGTGTGGACGTCTGCATGGTCGCCCCCAAGGGCCCGGGCCACCTGGTGCGCCGTCAGTACGAGGAGGGCCGCGGCGTTCCCTGCATCGCCGCCGTCGAGCAGGACGCCACGGGCAACGGCTTCGAGCTGGCCCTGTCGTACGCCAAGGGCATCGGCGGCACCCGCGCCGGCGTCATCAAGACGACCTTCACCGAGGAGACCGAGACCGACCTCTTCGGCGAGCAGGCCGTCCTGTGCGGTGGCACGGCCGCGCTGGTCAAGGCGGGCTTCGAGACCCTGACCGAGGCCGGCTACCAGCCGGAGATCGCCTACTTCGAGTGCCTGCACGAGCTGAAGCTGATCGTGGACCTCATGTACGAGGGCGGCCTGGAGAAGATGCGCTGGTCGATCTCCGAGACCGCCGAGTGGGGCGACTACGTCACCGGCCCGCGGATCATCACCGACGCCACCAAGGCCGAGATGAAGAAGGTCCTCGCCGAGATCCAGGACGGCACCTTCGCCAAGAACTGGATGGACGAGTACCACGGCGGTCTGAAGAAGTACAACGAGTACAAGAAGCAGGACTCCGAGCACCTCCTGGAGACCACCGGCAAGGAGCTGCGCAAGCTCATGAGCTGGGTCGACGAAGAGGCGTAGGTCTTTGCCCCGCGGGGGTGCCCGGCGCGCCGGGCACCCCCGCGGGATCCACTTCCGGGTGATGCTTCCGCAGCGGCGCAGGACACTGCCCGTCACGCCACTAGACTGCTGAACACATACGCGTCAGGCCCACAGCGTCGTGCGTCTTCCACGCGGCTAGCAACCCTCCGCATGCGGCCGTCGGGACGGCCGTCCGCATTGGACTTGTGAGGACTCACGTGAGCTCGAAACCCGTCGTACTCATCGCTGAAGAGCTGTCGCCCGCGACCGTGGACGCGCTCGGCCCCGACTTCGAGATCCGCCAGTGCAACGGCGCGGACCGGGCCGAACTGCTCCCCGCCATCGCCGACGTGGACGCGATCCTGGTCCGCTCGGCCACCAAGGTCGACGCCGAGGCCGTGGCCGCCGCCAGGAAGCTCAAGGTCGTCGCCCGCGCCGGGGTCGGCCTGGACAACGTCGACGTCTCCGCCGCCACCAAGGCCGGCGTGATGGTGGTCAACGCCCCGACCTCCAACATCGTCACCGCCGCCGAGCTGGCCTGCGGCCTGATCGTCGCCACCGCCCGCAACATCCCGCAGGCCAACGCCGCGCTGAAGAACGGCGAGTGGAAGCGCAGCAAGTACACCGGCGTCGAGCTGGCCGAGAAGACCCTCGGCGTCGTCGGCCTCGGCCGCATCGGCGCGCTGGTCGCGCAGCGCATGTCGGCCTTCGGCATGAAGGTCGTCGCCTACGACCCCTACGTGCAGCCCGCGCGGGCCGCGCAGATGGGCGTCAAGGTGCTGTCCCTGGACGAGCTGCTGGAGGTCTCCGACTTCATCACCGTCCACCTGCCCAAGACCCCCGAGACCCTCGGCCTGATCGGCGACGAGGCGCTGCGCAAGGTCAAGCCGAGCGTCCGCATCGTCAACGCCGCGCGCGGCGGCATCGTCGACGAGGAGGCGCTGTACTCGGCGCTCAAGGAGGGCCGCGTCGCCGGCGCCGGCCTCGACGTGTACGCCAAGGAGCCCTGCACCGACTCGCCGCTGTTCGAGTTCGACCAGGTCGTCGCCACCCCGCACCTCGGCGCCTCCACCGACGAGGCCCAGGAGAAGGCCGGCATCGCCGTCGCCAAGTCGGTCCGCCTGGCCCTCGCCGGTGAGCTGGTCCCCGACGCGGTCAACGTCCAGGGCGGAGTCATCGCCGAGGACGTCAAGCCGGGCCTGCCGCTCGCCGAGCGCCTGGGGCGCATCTTCACCGCGCTCGCCGGTGAGGTCGCCGTCCGCCTCGACGTCGAGGTCTACGGCGAGATCACCCAGCACGACGTGAAGGTGCTGGAGCTGTCCGCGCTCAAGGGCGTCTTCGAGGACGTCGTCGACGAGACGGTGTCGTACGTCAACGCCCCGCTGTTCGCCCAGGAGCGCGGCGTCGAGGTCCGGCTGACCACCAGCTCGGAGTCCCCGGAGCACCGCAACGTCGTCATCGTGCGCGGCACCCTCTCGGACGGCGAGGAGGTGTCGGTCTCCGGCACGCTGGCCGGCCCGAAGCACCTCCAGAAGATCGTCGCCATCGGCGAGTACGACGTGGACCTCGCCCTCGCCGACCACATGGTCGTCCTGCGCTACGAGGACCGTCCCGGCGTCGTCGGCACCGTCGGCCGGATCATCGGCGAGGCGGGTCTCAACATCGCCGGCATGCAGGTCGCCCGCGCGACGGTCGGCGGCGAGGCGCTGGCCGTCCTCACCGTCGACGACACGGTGCCCGCCGGGGTTCTGGCGGAGGTCTCGGCGGAGATCGGCGCCACGTCCGCCCGGTCCGTCAACCTCGTCTGAGGCGGCCGTACCCGGGGGCCGCCGCCCCCGGGACCCCCGCTCACGGCCCTGAACGGGCCTGGTCCTCAAACTCCCCCACTGCCTAAAGGGCGTGGGAGGTACCCCCAGACGGGCTGAATCGGTCGGCCTGTCCGGCGTTTTCGATATCCTCCGTGGCCGCCTCCGGGCGCACCCGGATGTTGCGCAGCCCCAGCGCGGCCAGCACCGCCGCCCCGAGGAGCAGCAGCGCCCCCGCCATCGCGGCGCCCCGCATCCCGTCGGTGAACGCCTCGCGTGCCGCCGTGGCCAGGGCGTCTCCCGCGCGCCCGGGAAGTCCGGCGGCGACGGACAGCGCGCCGCCCAGGGTCTCCTGCGCCTCGCCGGGCGCGTCCGGGGGAACACCGTGGCGGTAGAGGGCCGTACCGATGGAACCGAGGGTGGCCATGCCCAGGGCGCCGCCGAACTCGGTGCCGGTCTCCAGCAGTGAGGAGGCCGCGCCCGCCTTCTCGACCGGCGCCGAGCCGAGGGCCAGGTCGGTGAGCTGGGACATCACCACGACGATGCCGGCGGCGAGGACGCCGCAGGCGGCCAGCACCAGCCACAGGGAGTCCGTACCGGCCAGCGCGAGGAGTCCGTAGCCGCCCGCCGCGACGACGAATCCGGCCGTCACGAGGTACGCGCGCTCGACACCGCGCTGGGCCAGTTGGGCGGCGACCGGTGCGGCGGCGCCGATGAGCACCGACGGCAGCAGGCTCCACAGCGCGGCCTCCAGCGCGCTCTTGCCCAGGACCGACTGGAGGTACTGGGTGGTGAAGTACGCCGAGCCCAGCATCCCGAAGGCCGACAGGGTGTTGAGGACCAGCGCCGGGGTGAAGCCGTGCCCGCGGAAGAGGGCGGGCGAGATCATCGGCGAGGCCGAGGTGCGCTGGCGGTGCACGAACAGCGCCGCGAAGAGCAGACCGACGGTGATCGAGACGACGTAGCGGACGTTCCAGCCCTCCGAGGGCAGCTCCTTGAGGCCGTAGACGACGGGGAGGACCGCCGCCATCGACAGCGGGACGCTCAGCCAGTCGAAGCGGCCGGGGGACGGGCTCTTCGACTCGGGGAGCAGCACTGGGCCGAGGACCAGCAGCAGGGCCATCGCGGGCAGGTTGACCAGGAAGACCGAGCCCCACCAGAAGTGCTCGACGAGGATGCCGCTCATCACCGAGCCGAGCGCGATCCCGGCCGTCATCACCCCGGACCACAGTCCGATCGCCTTCGCCCGCTGGGCGGGGTCGGTGAACATCGTGCGGACCAGCGCCATCGTCGACGGCATCAGGGTGGCGCCCCCGATGCCGAGGACCGCGCGGGCCGCGATCAGCGTCTCGGCGGTGTGCGCGTAGGCGGCGAGCACGGAGGCGGCGCCGAAGGCCACCGCGCCGATGAGGAGGAGCCTGCGCCGGCCGATGCGGTCGCCCAGCGCCCCCATCGTCATCAGCAGCCCGGCCAGGACGAAGCCGTAGATGTCGAAGATCCACAGCTGCTGGGTGCCGCTCGGGTCCAGGTCGGCGCTGATCTGAGGGATCGCGAAGTAGAGGACGGAGACGTCCATGGAGACCAGCAGCAGCGGGAGCATCAGTACGCCCAGCGCGGTCCACTCACGACGGCCGGCGCGGGACGGGTTCGTTGTCATGACGGGGACTGTACGCACGTCTTATACGCTTGTCTAGGACGATCGTTTAAGACGCGTGTATGGGCGGCTGGGTAGGGTGTCGGCATGGGACACCGTGAGGATCTGCTCGAGGGCGCCAAGCGCTGCCTGCTGGACAAGGGATTCGCGCGCACGACCGCGCGGGACATCGTCAAGGAGTCGGGGACCAACCTGGCGTCCATCGGCTACCACTACGGGTCGAAGGACGTCCTGCTCGCCCAGGCGTACATCGAGCTGATCGAGGCGATGGGGGGCGCCTTCGAGGGGGAGACTCCCGCTCTGGACGGCACCGAACCGGGCTCGGTCGAGCGGTTCCAGCAGGTGTGGTCCAACATCATCGGCACCATGCGGGAGCCCGGCTCCGTCTGGGGCCTCAGCATGGAGGTGCTGGTCATGGGCGACCGGATGCCCGCGCTGCGCGACCACCTCGGCCGCGCCCAGCGCGAGGCCGGACGCGGCATCATCCCCCTGCTCATGGGCGGCAGGGAGGAGGACGTCACGGACGAGACGACGGACACCCTGGGCGCGTTCTACGTCACCCTGATGACCGGTCTCATCGCCCAGTGGAACTTCGACCCGAAGAGCGCACCCGACGCCGAAGCGCTGACCGAGGGCCTGCGCCGGGTGATCGGGGCCGCTACAGGCGACGCGCCTTGAGCGCCATGTGCAGCAGCAGCCGGTCCTCGCCGTCGTCCAGGTCCAGACCCGTGAGCTGTTCGACGCGGGACAGCCGGTAGTACAGCGTCTGGCGGTGGACGCCCAGCTCGGCGGCGGTGCGGCCGGCCTGGCCCGCGCAGTCCAGGTACACCTCGGCCGTGCGGGCGAGTTCGCGGTGGGCGGGGGAGAGCAGGGCGCGTACGGCGGGATCGTCGGCGGAGCGCGGGGGCAGCGAGGTCAGCAGGCGGAACGCCCCGATCGACGTCCACTGCGCGACCGGCCCGAACCGCTCCTCCGCCCGCGCCGCCCGGGCCGCCGCCGACGCCTCCGACCAGGCCGCCCCCAGGTCGGCGAGACCCGTGCGCGGCGCGGAGACACCGGCCGCGGCGCCACCCGCCGGTCCGCCCCGGCCCGTGGCCGTCCCCGCCCGCTCCAGCAGCCGCCCCGCCGCCGACGTCGCCGGGGTCCGCACCTCCGCCGAGCGCAGCCGGACCAGCAGCGCCAGCGACACGGCCGAGACCCCCCACGGCACCGTGCACAGCGCCGTGGCTCCCGGCACAGTACGGACCGAGGGCGCGTCGTCGGGATCGGCCGAGGGCCAGGGCGCCACGCACACCACCGCGTGCGGGGTCTCGGCCCGGGCGCCCAGCGCGCTGCGCAGCTCCGCCACCGCCATGTCCCGCTGCCAGTCCCGCTCCGCCGTCAGCACCGCCCGCAGCTCCCGGCTCAGGTCCGCGCCGTGCTGCGCCTCGTCGGCGAGCAGCGCGCCGATCCGCGCCGTGACCTCCATGCCCGCCGCCAGCTGCCGCTCGGTCGGCCCCGGGTCGGTGTCCAGGAGCCAGACATAGCCGAGGACCACACCCCGATGGCGTACCGGCAGACAGGTGCGCCCCCGGTACACCCCCGCCTCGGGGGTCGGCGGGATGCGCACCGGTCCGGTCGCGCGGGTGATGCCGAAGCTCTCGAACCACGCCCGGACCGCGGCGGTGGAGCGCCGGGTGAGGATCGAGCGGGTGCGCACCGGGTCCAGGGCGGACGGGTCGAGGTCGCCCTCGCTGTCGTAGGCGCCGAAGGCGATCAGCTCGAAGTCGCGGTTCTCCAGGGTCGCGGGCGCGCCCAGCAGCTCGGAGAGCTCGTCGACCAGCTCCTGGTAGTCACCACGCGTACCACCGGAGCCGGATCCTGTGGCACCTCTGGAATCGGACGTCACCCGGGCATTCTGCCGCATTTACGCGCGGCCTTCATACATCTGTCTGAGATCCGCGGCACGGATGCGTGACAGCTGTCGATGGCCGACGATCGGGAGGATCCTTAGATTTCACGGTGGTTCTCCGTGCCGTTCCCCCTTCGTCGGGCAGCGGCCCCTGTGTTGGTTGGTAAGTGGAGGTGCCCCGTGCTGGGTCCCGTGATTCTCGCCGCGTCGCGCAGCGACCGGATGCGTCGTCTCGTCTCGGCCGCGCCCGTGACCAAGCCGGTCGTCGACCGGTTCATCCCCGGCGAGACGGTCGACCAGATCGTGCCGATCGTCCGGGACCTCACCGATCAGGGCCTGGAGCTGACGATGGACGTCGTCGGCGAGGACATCACCACCCCCGCGCAGGCCGAGGCCGCCCGCGACGCCTACCTGGAGCTGATCGACCGGCTCAAGCCGCTGGAGCTGGGCACCCGCGCCGAGATGTCCGTCAAGCTCTCCATGTTCGGCCAGGCGCTGGACGGCGGCCACGAGCTGGCCCTGGGCAACGTCCGCCCGGTCGTCGAGGCCGCCGCCGAGATCGGCACCACCGTCACCCTCGACGCCGAGGACCACACCACCCTCGACTCGATGTTCGCCATCCACGAGGAGCTGCGCAAGGACGTCCCGCAGACCGGCTGCGTCATCCAGGCCTACCTCTTCCGCACCGAGGCCGACGCGCGCCGCCTCGCCGACTGCGGCTCTCGCGTACGGTTGGTGAAGGGCGCCTACAAGGAGCCCGCAGAGGTCGCGTACCAGCAGCGCCACGAGATCGACAAGGCGTACGTCCGCATCCTGCGCACGCTGATGGAGGGCGAGGGCTACCCGATGATCGGGTCGCACGACCCGCGCCTGATCTCCATCGGACAGGAGCTGGCCCGCACGGCCGGACGCAAGCTCGACGAGTACGAGTTCCAGATGCTGTACGGCATCCGCGGCGACGAGCACCTGCGGCTGGCCGCCGAGGGCCACCGCATGCGCGTCTACACCGCCTACGGCACCGACTGGTACGGCTACTTCATGCGCCGTCTGGCGGAGAAGCCGGCGAACCTCCGGTTCTTCGCCCGCTCGATGGTCAGCAAGGGCTAGGGGGTGCCGCTTGGATCATGCCGCAGACGCGGGGTCTGGCACGCACGTCTGCGGCGTTGTCGTCACTCGCCGACTCCCCCACGCTCGACTGCGCTCGCGCGGGGGGACCCCCATCGCGTCGACTCCCTCCTCCGCCTTGCAGCCGCACGCACCAGACCCCGCTCACCGGCAATAAAGGGTGCCGCGGGTTCCCTGCGACCTGATCCAACCGGCACCCCCTGCCCGCACCCGCTCGCACAACCCGCTCAGTAAGGAGTTACCGAACTCATGGACGCTGTGACCCAGGTCCCCACCCCCGTCAACGAGCCGGTGCACGGCTACGCGCCCGGTTCGCCCGAGCGTGCCCGTCTGGAGGCCAAGCTCAAGGAGCTGGCCGACAACCCGGTCGACCTCCCTTGCACCATCGGTGGTGTGAAGCGGATGGGCGGCGGCGAGCGCTTCGACGTCGTGCAGCCGCACAACCACAAGTCCCGCCTGGGCACCTACGCCAACGCCACGCAAGCGGACGCCCAGGACGCGATCGACGC
Source organism: Streptomyces sp. NPDC059906 (assembly GCF_042730645.1). Taxonomy (NCBI): domain Bacteria; kingdom Bacillati; phylum Actinomycetota; class Actinomycetes; order Kitasatosporales; family Streptomycetaceae; genus Streptomyces; species Streptomyces sp. NPDC059906. Next base: position 104,333 of record NZ_JBHWKU010000025.1, read on the forward strand.
CGCCCTGGCCGCCGCCCCCGCGTGGCGCGCGATGTCCTTCGACGACCGCGCGGCGATCATCCTGCGCGCCGCCGAGCTGCTGTCCGGCCCGTGGCGCGAGACCATCGCCGCCTCCACCATGCTCGGCCAGTCCAAGACCGCCCAGCAGGCCGAGATCGACAGCCCCTGCGAGCTGATCGACTTCTGGCGCTTCAACGTCCACTACGCGCGCAACATCCTGGCCGAGCAGCCCCCGGCCAACTCCCAGGGCGTGTGGAACCGCATGGACCACCGCCCGCTGGAGGGCTTCGTCTACGCGATCACGCCCTTCAACTTCAGCGCGATCGCGGCCAACCTGCCCACCGCCCCGGCCCTGATGGGCAACGTGGTGGTCTGGAAGCCGTCCCCGACGCAGACCCACGCCGCCGTGCTGCTCATGCAGCTCCTGGAGGAGGCCGGGCTGCCCAAGGGCGTCATCAACCTCGTCACCGGCGACGGCATCGCGGTCTCCGAGGTCGCCCTGGAGCACCGGGACCTGGCGGGCATCCACTTCACCGGCTCGACCAAGACCTTCCAGCACCTGTGGAAGACGGTCGGCAACAACATCGAGAAGTACCGCACCTACCCGCGCCTGGTCGGCGAGACCGGCGGCAAGGACTTCCTCGTCGCCCACCCGAGCGCCGACCGCGCCGTGCTCAAGACCGCGCTGACCCGCGGTGCCTTCGAGTACCAGGGCCAGAAGTGCAGCGCCACCTCGCGCGCCTACATCCCGGCGTCCATCTGGAACGACGGGTTCAAGGAGGAGTTCGCCGCCGAGGTCGACTACCTCACCATGGGTGACGTCACCGACCTGTCGAACTTCGTCGGCGCCGTCATCGACGAGCGGTCCTTCGCCAAGAACAAGGCCGCCATCGACCGCGCCAAGCAGGACGAGACCTGCACGATCGTCGCGGGCGGCTCCTACGACGACTCGGTCGGCTACTTCGTCCGCCCGACCGTCGTCGAGTGCACCGACCCGGAGAACGAGGTCTTCCGCACCGAGTACTTCGGCCCGTTCCTCGCCGTGCACGTGTACGACGACAGCGCCGACGACGCGTACGACACGATGCTGACCCAGATGGAGTCGGTCTCGGACTACGCGCTCACCGGCTCGGTCGTCTCGGGCGACCGTGCGGCGGCCGCGTACACGATGGAGAAGCTGCGCTACGCGGCCGGCAACTTCTACATCAACGACAAGTCGACCGGCGCCGTGGTCGGCCAGCAGCCCTTCGGCGGCGGCCGTGCCTCCGGCACCAACGACAAGGCCGGTGCCCCGCAGAACCTGATGCGCTGGACGCTGACCCGCGCCATCAAGGAGACGCTGGTCGCGCCGACCGACTACACGTACCCGCACATGGGCTGACGCCCGCGCGCGAATCGCCCGGCGGGGCCAGGTCGACCGACCTGGCCCCGCCGGGCTTTTCCGCAGGTCGCAGCGGTGTGAGCCAAGGGGCCGTCTCAGATAGTAGGAAGTCCGAGTAATTGTGGAGACAGACGCTCCGCGCTCCCTTAGCTTTGTAGGAGCCGAACGTCCCGCTCGATCGAGCGAATGGCGGTCGTGAGCCCGTGCCCGTGCAGGCAACCCCTGCGGCACCGCGCTTCCCGCCCCTTCCGGCGTCTGACACCACCCTCGCTTTCCGCGCTCCCTTTGTGCCGAAGGAGTCGATTCCCATGGCCGAGACGACCGTCCGCCGCCGAGTCCGCCACCTCTCCCGTACCAGCGACTCCGACCGCAAGAACGCCGCGGCCGCCCTCCAGCGCTCCCTCGACCGCCGGGACAACGGCGGCGCCACCGGTCACTGAGCCGCGCGGACGACAGTGGCGTCCGCATGGCGGACGCCTCATGTCATCCCGTGGGACGAGCGATAGGGTGCCGTCATGTCTCGCAGCCTCAATCTCGCAGTGATTCCCGGTGACGGCATCGGCCAGGAGGTCGTGGCCGAGGGTCTCAAGGTGCTCTCCGCCGTCCTTCCGCAGGATGTGAAGCTGGAGACCAGGGAATTCGACTTCGGCGCCCGGCGCTACCACGCCACCGGTGAGACCCTCACCGACGCCGACCTCGACGCCCTCAAGACGCACGACGCCATCCTGCTCGGCGCGATCGGTGACCCGTCGGTGCCGTCCGGCGTGCTGGAGCGCGGCTTCCTGCTCAAGCTCCGCTTCGCCTTCGACCACCACGTCAACCTGCGGCCGAGCAAGCTCCTGCCCGGCGTCGCCACCCCGCTCGCCGGCCAGCCCGAGATCGACTTCGTCGTCGTCCGCGAGGGAACCGAGGGCCCGTACACGGGCAACGGCGGCACCATCCGCAAGGGCACCGAGCACGAGGTCGCCACCGAGGTCTCCGTCAACACCGCCTACGGCGTCGAGCGCGTCGTCCGCGACGCCTTCGCCCGCGCCCAGGCCCGCCCCCGCAAGAAGCTCACGCTGGTCCACAAGAACAACGTGCTGACCTTCGCGGGCCACCTGTGGACCAACATCTTCAACAAGGTCGCGGCGGAGTTCCCCGAGGTCACCACCGACTACATCCACGTCGACGCCGCGACCATCTTCCTGGTCACCGACCCGGCCCGGTTCGACGTGATCGTCACCGACAACCTCTTCGGCGACATCATCACCGACCTCGCCGCGGCCGTCTCCGGCGGCATCGGCGTCGCCGCCAGCGGGAACATCAACCCGTCCGGCGACTTCCCCTCGATGTTCGAGCCGGTGCACGGCTCCGCGCCGGACATCGCCGGCCAGGGCAAGGCCGACCCCACCGCCACGGTCCTGTCCGTCGCCCTGCTGCTGCGCCACCTCGGGTACGAGGACGAGGCCGCCCGGATCGAGCACGCGGTCTCCACCGACCTCGGGGAGCGCGGCGGCCTGCCCGCCCGCAGCACCTCCGAGATCGGCGACGCGCTCGCCGCACGAGTAGCCGGCTGACCCCGGCGCACTCGAAACCCAACCTTTCGAAGCCGCCGGGTCCGAAGAACAAGGCACCCGGCGGCTTTCTCCTGCGTCCGCCAGGTGCGACCATCGAATCCTGGGCCGCATTCACCCCGTTTCACCCGTCGCGGGCCGCGCGCGATAATCGAACGCGAAGCCGCGACCTGAGGGAATGCTCGGACGTCCTAGCACCGGCCACCGGCCGTACGGGCGTGATCGCGGCCCGTCACAATACGAACCGGTGAAGGACAGCCACCCATGACGACGCCCACGATCGAGCTCAAGCCCTCCGCCAACCCGCTCTCGGACTCCGAGCGGGCGGCGATTCTGGCCAACCCCGGGTTCGGCCGCCACTTCACCGACCACATGGTGACGATCAAGTGGACCGAGGGCCGCGGCTGGCACGACGGCCAGCTGGTGCCGTACGCCCCGCTCTCCCTCGACCCGGCCACCATGGTCCTGCACTACGCACAGGAGATCTTCGAGGGCCTGAAGGCCTACCGGCGGCCCGACGGCTCCGTCGCCACCTTCCGCCCGGAGAAGAACGGCGCCCGCTTCCAGGCGTCCTCGCGCCGCCTGGGCATGCCCGAGCTTCCGGTGGACACCTTCATCGAGGCCTGCGACGCGCTGGTCGGGCAGGACGAGAAGTGGGTCCCGGCGCACGGCGGCGAGGAGTCCCTGTACCTGCGCCCGTTCATGATCGCGACCGAGGTCGGCCTGGGCGTCAGGCCGGCCAACGAGTACCTCTTCCTCGTCATCGCCTCCCCGGCCGGCGCCTACTTCCCGGGCGGGGTCAAGCCGGTCTCCATCTGGGTCTCCGAGGACCGCGTGCGCGCCGTCCCCGGCGGCATGGGCGACGCCAAGACCGGCGGCAACTACGCGGCGTCGCTGCTCGCGCAGGCGGAAGCGGCGACCAAGGGCTGCGACCAGGTCTGCTACCTCGACGCCATCGAGCGCAAGTGGGTCGAGGAACTGGGCGGCATGAACCTGTACTTCGTGTACGGAAACAAGATCATCACGCCGTCCCTCACCGGCTCCATCCTGGAGGGCGTCACCCGCGACTCCCTGCTCACCGTCGCCCGCGACCTCGGCTACGAGGCCGAGGAGGGCCGGGTCTCGGTCGACCAGTGGCAGCGCGACTCGGAGAACGGCACGCTCACCGAGGTCTTCGCCTGCGGGACCGCCGCCGTGATCACGCCGGTCGGCACGGTCAAGCGGGCCGGCGCCGAGTGGCAGCAGAGCGGGGGCGAGACCGGCGAGGTGACGCAGCGGCTGCGGGACGCGCTGCTGGACATCCAGCGGGGGACGGCCGAGGACACCCACGGGTGGATGCACACGCTGGCCTGACGCGACCCCGGCGCGGGGGCGGGCCTCGCCGGGGGCTCCGCCCCCGGATCCCCGGCCTATGCCCGCCCACCACCCGACTCCGACATGGCGAGCAGCACCCGGTACCCGTACACCGCGCCCGCGACGGTCGCGGCGGCGAGCAGACCGTACACGACGGCGTACGTCGCACCGCCCTGCGGCAGGCCGAACAGCCGCCCGAGCACGCCCACCATCACGTCCCCGCCGATCCACACGGTCAGCGCGGTGTGGCCGAGGGCGAGGAGCAGGCCGACCTGGCCGGTGACTACGGCAGGTACGGCACCCAGGGCCACGTCGACATCGTCGCGGCCTGCGCACGGCCCGGCACGGTCGTCGTGCACAGCCAGCGCGACCCCCGGCACCCCGACCACGAGCGCTCGCAGATGTACCTGGAGCTCCTGCGCGGCCGGACCGACGCCAGGGGCCGCCGCCTGGAGGTCGTCGAGGTTCCCGCACCGACGGTCCTGAGGGACGAGGAGGGCGACTGGGTCGACTACTCGTACATCAACCACTACGTGTGCAACGGCGGCGTCGTCTTCTGCGCCTTCGGCGACCCGAACGACGAACTCGCCGCGGGCATCTTCCGCCGTCTGTTCCCCGAGCGGACGGTGACCCTGGTGGACGCGCGTACGATCTTCGTGGGTGGCGGGGGCTACCAACTGCTGCGTGATTCATCAGTGAACCTCAGTCTTTCTCATCGGTTATCTTGATCGTGTGAAGCTTTCCGAGTGGGCGGCGCGCAACGGTGTGCACTACCAGACCGCGTGGGCGTGGGCGAAAGAGGGCCGTATGCCGGTCCCTGTGCGCCAGACGCCATCCGGAACGTGGCTGGTCGACGAGCCCACCTCGAAGACGTCTGGCCGGGTCGTGGCGTACTGCCGGGTCTCGTCGGCGGACCAGAAGCCGGACCTTGACCGGCAGGTGGCCCGCGTGGTCCAGGGGGCCACTGGTCTTGGCCTGCAGGTCGCGGAAGTCGTGACCGAGGTCGGTTCGGGGCTGAATGGGCGGCGACGCAAGCTGCACCGGCTGCTGTCCGACCCGCAGGCCGGGGTGATCGTGGTCGAGTACCGTGACCGGCTGGCCCGGTTCGGGGTCGAGCACCTGGAGGCCGTCCTGTCGGCGTCCGGGCGGCGTCTGGTCGTCCTCGACCCCGCCGAGACCGCCGAGACCGCCGATGACCTGGTGCGGGACATCACCGAGGTGCTGACGTCGATGTGCGCGCGCCTGTACGGGCGGCGGGCGGCGAAGAACCGGGCGGCTCGAGCGGTGGCCGTAGCGACCGGCGAGGCCGCCGAGTGAAGAAGTTTCAGCCGCAGCCCGGGTTCGTGGTGCAGGCGTTCCGTTTCGCCCTGGACCCGAACGCCGCCCAGGAGCGCGTGTTGCGCTCGCACTGCGGTGCTGCGCGGGCCGCGTACAACTGGGCGGTCGGCTGGGTCGAGGCGTCGTGGTGGCAGCGCCGCGCGGAGGAGTCCTACGGAATTCCCGAGGCGGAGCTGACGGAGTGGCGGCCGTGGTCGCTGCCCGCTCTGCGGAAGGCGTTCAACGCCGCCAAGCACACCGACCCCAGGTTCGCCGCGTGGTGGGAGGAGAACTCCAAGGAGGCGTACTCCACCGGTCTCGCGAACGCTGCCGCCGCGTTCGACAACTACGCGAAGTCGAAGCAGGGCAAGCGCCGTGGCCGTGCGACTGGCATGCCCCGGTTCAAGTCGAAGCGGAAGGCGCGTCTGTCCTGCCGGTTCACGACCGGCGCGATCCGCGTGGACGCCGACGGCCGGCACGTGACGCTGCCGAGGCTGGGCGCGATCCGCACCCATGAGCCCACGGTGAAGCTCCTCACCCGCGTCCAGGCCGGGACGGCGCGGATCCTGTCTGCGACCGTGCGGCACGAGTGCGGACGCTGGTTCGTCTCCTTCCAGGCCGAGGCCAAGCGCGACCTCGAACGCGTCGCCCGGCCCGGTGCAGCGGTCGGTATCGACCTCGGGGTGAAGACCCTCGCGGTGATGGCCGACAGCTCCGGCGAGATCAGCACCGTGCCCAACCCCGGGCACTACGACCGGGCGCGTGAGCAGCTGCGCCGCACCTCCCGCGTCGTGTCCCGCCGCCGGGGCCCCGACCGCAGGACCGGGCAGAAGCCGTCGAAGCGGTGGGAGAAGGCCAACGCCGCCCGCAACAAGGTGCATCACCGGGTCGCGAACCTCCGCGAAGACGCCCTGCACAAGCTCACCACGAGCGTGGCGGCCGAGTACGGCACCGTCGTCGTCGAGGACCTCAACGTCGCCGGGATGCTCCGCAACCGGCGTCTCGCGCGCAGGATCGCCGACGCCGGATTCGGTGAGATCCGCCGCCAGCTCACCTACAAAACCCAGCGCCACGGCTGCCGCATCCTGGCCGCCGACCGCTGGTTCCCCTCCTCCAAGACCTGTTCCGGGTGCGGCGCGGTGAAAGCCAAGCTGCCGCTGCACGTCCGGACCTTCGAATGCGACGCCTGCCACCTGGCCATCGACCGGGACGACAACGCCGCAGTCAACCTCGCCGCGCTCGCGGCAGCCAGCACCACTGGTACCGGAGTGGCCGGAGACCAGGACACCGCCCCGGCGGCGTCGAAGCCTCGTGGAGCCGACCAGAAGACCCGCACCACCCGCCCCCGCCACAAGGCGGAGACGGGGCGGGCAGGTGGCGCAACCCTGCCGCACCAGCGGCAGACAGAAACGAGAGACCGTACTCAAGCCGAAGCCCTCACGCTCTGGTGACGAGACGGACCTTCCTGGCCGAAATGCCCGGAATACTGAGAGTCGCTGGGGCTCTGAGTAACGGCATCCACTGCATCACGCAGCAACAGCAACGGCCGAGGACCTAGAAGACCCGGGAGTGCACATGGCCGGTGGTGGGCGCAGGCAGGCCCCGCCGCGCGAGGACGTGCTCGCCGCCGCCATGGAGATGATCGCCGAGCGCGGACTGGAGAAGCTCACCATGGCGGCGCTCGGCCGCGAGGTCGGCATGAGCAGCGGCCACCTCCTGTACTACTTCGGCTCCAAGGACGAACTGCTGCTGCGCACCCTGGAGTGGAGCGAGGGCCGCCTCGGCGCCGAGCGCGGCCGCCTGCTCACCCGGCCCGGCACCGCCCGGGAACGCCTCGGCGCCTACGTCGACCTGTACGTCCCCGACGGCCACCGCGACCCGCACTGGACGCTGTGGCTGGAGGTGTGGAACCGCTCACAGAACGCCCCCGACGAGGCCCGCGACCGGCAGGCCGCCATCGAGGGCGCCTGGCACCGCGACCTGGCCGCCCTGCTCGCCGAGGGCATCTCGCGCGGCGAGTTCCGCGCCGTGGACCCGGACCGCTTCGCGTCCCGGCTGCGGGCACTCCTCGACGGCTTCGCCATCCACGTGGCGATCGGACTGCGGGGGACGGACCGGGCGCAGGTGCTCGGTCACGTACGGGACTTCCTGGCGGACGGCCTCTACGGGCGGGACTGAGTCCGCCCGCGGACGGTCGCCGTTCGCATCCTGAGACGGGCGATGGACAGGGGGACGGAATGTGCCAGACTGCCACCGTGCTCTCGTTCGCCATGATTATTGGCAGCAGGCGCGCCGGTCCGCAGTGACCACCACGTACGACCAGGTACGGGTGGACACCGTCGTCCTCGACCCGCGCGCAGACCTCTCGCACCCGCGAGAGGTTTTTCGCTTTCCTGGCCCACCCGAGCCGGGAAGAGAGCGCGAGGGATCATAGACGGACGGTGGAACCGGTCATTCCGGTAGACCGAGATCCCCAACAGGAGCCTTCAGATCATGACCGCAACCAGCGAACTCGACGATTCGTTCCACGTCTTCGACACCACTCTGCGGGACGGCGCGCAGCGCGAGGGCATCAACCTCACGGTCGCGGACAAGCTGGCCATCGCACGGCACCTGGACGACTTCGGTGTGGGCTTCATCGAGGGCGGCTGGCCCGGCGCCAACCCGCGGGACACCGAGTTCTTCGCCCGCGCCCAGCAGGAGATCGACTTCCGGCACGCCCAGCTGGTCGCCTTCGGCTCCACCCGCCGCGCGGGCGCCACCGCCGCCGAGGACCACCAGGTCAAGGCGCTGCTCGACTCCGGCGCCCAGGTGATCACCCTGGTCGCCAAGTCGCACGACCGGCACGTCGAACTGGCCCTGCGCACCACGCTGGACGAGAACCTGGCGATGGTCGCCGACACGGTCTCCCACCTGAAGGCCCAGGGCCGCCGGGTCTTCGTCGACTGCGAGCACTTCTTCGACGGCTACCGCGCCAACCCCGAGTACGCGAAGGCGGTCGTGCGCACCGCCTCCGAGGCCGGTGCCGACGTCGTCATCCTGTGCGACACCAACGGCGGCATGCTCCCGGCGCAGATCCAGGCGGTGGTCGCCACGGTGCTGGCCGACACCGGCGCCCGGCTCGGCATCCACGCCCAGGACGACACCGGCTGCGCCGTCGCCAACACGCTCGCCGCCGTCGACGCGGGCGCGACCCACGTCCAGTGCACGGCCAACGGCTACGGCGAGCGGGTCGGCAACGCCAACCTGTTCCCGGTCGTGGCCGCCCTGGAGCTGAAGTACGGCAAGCAGGTGCTGCCCGAGGGCCGCCTGCGCGAGATGACCCGCATCTCCCACGCCATCGCCGAGGTCGTCAACCTCACCCCCTCCACCCACCAGCCCTACGTGGGCGTCTCCGCCTTCGCCCACAAGGCCGGCCTGCACGCCTCCGCGATCAAGGTCGACCCGGACCTCTACCAGCACATCGACCCCGAGCTGGTCGGCAACACCATGCGGATGCTGGTCTCCGACATGGCAGGACGTGCCTCCATCGAGCTGAAGGGCAAGGAACTCGGCATCGACCTCGGCGGCGACCGCGAGCTGGTCGGCCGGGTCGTCGAGCGGGTCAAGGAGCGCGAGCTGGCGGGCTACACCTACGAGGCCGCCGACGCCAGCTTCGAGCTGCTGCTGCGCGCCGAGGCCGAGGGCAGGCCGCTGAAGTACTTCGACGTCGAGTCCTGGCGCGCGATCACCGAGGACCGCCCCGACGGCAGCCACGCCAACGAGGCCACGGTCAAGCTCTGGGCCAAGGGCGAGCGCATCGTCGCCACCGCCGAGGGCAACGGCCCGGTCAACGCCCTCGACCGGTCCCTGCGTGTCGCCCTGGAGAAGATCTACCCCGAGCTGGCCAAGCTCGACCTGGTCGACTACAAGGTCCGCATCCTGGAGGGCGTGCACGGCACCCAGTCCACCACCAGGGTGCTCATCTCCACGTCCGACGGCACGGGGGAGTGGGCCACGGTGGGCGTCGCGGAGAACGTCATCGCCGCCTCCTGGCAGGCCCTGGAGGACGCGTACACGTACGGGCTGCTGCGGGCCGGGGTCGCGCCCGCCGAGTGAGCGGGGCGGTTACTGGATCCACTCTTTATGTCTGATTGAGGTCCATTCGGGTAAGTTCGAACGTATGAAGGGCGTTCGTGCGCAAGTCCTCATACGCCTCCTGGTCGCGCCGGTCGTCGCCGCGCTGGCGGTGCTGCTCGCCGGTGCGCCCGGCGCGCAGGCGGAGACCGGTGTCTCCGAGATCGGCGCGGCCCTGCGCGAGAGTCCGGTGTACGTGGACCCGGCCGCTTCCGACCTGCTGTCCGAGTCGGACGCGGACGCGCTCGCCGACAAGATCGAGGACGCGGGCGAACCGGTCTTCGTGGCGGTCCTCCCGGACGGCTACCCGACCGAGAACCTCTTCCAGAACCTCCGCACCGAGACCGGCATCACCGGTCTGTACGGCGTCCGCCTCGGCGACCGCTTCGACGCCCGCGCCGACAGCAGCGTGCTGAGCCGCCAGGGCGTGCACAACCTGGTCACCGCCGTCCAGGGCGCGGGCGATCCCAAGGCCCAGCTGAACGACTTCGTCGACGACGCGCTGCGCAGCGTGCGCGGCTCCGCCCCCTCGTCCTGGGACTCCGGCGGCGGCTCCGCGCCCACCGGCGCCCTGATCACCGCGGGCGCGGTGGTGGTGGTCGGCGGCACGGGCGTCTACGCGCTCTCCCGGCGCAACCGCCACCGCCGCGAGGAGGAGCAGCGGGTGGCGCTGGAGCGGCTGCGGGTGGTGGTCGACGAGGACATCACGGCGTTCGGCGAGGAGCTGGACCGCCTGGACTTCTACCCCGGGGAACCGGGCGCCGACGACGCGATGCGGGCCGACTACGAACGTGCCCTGGACGCCTACGAGCAGGCCAAGACGTACATGGCCGACGCCCGCAAACCGGAGGACGTGCGTGCCGTCACCCAGGCGGTGGAGGACGGGCGCTTCTCGCTCGCGCAGCTCGCCGCCCGCCGCGAGGGCAGGGCGCTGCCCGAACGCCGTCCGCCCTGTTTCTTCGACCCGCGCCACGGCCCTTCGGTCGCCGACGCCACCTGGACCCCGCCGGGCGGCACCACCCGCCAGGTCCCGGTCTGCGCCGCCGACCGGGCCCGGCTGTCCGACGGGCGGGACCCGATGATCCGCGAGGTGGACACCGACCAGGGCCGCCGCCCCTACTGGGACGCGGGCCCGGCCTACGGCCCCTGGGCGGGCGGCTACTTCGGCGCCGGCATCCTGCCCGGCCTGCTGGTCGGCACCATGCTCGGCGGCATGATGGCGGGCCCCGCCTACGGAGCCGGTTACGGCACCGGGTACGGAGACTTCGGCGGCCACGAGGGCGGCGACGTCTCGGGCGGCGACTTCGATCCCGGCGACTTCGGGGGCGGCTTCGGCGGCGGTGACTTCGGCGGTGGCGGCGGCTTCGGCGGCGGAGGGGACTTCGGCGGCGGCTTCTGAGGCGCCCGCGACGGGTCTCAGCGCCTGTCGGCCGTCGGCCTGCCCGTCGTCAGCCTGTCCGCCGTCGGCCTGTCCACCGGCCTGTCCGCCGTCGGCTCCCCGACCGCCGGACGGTCCGTGCCGGACCGCACGGGCCGCCCCCGGTGCGCGCCGCTCCCGCGCCGGACGACGGCCACGGCCACGAGGCCGACCGCCAGGCCGAGGGCGGTCTGGACGCCGAACGGCTCACCGAACATGAGGGCGCCCCACACGGCCGTGACCGGGGCCATCAGGAACATGAGGGTGTTGACCTCGGTGATGCCGGACCGGCGCAGGATCAGCCAGTACAGGCCGTAGCCGCCGAAGGTCGGCAGGACCACCAGCCAGGCGGTCGCCAGCCAGAACGAGGAACCGGCCGGCGGTGCCGCCGCCCCGAGGCCCAGGGCCAGTCCGGAGAAGAGGACGGCGCTGGTCGCACAGTGGATCGTCAGGGCGACGCGGGGCGCGACCGGCACCCGTGTGCGGCCCTCCAGGAAGGTGGCCGCCACCAGCGACAGCATGCCGAGGAACGGGACGAGATACGCCCACCAGGCCACCTCCGCGCCCGCCGCCCCGGCGTCGGCGACCGTCACCGTGGCCACCCCCGACAGCCCCAGCCACAGTCCGAGCCACTGCCCGCGCGAGACGTACTGGCGCAGCAGGGGACCGGCGAGCGCGCCGGCGACGAGTGGCTGGACGCCGTCGATCAGGGCGGTGGTGCCGCTGGAGACGCCGAGCTCGATGGCGTAGTAGACGCTGAGCAGATAGCCGCTCTGCGACAGCGCGCCGATGGCGATCTGCCGGCCGGCGACCCGCGGTGTCAGGCCCCGCCAGGCGGCCCGGGAAACGGCCGCCGCGGCGACCAGGGCCACGGCGAGCGGCAGGAAGCGCCACATCAGGAGGGTGGGTGTGGCCGCGGTCTGAGCACCGAGCTTGGCGCCGATGAAGCCGGAGCTCCAGCACAGCACGAAGGCGGCCGAGAGTAGGACGTTCACGTCGACCCCATCCAGAGTAGACAGATCGGTTTACTCATCTTGGGTGCCCACTATACAGACCGGTATACTCATCGGCATGGGTGCAGAGGTGATGGGTCCGGAAGCGAAACCGCGCCGCGTCCGGATGACGCCCGGCGCGCGACGGGTGCTGGCAGCCGCAGAGCGGCTGTTCTACGAGCACGGCATCCACGCCGTCGGCGTGGACACCATCGCCGCCGAGGCCGGGGTGACCAAGAAGACGCTGTACGACCGCTTCGGCTCGAAGGAGCAGATCGTCGTCGAGTACCTGGCCGGACGCGACGAGCGCTGGCGGGAACTGCTCGCCGGGCGGCTGGCGACGGCGGGGGAGGGACCCGCCGCCCGGGTGGTGGCCGTCTTCGAGGCGTCGCGCGCGTGGTCGCGGCGGTACGGGGCCAAGGGGTGCAGCATGATCAACGCGCACGCGGAGATCAGTGATCCGGGCCATCCGGCGTACCCGGTCATCACCGGGCAGAAGCGGTGGATGCTCGACCTGTTCACCGGTCTGGCCCGGGACATCGACGCGGCCGGTGCCGACCGGCTGGCGCGGACGCTCATGCTGCTGCACGAGGGGGCGCTGGTCTCCCACGGGGTGGGCGTCCTCCCCGACCCCTTCGGTGCCGCCCTCGACCAGGTGCGGGAGCTGCTGGACGGGTGAGACGGGCGGCGGCCGCGGGCGGCGGCGCTACGGTGCGCGCATGCCGCCCGCCACAGCGCTCCTCGCCGTCGACGGTCGCGGGACGTCAGGCCTGCCTGATCGCCGAGATGTCGAAGTTCAGCTTGATCTTGTCGGAGACCAGTACGCCGCCCGTCTCCAGGGCCGCGTTCCAGGTGAGCCCCCACTCCGAGCGCTTGATCTCCGCCTTGCCCTCGAAGCCGACGCGCTCGTTGCCGAACGGGTCCTTGGCGGCGCCGTTGAACTCCAGGTCGATGGTGAGCGGCTTGGTCGTGCCGAGGATCGACAGGTCACCGGTGATGCGGTAGTCGTCGCCGCCCAGGGACTCCGCGCCGGTGGAGCGGAAGGTCATCGTCGGGTGCTCGCCCGTGTTGAAGAAGTCCGAGCTCTTCAGGTGGCCGTCACGGTCGGGGGAACCCGTGTCGATGCTGTCCATCGTGATGTCCAGGGACGCCGTGGAGCGGGACGGGTCGGTGCCGTCCAGGTGCAGCGTGCCGGTGAAGTCGAGGAACTTGCCCTTGACGTTGGTGACCATCGCGTGGCGCGCGGTGAAGCCGATCGTCGTGTGGGCCGGGTCGACGGTGTAGTCGCCGGTCAGCGTGGAGAGGTCGGGGGTGGTGGTCATGGTGTCCTCCGAGGAAGGCGTTGAAGTTGAATGTTCAACCAGTCCAACGGTCTCGACTCTAGGGCTATTCCGCGCCGCCATCAACCACCCGCGCCGCACGTGTTGCGGCACCGTTCCCCTCCGCCTCCAGGCGTGATAAACGGCATGAGCATGACCCCACAGCGCCCCACCGCCCCCACCCGCCGCGCGGTCCTGCTCGCCGCGGCGGCCGCCGCCGCCCTCACCGCCGTCCCCCGAGCCGCGGCCGCCACCGCCGACCCCTACGACGCCCTCCGCCGCCGCTGGCTCGACATCGCCCTCGGCACCGGCTACGACCCGGCGGCCGAGCCGTACGCCTCCCGCCTCGCCGAGACCGGCGAGCGCGCCCGCGAGCACCGCGCCACCATGGCCCCCACCCCCACCTCCCTGTGGCCCGGCCACCCCTTCGACCCGCCGGCCGGCATCACCTTCGCCTACGGCCGCCTGTGGACGATGACCGAGGCGTACGTGCAGGAGGGCACCGGCGCCACCGGCGACCCCGCCCTCCTCGCCGACATCCTGCGCGGCCTCGACCATCTCTCGGCCACCGTCTACAACCCGGCCACCACCCGCTACGGCAACTGGTGGGAATGGCAGATCGGCAGCCCCCGGCTCCTGATGGACATCACGGCCGCCCTCCACGACCACCTCGGCGCCGACCGCGTGGCCGCCGCCTGCGCCGCCGTCGACCACTTCGTCCCCGACGCCATGCTCGGCGACTACACCGGCACCTCCACCGGCGCCAACCGCGTCGACCTGTGCCGCTCCGTCGCCCTGCGCGGCGTCCTCGGCCGGGCGCCGGACAAGCTCGCCCTGGCCCGCGACGCCCTCTCGCCGGTCTTCCCGTACGTCACCGAGGGGGACGGGCTCTACGCCGACGGCTCGTTCGTCCAGCACACCTGGGTCGCCTACTCGGGGACGTACGGCCAGGTCATGCTGGACGGCCTCGGCCGGCTGTTCACCCTGCTGGCCGGCTCCGAGTGGGAGGTGACCGACCCGGGCAGGCAGATCGTCCTCGACAGCGTCGAACATGCCTACGCACCCCTGATCCACGACGGCCTCGTCATGGACGTCGTCAACGGGCGGGCCATCAGCCGGGGCTACCTCAAGAGCGACGACCTGCACGTCATGCGCAGCGACCACTTCCACGGCCAGCAGCTCGTCGCCGCCATGGCGGTCCTCGCGGGCGGGGCGAGCGACGCCGAGCGGGAGCGCTGGTACGCCCGGATCAAGGGCTGGACCGAACGGGACACCGTCACCCCGATCCTGACCGCGCCCCAGTTCCCGGTCGCCGACCTGGCCCGGCTGCACGCGATCGCCGACGCCCCCGGCGAGGCCGTCCCCGAACCCGCCGGGCACCACCTCTTCGCGGCCATGGACCGCGCCGTCCACCGCCGCCCCGCCTTCACCGCGGGCCTCGCCATGGCCAGTGACCGCATCGCCCACTACGAGTGCGGCAACGGCGAGAACCCGCGCGGCTGGCACACCGGCGCGGGCATGCTCACCTGGTGGGCGAACGGGACCGCCGCGGATCAGTACACGGACTGGTTCTGGCCCACCGTCGACTGGTACCGGCTGCCCGGCACCACCGTCTCCACCAAGCGCCTCGCCGACCGGGCGGGCGGCGAGTGGGGCGAACCCAAACCGGACGTGCGATGGGTCGGCGGCGCGACCGACGGCGCGTACGCGGCCGTGGGCCAGCACCTCAAGGGGCTCGGCTCCACACTGGAGGCCCGCAAGTCCTGGTTCTTCCTCGACGACGCCGTGGTCTGCCTGGGCGCCGGCATCACGTGCGCGGACGGCGTACCGGTCGAGACGGTCGTGGACAACCGCAACCTGGGGGAGGGCGGCACCCAGGCCCTCGTACGCGGCCGGCACTGGGCCCACCTGGAGGGCCACGGCGGCTGGATCGTGCCCGAGGGGGCCCTGCGGACCCTGCGCGAGGACCGCACCGGAGCCTGGTCCGACATCAACACCACCAGCACGACCGAGCGCCGCACCCGCCGCTGGCAGACCCTCTGGCTCGACCACGGCACCGACCCGGCCGGCGCCGACTACGTCTACACCGTCATGCCGGGCGCCTCCCGGGCGGCCCTCGCCCGCCGCGCCGCGGACCGCCACTGGCTCACCGTCCTCGCCAACGACGACCGCCGCCAGGCGGTGACCGTCCCCTCCCTCGGTCTGACGGCCGCCAACTTCTGGCAGGCCGGCACCGCGGGCCCGCTCACCACGACGGCCGGGGCGAGTGTGCTCGTCCGCCGCCGGGGCCGTACCGCTACGCTCCGGGTGAGCGAACCGCCGCGCACGGGAGAGCCCCTGGAGATCGTCTGGGACCACCCGGTGGGAGCGGTGCTGCGGGCCGACGAGACGGTCGAGATCCTCGCGACGGGCCGCCGACTGCACCTCCGCGTCACTCCAGGGGTGGTATGTACCACCCATGAATGTGAGGTGACTCTCAGCTGACGGCTTTGTGCGACCTCTACAAGTCAGAGGCCCTCTGAGCAGTCGGAAGCGCTGCACGGGGTGGGAGTTCTGTTCGGTGCTACCAGGAAAACGGGCCGGAGACTGTACGGAGTCGACGGCTCGCAATCCTTGGTCGGCTTCGTAGAGTCGCTACATGACCGTTTTGGATGAGGCGCCGGGCGAGCCGACGGACGCGCGTGGACGCGTGGCCGAGCTGCACGGGATCCGTGCGCAGGCGCTCGCCGGGCCGAGCGAGAAGGCGACCGCGGCGCAGCACGCCAAGGGCAAGCTGACGGCACGTGAGCGCATCGAGCTGCTCCTGGACCCCGACTCCTTCCGCGAGGTCGAGCAGCTGCGCCGGCACCGGGCGACCGGGTTCGGCCTGGAGGCCAAGAAGCCGTACACCGACGGTGTCATCACCGGCTGGGGCACGGTCGAGGGCCGCACGGTCTTCGTCTACGCCCACGACTTCCGGATCTTCGGCGGCGCGCTGGGCGAGGCCCACGCCACGAAGATCCACAAGATCATGGACATGGCCATCGCGGCCGGTGCCCCGCTGGTGTCGCTGAACGACGGCGCCGGCGCCCGTATCCAGGAGGGCGTCAGCGCGCTCGCCGGATACGGCGGCATCTTCCAGCGCAACACCAAGGCGTCCGGCGTCATCCCGCAGATCAGCGTGATGCTCGGCCCCTGCGCGGGCGGCGCGGCCTACAGCCCCGCCCTGACCGACTTCGTCTTCATGGTCCGCGACACCTCGCAGATGTTCATCACGGGCCCGGACGTCGTCAAGGCGGTCACCGGCGAGGAGATCACGCAGAACGGCCTGGGCGGCGCCGACGTGCACGCCGAGACGTCCGGCGTGTGCCACTTCGCCTACGACGACGAGGAGACCTGCCTCGCCGAGGTCCGCTACCTCCTCTCCCTGCTCCCGCAGAACAACCGGGAGAACCCGCCCCGCGCCGAGTCCTCCGACCCCGTGGACCGTCGCTCGGACACGCTCCTCGACCTGGTCCCGGCGGACGGCAACCGCCCGTACGACATGACCAAGGTCATCGAGGAACTCGTCGACGAGGGCGAGTACCTGGAGGTCCACGAGCGCTGGGCCCGCAACATCATCTGCGCGCTGGCCCGCCTCGACGGGCAGGTCGTCGGCATCGTCGCCAACCAGCCGCAGGCCCTGGCCGGCGTCCTGGACATCGAGGCGTCGGAGAAGGCGGCCCGCTTCGTCCAGATGTGCGACGCCTTCAACATCCCGATCATCACCCTTCTGGACGTACCCGGCTTCCTGCCCGGCGTCGACCAGGAGCACGGCGGCATCATCCGCCACGGCGCCAAGCTCCTCTACGCCTACTGCAACGCGACCGTGCCCCGGATCTCGCTGATCCTGCGCAAGGCGTACGGAGGTGCTTACATCGTCATGGACAGCCAGTCCATCGGCGCCGACCTCACCTACGCCTGGCCGACCAACGAGATCGCCGTCATGGGCGCGGAAGGTGCCGCGAACGTCATCTTCCGCCGGCAGATCGCCGACGCCGAGGACCCCGAGGCCATGCGGGCGCGCATGGTCAAGGAGTACAAGTCCGAGCTGATGCACCCCTACTACGCGGCCGAACGCGGCCTGGTCGACGACGTCGTCGACCCCGCCGAGACCCGCGAGGTGCTGATCAAGTCCCTGGCGATGCTCCACACCAAGCACGCCGACCTGCCCTCCCGCAAGCACGGCAACCCGCCGCAGTGACCCGAGGAGCCACTTCCATGTCCACTGCCGACATCCGCGTCGAGAAGGGCCACGCCGAGCCCGAGGAAGTCGCCGCCATCACGGCCCTCCTCCTGGCCCGCGCGGCCGCCCGCCCCGCCGAGATCGCGCCGACCCACGGCGGCGGCCACGCCCGCGCGGGCTGGCGCCGCCTGGAGCGCGAGCCGGGTTTCAGGGCACCGCACAGCTGGCGCTGACCTGAGCAACAAGAGAGGCCCCTCCACTCGGAGGGGCCTCTCTTGTTGCGCCGGGCTCGGTGAACGCCCCAGGGGCGCGGGGAACTGCGCGACCAGCCACGTACTGCCCGCACCCGGCAACGAAACCGCCCCCGGCAGCCCAGTGGCCGCAGGGGGCGTCGCGCAACCCGGCGCTGACGGGGTGCCGCCTGCGCCCACCCGTGCCGCCCCAGCGGCACGACTGCCCGCAGGCGGGGCGGGGGAGGCGGCGGCACGACTGCCCGCAGGCGGGGCGGGGGAGGCGGCGGCACGACTGCCCGCAGGCGGGGCGGGGGAGGCGGCGGCACGACTGCCCGCAGGGGCAGGGTCAGCGCAGGCGGGCCATCAGGGCGTGCTCCACGAGAGTGATGAGCGCGGACTTCGCGTCGGCGCGGTGCCGCGCGTCCGTCGTGATGATCGGGGTGTCCGGGCCGATCTGGAGGGCCTCGCGCACCTCGTCCGGCTGGTAGGGCTGCTGCCCGTCGAAGCCGTTCAGCGCGATGACGAACGGCAGACCGCTGTTCTCGAAGTAGTCGACGGCCGGGAAGCAGTCGGCCAGACGCCTCGTGTCGACCAGGACGATCGCCCCGATGGCGCCGCGCACCAGGTCGTCCCACATGAACCAGAACCGGTCCTGGCCGGGCGTACCGAAGAGGTACAGGATCAGGTCCTGGTCGAGCGTGATGCGGCCGAAGTCCATGGCGACCGTCGTGGTCGTCTTGTCCCCCGTATGGGTGAGGTCGTCGATGCCCGCGGACGCGGATGTCATCACGGCCTCGGTGCGCAGCGGATTGATCTCCGAGACAGCGCCGACGAACGTGGTCTTGCCCACGCCGAAGCCGCCCGCCACCACGATCTTCGCGGAAGTGGTGGAGCGGGAAGGACCGCCGCTAGAGCTTGCGAAGTCCACTGAGCACCCTTTCGAGCAGTGTCACGTCTGGCTGGCCGCCGGCGCTCTCGTCGCCGCCGGGCTGATGGATGGCGACCAGTCCCGCCTCCGCCAAGTCGGCGACGAGGATCCTGGCCACGCCGAGAGGGATCGTCAGGAGGGCCGAGACCTCGGCCACCGACTTGATCTCCCGGCAGAGGTTGCAGATCCGCTGATGCTCGGGCAGCTGGCCCTGCATCTGGTGCGGCTGCGCGGTGGTGTGCACCAGCGCCTCGATGGCGAGCTGGTACCGGGGCCTGGTGCGGCCGCCCGTCATGGCGTACGGGCGCACCAGGGGGTTGTTCGACGCCCCGGCGGGCGCCGGCTCAGGGGTGCGGCGCTGCGGCTGCACGGGCTGGATGCGCGGAGCATGCGGCTGGTCGTACGGCGAAGGGCCGGGGCCCTGCGGCGCGTACGGCTGCCGGTGGCTTGGCACGGAGGGGTAGCCGTACCCGTTCGCCGAGCCGTCGCCTTGGCCCTGACCAGGGCCGTACGACCAGTTGCCCGATGACGGACCGCCTGGGGGTGTTGCCACTTTTTCCTCCTCCGACTGTGCCTGGCACCCATCGCTGTGGAGCCGCGTCCCGAAACTTTACGGCCACGGGACGCCAAAACGCACCGTCTGTCCTTTAGTTGAGAAGGCTCCCTTGGAGCTCCGCCCGCAGATCGGGGGTCAAAACCGTGCCGGCACGGTCCACCAGAAGGGCCATCTCGTACCCAATGAGACCGATGTCCGCCTCGGGGTGTGCGAGAACCGCGAGGGACGAGCCGTCGGAGATGGACATGATGAAGAGGAATCCGCGCTCCATCTCCACAACCGTCTGGTTCACGCTGCCGCCCTCGAAGATGCGCGAGGCACCGGCGGTCAGCGAGGTCAGGCCGGAGGCGACGGCCGCGAGCTGATCGGCTCGGTCGCGGGGGAACCCTTCGGACATCGCCAGAAGGAGTCCGTCGGCGGAGACCACCACCGTGTGGGACACCCCCGGGGTGTTGTCCACGAAGTTGGTGATCAACCAGTTCAGGTTCTGCGCCGCCTGGCTCATCGGGCTCACACTAACGCTCCTGGTTGTAGGTGCTGTCAGGACCACGGTGTTCATTCCTTGTGTCCTGGCCGTTCGTTTCACTGCCTGCGTTGCGGCCTCGCTCGACGCCGCGCCGCAGGTTGCTCAGCCTGCCCCGGACGTCCTCCGGAGCGCGGGAGACCTGGGGGCCTCCCTGTGGAGTGGTCTCGGCCGCGCCCTCGACCAGGTTGGCCTTGGGCACCCGGCGCGGGAGGCCCGAGGAGGTCACCCCGCCCGCCTTGGGCTTGCGCAGCGAGGAGGCCTGCTGCCAGCGGTCGTCGTTGGCCGACCGCCAGGTGTCCTCGCCGCCCGCCCCCGGTGCGGCGGCCGGCGTCTCCTGGCCCACGTGCCCCGCATCGCCCGCGCCGCCCGCGGTGGATCCGCGGCGGGGAAGACCGGCGTCGGTCAGCTCGTGGGCGGCGGAGGGGGCCGGCCCCGGACGGTCGAAGCCTACGCGGTCCGCCTCGGTCACGTCAGCGGCCTCGGCGGATTGCGCCTGAGGGGCACCGGTCGGGTACTGGTCCGGATATCCGTTCTGGTATCCGTCCTGGTATCCCTCCTGCTGCGGCCAGTCGTCCTGGTGGCGCCGCTGCTCGAAGGGCGAGTAGTTCCCGGACTCCGGCAGAGCGCCGTTCGGCGCGTAGTACTGCTCGTCGTACGACGCCTGCCGCGGTTCCTGGTACGCCTGCTGCGGGTCGGCGTACGCCGACTGCTGGTCGTACGCCGCGTTCGGCGACTCCTGGTACGCGCCGTTCGGCTGCTGCTGGTAGCCGTCGGGGGACTGGTCGTAGCCCGGCTGCTGAGCGTCGTAGCCCGGCTGCTGTCCGGTGAACTGGTCCTGGAAGCCGGTGGCCCCGTCGTTCCCGGCGCCACCCTGGTCCGCGGGACCGGGCAGCTCGGGGTGCGACTGGGCCTCCAGGGCCGCGCGGCGCTCCTCGCGCATCAGCGAGCGGCCCACCGGGTCCAGCTCGCGTATGTCGTCGGGGATCTCGGCGTACCGGCTGTCGTCGAAGCCCAGCTCCGCGGCGGTGCGCATGGGCTGGCCGACAGGGCCCACCTGGCCGAAGTTCTCGCCCTGGAAGTTCTGCTCCGGGATGATCTGCGACACGGTGAACTCGTCGCGCTGCTGCTGCTCGCCGCCGCCACCGTGGGTGATGGCGTCCGGGAGCATGACCAGCGAGGTGGTGCCGGCCTGCTCGCCGGAGGGGCGAAGCTGCACGCGGATGCCGTGCCGGTCGGACAGCCGGCCGACCACGAACAGGCCCATGCGCTGCGAGATCGCGGCGTCCACGGTCGGCGGGTTGGCCAGCTTGTGGTTGATGTCCGCGAAGTCCTCGGCGGTCAGGCCGATGCCCTTGTCGTGGATCTCCACCATCACGCGGCCGTCGGGCAGCCGGGTCGCGGTGACGCGGACCTTGGTCTGCGGCGAGGAGAACGTGGTGGCGTTCTCGAGCAGCTCGGCGAGCAGGTGCACGAGGTCGGTCACGGCGCGGCCGTGGATCTCGGCCTCCGGCACACCGGACAGCTCGATGCGCTCGTACTGCTCCACCTCGGAGGAGGCGGCGCGCAGCACGTCGACCAGTGGGACCGGCTGGTCCCAGCGGCGGCCGGGCTCCTCGCCGGCGAGGACCAGGAGGTTCTCGCCGTTGCGGCGCATACGGGTGGCCAGGTGGTCCAGGCGGAAGAGGTTCTCCAGCTGGTCCGGGTCGGCCTCGTTGTTCTCCAGGTCGGTGATCAGGCTCAGCTGGCCCTCGATCAGCGACTGGTTGCGGCGCGACAGGTTGGTGAAGATCGCGTTGATGTTGCCCCGCAGCAGCGCCTGCTCGGCGGCGAGCCGGACCGCCTCGCGGTGCACCTGGTCGAAGGCGCGGGCGACCTCGCCGATCTCGTCGGTGGAGGTGATCGGGATCGGCTGGACCCGGGTGTCGACCCGGCCGGGGTCGGTGCGGGAGAGCTGGTCGACCAGCATCGGCAGGCGCTGCTCGGCGATGCCGAAGGCGGCGTTGCGCAGCTGGCGCATGGAGCGGCTCATGCCACGGGCGACCATGCCGGCCAGGATGAAGGCGGCGAGCAGCGCGATCACGACCGCGGCACCCGTGATGTAGGCGTCCCGCTCGGCGTCGTCGGCGATCGTGGACGCCTCGGACACCGCCTTGTCGGCCAGATCCGACTCGATCTTCTGGTACGCGTCGAACTTGAGGGTGTTGACCGCCCACCAGTTCTCCGGCGTGATGCCCTGCTGGGCCAGGTCCGCGCGATCGCTGGTGTCGGTGGACTCCAGCCCGGCCAGCTCCGAGATCATCGTCGTCGGGTTGGACGGCGGCGGTACGTAGTCCGGGTCCTTGGCCTTGGCCTCCTTGGCCATGGCCGCGCCGTCCTCCTTGAGCTTCGCCTCGGCGTCCTCGAGCTTCTGCGCGTCCGCCTCGGTACCGCCGCCGATGTACTCCTCGATCGCGATGCGCTCCAGGTAGGCGTACGAGGAGAGCGCGACGCGCTGGCTGGCGAGGTGGCCGGGCTCCGGGCCCGGCTTGACCAGCATGTGCATGCCGATGGAGCGCTCCAGGGAGAGCGCGGCCTTGGTCAGGGAGATCGCGTAGACGGTACGGCCGTAGGAGGTGATGTTGCCGGTGCCCAGGCCCAGCTCGTTGGCGAACTCCATCAGGGGGTGGGCGACACCGGTGTAGCCCTCCTCGGTCTCCACGCCCTTGAGCTTGGAGGTGTACGCGGCCGCCCGCAGCGTCTGGAGCTTGGGCTCCTGTTCGCGGAACACCTTCAGCCGGCGCTCCAGGCCG
This sequence comes from Streptomyces sp. NPDC059906, assembly GCF_042730645.1. Lineage (NCBI taxonomy): Bacteria > Bacillati > Actinomycetota > Actinomycetes > Kitasatosporales > Streptomycetaceae > Streptomyces > Streptomyces sp. NPDC059906. The sequence continues at coordinate 127,020 of NZ_JBHWKU010000025.1, forward strand.
GCCTTGCCGGGCATGCCCTGGGCCGCCGCGTCGAAGGTGTCGGCCGCCTCGTCGGTGGCCCGGCGGGCCGCGGCGACGGTGGCGTCCTTCTCACCCTTGCCCTGCAGCAGGGGGGCCGCGGTGATGTCGCGCTCGTTGTAGAGGGCGTTGGCGTAGCCGAGGGAGGCGCGCACGAGACGCGCGGTGCTCTCGGCGTCCTCGGCGTCCTGCCAGGTGTCGATCGAGCTCTTCACCTGGAAGCCGCCCATGACGAGGCCGACCAGCACGGGTATGAGCAGGATCGCGTTCAGCCGGGTGGTCACCCGCCAGTTGCGCGGCGTGAAACGGCCACCGCTCGGCGCGGGCGGCTCGGCCTTGGGTTCCGCGGCGGGGGCGGGGGCGGGCGCCGCTGTGCGCGGCGGCGGGGTGAAGTTGCCCCGGGCCGATGGCTCGGGACTGTTCTTGCTTCGCCTCACTCGACCAACAACCTCTCGGCGGTCGGCACCTGTGTCGTGCCGCTGTGTCTCAGAACCCACTCCGTCAGTCATCGAGTACGCGCTACTGCTGAGTACGTCTTAGACCATGGGGCAGTTCTGGCATTCCAGCACGGCGACCAGCGCTCTTCCAAACAGTGGAACGCGGGGGTTACACGTGATGTAAGCCCCACGTAAAACGGTCATAAAGAGCGAGGTCCGTCAAAAGACGGGGCGTTCGTGCGCGCAGCGAGACCAGTTGACCGCGTCGCGTGTCGGTACCACCCGATTCCTCTGCCGAAACGTTATGAACAGCGGAGCCGACCGTGTCAAAGGACACAGTCGGCTCCGAACCGCCTACGACAAGTGCCGTAGACCCCTGCCGACTTGGCTGCGGCGGCCGGTGGGCCTACCGCAGACGGGCCATCAGCGCGTGCTCGACCAGCGTGATCAGAGCCGACTTCGCGTCGGCGCGGTGCCGTGCGTCCGTCGTGATGATCGGGGTGTCCGGGCCGATCTGTAGCGCCTCGCGCACCTCGTCCGGCGAGTAGGGCTGCTGGCCATCGAAGCCGTTGAGCGCGACGACGAACGGCAGACCGCTGTTCTCGAAGTAGTCGACGGCCGGGAAGCAGTCGGCCAGCCGGCGGGTGTCGCACAGCACGACCGCGCCGATGGCGCCGCGCACCAGGTCGTCCCACATGAACCAGAACCGGTCCTGGCCAGGCGTGCCGAACAGGTACAGGATCAGGTCCTGGTCGAGCGTGATGCGGCCGAAGTCCATGGCGACCGTCGTGGTCGTCTTGTCCCCGGCGTGCGTGAGGTCGTCGATCCCGGCGCTGGCCGAGGTCATCACGGCCTCGGTGCGCAGCGGGTTGATCTCGGAGACGGCGCCCACGAACGTGGTCTTGCCGACGCCGAAGCCGCCGGCCACCACGATCTTCGCGGAGGTGGTCGCCCGCCCTCCGTCAGAGCTTTCGAAGTCCACTGAGCACCCTTTCGAGCAGTGTCACGTCAGGCGCACCGCCGTTGTTCTCGTCTCCGCCAGGCTGGTGAATGGCGACGAGCCCTGCCTCCGCGAGGTCCGCGACCAGGATTCGCGCCACCCCGAGCGGCATCGCCAGCAGGGCCGACACCTCGGCCACCGATTTCACCTCGCGGCACAGGTGGCAGATCCGCTGGTGCTCGGGAAGCAGCCCCATGAGCGCTGCCGGGTCGGCCGTCGTACTGATCAGCGCCTCGATGGCGAGCTGGTAGCGCGGCCTGGTCCGGCCACCGGTCATCGCGTAGGGACGGACCAGCGGCTGGTCGCCCTCGTCCTCGTACGGCTCCGCGTACGGATCATGAGAGGCGGTGGGCGGGGTCATGAATCCTCCGGGCGGGACAGCAAGTCGGTCAGTCAAGCCGTCTGACGAGGCCGGTGGGGGGATTGTGGCGGCCGGACGGTGATTTGGTAACACGGGTGGTGCCGGGGCCGATCAGTGGAGCAGACTGCCTTGTAGTTCGGCGCGCAGGTCGGGTGTGAGGACCGCACCCGCGCGGTCGACCAGGAGCGCCATCTCGTAGCCGACGAGGCCGATGTCGCACTCCGGGTGCGCGAGGACGGCCAGGGACGAGCCGTCGGAGACGGACATGAGGAAGAGGAACCCCCGCTCCATCTCCACGACCGTCTGTGCCACGTTGCCGCCCTCGAAGATCCGGGACGCCCCGGCGGTCAGTGAGGTCAGCCCCGAGGCGACGGCCGCGAGCTGGTCGGCGCGGTCGCGAGGGAAGCCCTCGGACATCGCCAGGAGGAGTCCGTCGGCGGACACGACGACGGTGTGGGACACCCCCGGGGTGTTGTCCACGAAATTCGTGATCAACCAGTTGAGGTTCTGTGCCGCCTGGCTCATCGGGCTCAACTAACGCTCCTGCTGGTGAGTGGGCCGCGGGTAGCTGCCGGTCTGGTTGGTACCGGCCTGACGGCCCTGTGCGATTCCCCGACGGAGATTGGTCAGCCGGCCGCGCACGTCGTCGGGCGCACGCGAAACCGCCGGACCGCTCTGGTGCGACTGCTGCTGAGCCGTCCCCGGGACGAGGTTGGCCCGGGGTACCCGGCGTGGAAGGCCGGAGGTGGTGACCCCACCCGCGGCCGGCTGCCTGACGCGCTCCGCCTGCCGGACGAGATCGTCGTTCGGCGAGCTGCGCCAGGCCGAGGTGGCCGGCCGCTGGGGGGCCGCCGGGGTCTGGGGCTGGGCGGCCTGCGGCTCCGGGGACGCGGCCGGGGCGGCCTGCGGCGCCCTCGACTCGCGGTCACCGTGGAACCAGTTGGTCTCCAGCGTGTCGTACAGCGGCGTACGTCCGTCACCGGGACCGGAGGCCGGGGGCAGGGCCCAGCCGTCTCCGGGTCGCTGCGCGGAAGTCCCGTTGGTGTTCTGACCCGCGGGCTCCTGTGGAACCGGTCGCTGCGGGGCCGGCGGACGCGGGGCGCCGAAGTCGTTCCCGCCCTGCGTGCCACCCGCCTGCGGACGCTCGAACTGGCCGGTGGCGGCCGGGTCCTGACGGCCCGGCAGGTCGTGCCGGCCGGTCGAGCCGCTGTCGTAGCCCTGGGAGGCGGCGAAGCGGTCGGCCGGGGCCTGGCCGTTCGGGGCCGGCTGACCGCCGAAGACGTCCGAGCGGACGAAGGCTCCGCCGTCCTGCTGCGGGGCGGCCGGCTCGGGCCGCGCGAACTGGTCGTTCTGCGGGGCGTCCTGGCCGAACCGAGGCCGGTCGTACTGGTCCTGGCCGGGCCCGGCCTGACCGTACTGGCCCGGCGCGTACTGGTCCTGCCCGTACTGGCCCTGCTGACCGAACTGGTCCTGCCGGCCGTACTGGTCCTCGTACTCGTTCCGCGCGTCGTACTGGTTCTGGCCGGGCTGGGCGTACTGGCCAGTGTCCTGCGACTCGTCCCGACGGGGCGCCGGGGCGTCGAAGTCGGGGCGGGCGAACTCCGCCGTGGCGGCGGGGGACTGGGGCTCGCCGAACCGGGGCACGGCCGGCATCTCGGCGGTCGAGCCCGGGCCCTGACGCTCGTCGAGGCGCGGCGTCAGGTCGGTGCGGGAGCTGTCCGGCTCGTCGTGGCCGCGCGGGGCGTCCAGCGAGGCCCGCTCCACCGGCGGCTGCGCGTTCTCGTCGCTCCAGCTGGGCACCCGCGGCTGCGGGTTGCCGCCGGGCAGCTCGGCCCGCGGACCGCCGCGCGGCGGCAGCTGCGGACGACGGCCCTGCTCGGCGTCGCCGTTGCCGCCCCGCTTGCGCTGCGGGGGCGCGCCCGGGGTGCGGTTGCCGCCGAACATGTCCTGACCCGGCGAGGCGTTGTTCGCAGGCGCGTTGCCCTGCGGCGCGTTCATGCCCGCGGCCTGCAGGCCCTGCGGAGCACCGGGCGCCTGCTGACCGGCACCGGCACCGGCACCCGCGCCGGCCGGAGCCGGGCGGTTCTGCTGGCCCGGGACCGCGGGGGACTGGGGCCCGCGCGCGCCACCCGGCGCACCCGGGCGGCCGCCCGCGTCGCGCCCGGGCAGTGCGGCCCGCGGCCCCTGGCCGGCACCGAG
>NZ_JBHWKU010000026.1:0-128204 GCF_042730645.1 Streptomyces sp. NPDC059906
GGGGGGAGGTAGACGACGTCGAAGCCCATGGCGGCGATGGCGGGCAGGCGGCGGGCGGCGGTGCGGAAGGTGCCGTGCGGGGTGTCGGGGGTGCCCTCGGAGCGGGGGAAGAACTCGTACCAGGCGCCGTACAGGGCCCGTTCGCGTTCGACGAGCAGCGGGAGCGGGTCGGAGGAGGTGACCAGCTCCCGCAGCGGGTGGCGGGCCAGGACCGCGTCCACCTGAGGCGTCAACGCCGCCGCCAGGCGGGTGGCCACGGGCAGCGTGTCGTCGAGCAGGGCCGTGGCGGCGGCCAGCAGCACGTCCCGCCCGGAGTCCTTCGGCACTCCCGCGGCGGCCCGCCGGTACAGCTCGGCCCCCTCCTCGAGCACGAGGCCCGCGTCGATGCCGGCCGGGACCTTGATCCGCGCGGTGTGCCGCCAGGTGGCGACCGGGTCGCTCCACGCCTCCACCCGGTACGTCCAGTTGCCCGGCGCGCCCGGGGTGACCTCGGCGCCCCAGCGGTCGCTGCCCGGGGCCAGCTCCCGCATCGGGGTCCACGGGCCCGGCCGGCCCTCGGGGTCCTTGAGCACGACGTTGGCGGCCACCGCGTCGTGTCCCTCACGGAACACGGTGGCGGTGACCCGGAACGTCTCTCCCGTCACCGCCTTCGCCGGACGCCTGCCGTACTCCACCACCGGCTGGACGTCCCGGACCGGGATACGTCCGATCCCCACGGTCGCGCTCATCCGCATCTCACCTCCGCCGTGCTCGTGGCCGGGCGCGGGCCCGGCCGACTGGATTGGGCCGATCGGGTCAGGCCGCGCCGGAGGGGGCCCGGTGCCCCGACGGGGCGAGCCGTTCCGGCTGTTCCTGCGCATGGGTGACCAGGTTCGTCCGCAGATACCGTTCGGCCGCGTCCGCCGCCTCGCGTGCGCACCGCTTCCCCATCAGCACGCAGAGGGTGTAGCCGGAGTCCTCGAAGGTGGTCCGGACGGTGACGTCCGTGGGGGACGCCAGCATCGAGCGTTCCCAGGCGCGGTAATGCCGCAGCTGCCGGGCGACTTCGCTCTTCGCGGGGAGCAGCATGGCCGGTCACCTTCCGGACGGTCCGGTGGTACGGACGATCGGGTTCTGGACGTTCGGGATCTGAACGTTCGGGATCTGGGCGATCGAGTTCTTCACACATGGTGCACGGGCGGTCACGCCCCGTCTTGTTGGATCTTCAACCGTTTTTGTCACCCGTTCCCGCCCGGATTCCGGCCCCGAGCTGCTCGTGTTGCACGAATGGACTACCGCTCCCACTCTGGAGTGACTCAGAAGCGATCAGCGCTCACGCTTCGTGATCGGGGAGCCCGTCCCCCAAGGGACGAGGAGGAGCGAGAGCCTTCGCGGTGAGGAGCCACGACGATGAAGACCGCAGTGCCCTGCTACTACCACCTCGACGTGGAAGTGAGCCCGGAACGGGTCGGACAGGTCAGGCGCATCCTGGCCGCTCACCTCCGGTTCTGGAACCTGGAGAACCTCGTCGAACCCGTCTGCTCGGGCGCCGAGATGCTGCTGCTGGCGATCGACGAGCACGCGAGCGACAAGAACACGTCGATCGAGATGTGGTGGAACCGCCAGCACCTCATCACGGCCGTGGGGGGCAACGACCAGGCGCTCCGTCCCGACCACGACCTGCGCACCTGTCTGCAGCACCTCGCGGCCAACAGCGACGGCTGGGGCTGCTGCGCCACCGACACCGGGGCGAAGGTCATCTGGTTCTCACGCCGCGCCCGGGCCGGCGAACGCGTCCCGCTGGTCGCGACGGACCCCGAGCCGATCACCCAGGAGGGGCTGGACGTGCCGCGAGAGATCATGCCGGTGGCCCAAGTGGCCGGCTGGGCACGTACGGGCGGCGGCGTTCTGGAGGAGGCCCGGTGACCCGCGCCAGGCCGAACTGGAAGGGGTCGCCCGTGTGGAGCGGGCACCCCTACCCCCTGGGGGCCGCGTACGACGGGCAGGGCACCAACTTCGCCCTGTTCAGCGAGGTCGCCGAGCGGGTCGACCTCGTCCTCGTCGACGACGACGGCAACCACAGCACCGTCCCGCTGCCCGACGTCGACGGCTTCGTGTGGCACTGCTACCTGCCCGGCGTCGGCCCGGGGCAGCGCTACGGGTACCGGGTCCACGGCCCGTGGGCCCCGGCCGTCGGCCACCGCTGCAACCCGGCGAAGCTGCTCCTCGACCCCTACACACGGGCCGTGGACGGCCTGGTGGACAACCACGCCTCCCTCTTCGAGCGGGCCAGGGGCAAGGCCGACCCGGGCGACAGCGCCGGGCACACCATGCTCGGCGTCGTCACCGACCCCTTCTTCGACTGGGGCGAGGACCGACCGCCCCGGCGCCCGTACTCGGAGAGCGTCATCTACGAGGCCCACGTCCGCGGCCTCAGCCGCACCCACCCCGACGTGCCCGAGGACCTGCGCGGCACCTATGCGGGCCTCGCCCACCCGGCGGTCGTGGAGCACCTGACCTCCCTCGGCGTGACTGCCGTGGAGCTGATGCCGGTGCACCAGTTCGTCCACGACGGCGTGCTCCAGGACCGCGGCCTGTCCAACTACTGGGGCTACAACACCATCGGCTTCTTCGCGCCGCACAACGGCTACGCCGCCCTCGGCACCCGCGGCCAGCAGGTCAGCGAGTTCAAGTCGATGGTCAAGGCCCTGCACGAGGCCGGTCTCGAGGTGATCCTCGACGTGGTCTACAACCACACCGCCGAAGGAAACGAGAAGGGCCCCACCCTCTCCTTCCGCGGCATCGACAACGCCTCGTACTACCGCCTGGTGGACGGCGACTGGCAGCACTACTACGACACCACCGGCACCGGCAACAGCCTGCTGATGCGGCACCCCTACGTGCTCCAGCTCATCATGGACTCGCTGCGGTACTGGGTCACCGAGATGCACGTGGACGGCTTCCGCTTCGACCTCGCGGCCACCCTGGCCCGGCAGTTCCACGAGGTGGACCGGCTGTCCGCGTTCTTCGACCTCATCCAGCAGGACCCGGTCATCAGCCGGGTCAAGCTGATCGCCGAGCCCTGGGACGTCGGCGAGGGCGGCTACCAGGTGGGCAACTTCCCGCAGCTGTGGTCGGAGTGGAACGGCAAGTACCGCGACGCCGTACGGGACTTCTGGCGCGCCGAGGACCACTCGCTCGGCGAGTTCGCCTCCCGGCTGACCGGCTCCTCCGACCTGTACCAGCACAGCCGCCGCCGCCCCCGCGCCAGCGTCAACTTCGTCACCGCGCACGACGGCTTCACGCTGCGCGACCTCGTCTCGTACAACGACAAGCACAACGAGGCCAACGGCGAGGACAACCGGGACGGCGAGAGCCACAACCGGTCCTGGAACTGCGGCGTGGAGGGCGATACCTCGGACCCGGCCGTCCGGGAGCTGCGCGGCCGCCAGCAGCGCAACTTCCTGGCCACCCTCCTGCTCTCCCAGGGCATCCCGATGCTCTGCCACGGCGACGAACTGGGCCGCACCCAGCGGGGCAACAACAACGCCTACTGCCAGGACAACGAGATCTCCTGGATCGACTGGCGGCTCGGCGGCGAGCAGCGCGCGCTGCTGGACTTCGCCCGGCGCCTGATCGCGCTGCGCGCCGACCACCCCGTGCTGCGCCGGCGCCGCTTCTTCCACGGGGAGACCCTCACCCACGCCGACCAGCCGCTGCCCGACCTGGTCTGGCTGCTGCCCGACGCGCGGGAGATGACCGACGACGACTGGCAGCGCTCCGACGCGCACACCGTCGGCGTCTTCCTCAACGGCGACGCCATCGCCGAGCCCGACCCCCGCGGCCGGCCCGTGGTCGACGACTCCTTCCTGCTGCTGCTCAACAGCCACTGGGAGCCGGCCGACTTCCGGCTGCCCGACGCCGGCTACGGCGAACGCTGGACGGCCCTGGTCGACACCGCCGACCCGGACGGCGTCCCCGACGAGGCCGAGCGCAAGGCGGGCACCCGGCTGACCGTCGAGCAGCGCAGCCTCGTGCTGCTCTCCCGGCCCTCCCGCACCGGCCGGTGAGCCGGTGAGATCAGCTGCCGAGGCGGCGCGCGGTCACCGTGAACTGCGCGCCGTCGGCGTCCCGGAGCACCGCCTCGTCCGGGCTCAGCGAGAGCACGCTGCCGCCGTGCCGCTCCGCGACGCGGGCGCAGGCCGTGACGTCCTCGACCGCGAAGTGGATCTGCCAGTGCGGCCGGACGGCCGGGTCGGGAGCCGCTCCCAGCGCCCCCGACTCGATGCGGGCCACGACCTCGCCCTCGTGGCGCAGGACCACCTCGTCGCCCTCGTACCGGACCTCGCAGCAGCCCTGCCCCGACGCCCACTCGAAGATCTCGCCGTAGAAGATGGCGGCGTCGAAGGCGTCGCGGGTGTGCAGCCGGATGAAGGCGGGGCGCTTGGTGCGCCAGGTGTCCCACTCCGAGAACAGCTCGCCCTCCCAGATCCCGAACGTCGCGCCGTCCCGGTCGGCGAGCAGCGCCGCCCGTCCCGGCGGCAGGGAGATCGGTCCGACCGCGGTGGTGCCGCCGCGCTCCTGCGCCCGCGACACGGCCTCGTCCGCACTGCGCACGGCGAAATACGGCGTCCAGGCCACCGCCATCTGCCACATCGCGGCGACGGCGGCGATCCCGGCCACCGGCACCCCGTCGGCCAGGGCGATCCGGAAGGGTTCGCCCAGCCGGGCGGGCCGCCACCGCCAGCCCAGCACGGCGGAGTAGAACTCCTCGGTGGCCTCCAGATCACGGCTGGTGAGACTCACCCAGCAGGGGGCCCCGTACACGGAGTGCGTGGACAGGAGGCTCTCCCCGCGGGCGGAGGAGGTCGTGTCGTGGTTCATGGCAGTCGTGTCCTGGTCTCGTCCACCGGCAGCCACCGGCTCCACACCAGTGTCCGGCCGGGAGTGCGGCGGGCGCCTGGCGAGTACCCCGCACATGGCGCCGAAACGGAGGCCCCGAGGTGACCGTGCCCCCCGCCGACGTGCGCCCGAACCCCGACCCGAACCCCGACCCGGACTCCGACTCGGACCAGATCTTCCGGCTGCAGGAGCAGGTCAGGCAGCTCAAGGAGGCGGTCGTCTCGCACGCCGTCGTCGACCAGGCCATAGGGGTGGTCATCGCCCTCGGCGGGGTGACGCCGGACGAGGGGTGGATCGTCCTGAAGGAAATTTCCCAGCATACGAACATCAAACTCCGCAATGTGGCGGAAGCGATACTCATCTGGGGGCGCACCGGAGTGATACCGCCACAGATCCTGGCCGCCCTGGAGGACCGCCTGGGGCGGCCCGGGCTCAGCGGGCCTCCGTCAGGATCTCCTCGCGTATCCGGTCGAAGCAGCCGGTGAGCAGCCGGGAGACGTGCATCTGCGAGATGCCGAGCTGCTGGGCGATGCGGCTCTGCGTCATCCCTCCGAAGAAGCGCAGGTAGAGGATGGTGCGCTCGCGCTCGGGCAGTGCCTCCAGGCAGGGCCGCACGGCCACCCGGTCCACCACCGCGTCGAAGGCGGGATCGGGGCCGCCCAGCGCGTCGCCGAGGGCGTATCCGTCGGTGCCGGGCATCTCCGCCTCCAGCGACAGGGCCGAGAAGCACTCCAGGGCCTCCATGCCGGTGCGCACCTCGACGGTGGTCAGCTGCGCGTGCTCGGCGATCTCCTCGACGGTCGGGGCGCGCCCCGGCGTGGTCTGCGCCAGTTCCTTCGCCGATCTGCGGACCCGGTTGCGCAGGTCCTGGATCCGGCGCGGCACGTGCAGCGTCCACATGTGGTCGCGGAAGTGCCGTTTGATCTCGCCGGTCACGGTCGGCACCGCGTACGCCTCGAAGGCGTGGCCGCGCTCCGGGTCGTAGTGGTCGACGGCCTTGACCAGGCCGAGGGCCGCCACCTGATAGAGATCCTCCAGGTTCTCGCCGCGGCCCCGGAAGCGGACGGCGATCCGCTCCGCCATGGGCAGCCAGACCCGGATCAGATCGTCCCGCAGCGCCTTGCGCTCCGGTCCCTCGGGCAGCCCGGCGAGCCGTTCGAACGCCGCGGCCGTGTCGGGGGCGTCGTCGTGCGGGTGGGGCTGGGTTCTGCCGGCGACACGCATCACGCGCACCTCCCTCAGCAGGGGTGCTGGCAAGTCCTCGTATATATGGATACTGAGCGCGAATCCCCCGGACGGCCACTCGAACGGCTGCGTGCCGGTGACCGTGCGGTCGCCCCGTGGCGGGACGTGATGTGCGGCACGCTCCCGGTGATCGCGTGGACCGGCGTCGGCGGATCGTTGCTGGGCAACGCTTGATCACCGATCAAAAGGGACGAAGTCCCTGGCCACAGCGCATTCCGCTCATTTGACAGTGCGCTGAGCGTACGGATAGGAAGCAGCGTCGAGAGGTCGAGAGGGGCACCGTGTACGAGCCGAACGTGGTCGGGGACTGGCAGGAGTACGACGAGCACGCCGGCCTGCGGGTCCGCGTCCACCGTCTTGAGCCGGCCGAGCCGCCGCGGGGCCGCGACGACGCCGCCGAGGGGCTGACGTACTTCCGGGTCCGGGTGACCGTCGAGAACCGGGGCGGGCGGCACCTCGGCATCCACCTGGAGGACGGCCAGATCGACGTGCGGATCGGCCCGGACGGGGAGAGCGCCTTCCTCGACTGGCGCAACTCCCAGTTCATCGAGGGCTTCGACGTCTACCCGCTGCGCCGGGCCACCGCCGTGCTCTACGCGGCCGGGCCGGAGGCGAGCCTGAGCCAGGTCGACGTCCAGGTGCAGCTGAGAGTGGACGAGGAGTGGGCCGACCGCCGACTGTGGAGCGGCGCCCCCGGGCTGCCCGACGGCGCCGGCGCCGCCCCGTGCGGCGGGGTGCGGGACGAGGGCCTCGTACACCAGGTGAGCGCGTACCTGCGGGGCCAGTCGGAGGAGGGCCCCGCCTGATCCGCCGTGCGGCCGCCGCTCAGTGCGCGATGCCGTCGATGATCTCCCGGGCTCCCTGCCGCAGCAGGGCCACCGCGACCGATGTGCCCAGGGTCGCCGGGTCGAGGCGTCCGGCCCACTCGTGCGCGTTCAGCCGGACCTTGCCGTCGGGGGTGAACACGCAGGCCCGCAGCGAGAGTTCACCGCTGCGGTCCACCTGCGCGTGCCCGGCGATCGGGCTGTTGCAGTGCCCCTGCAGCACGTGCAGGAACATGCGCTCCGCCGTGGCCTCCCGGTGCGTACGGGGGTCGCCGAGTGCGCTGACCGCCTCGATCAGCGCACGGTCGCCCTCGCGGCACTGCAGGGCGAGGATGCCCGCGCCGATCGGCGGCATCATCGTCTCGGGGGAGAGGACCTCGCTGATCACGTCGGTCCGGCCGATGCGCTCCAGTCCGGAGACGGCGAGCAGCAGCGCGTCCGCCTCGCCCGCGGCCAGCTTCGCCAGCCGCCGGTTGGCGTTGCCGCGGAAGGGAACGCACCGCAGGTGCGGGTGGGTGGCGGCCAGCTGGGCGACACGGCGCACGGAGGACGTGCCGACCCGCGTCCCGTCCGGCAGCTCGTCCAGCGTGAGCCCGCCCGGGTGGACGAGCGCGTCCCGCACGTCGTCCCGCTTCAGGAACGCGGCGAAGACCGTACCGGCGGGCAGCGGCCGGTCGGCGGGCACGTCCTTGACGCAGTGCACCGCGAGATCGGCCTCGCCCGACAGCAGGGCGGCGTCGACCTCCTTGGTGAACGCGCCCTTGCCCGCCACCTGGGACAGGTCCCCGAGCCACTTGTCGCCGGTGGTCTTCACCGGTACGACCTCGGTGCGTACGCCGGGGTGGAGGGACGCCAACTCGGCCCGGACGCGCTCGACCTGAGCCAGCGCCATGGGGGAGTCGCGGGAGACGACGCGGATGAGTTCGGGGGCGGACATGCGGACACGATAGTGCTCCGGCGGAGGCCGGGCCGACCGCTTCGCCCGACCGGCCCACCGCCCGCCCCCGAAGGGTCAGGCGTTCGGGTCGAAGGGGATGCCGGCGGGCTTGGCGGCGGCCAGGTGGGAGGCGAAGCTGCCGTCTTTCAGGCCGAAGCCGGCGCTGCCGAAGTCGTGGGTGCTCAGCTTGTCGCGCAGGCCCGCCGGATAGCCGTTCCAGCCCACCAGGGCCGGGTACTGCCAGGCGCCCTCGTGGTTCTCCGGCGGCTCGTCGCCCGAGGTCGCCAGGCGGAAGCAGTGGGTGCCGATGCCGTCCTTGTGGTAGACGATCTTCGGGTGGCTGCCGTCGAAGCGGACGGCGGAGCGCTCGTGCACGCTGAACGAGCCGTGGTTGGAGGTCGACACGTACTGCGCGGCGCCGTCCCGCACCCACACCACCACGTGCTCCCAGTCGTGCCGGTGGCCGCCGAGGCTCGTCCCGGGCAGGGCCTGGTCCTTCTCGAAGTAGAGGCCGTACATGTAGGCGCACCAGTCGCCGTCGCACTTGGCGCGCGCGTAGCCGTTGGTGTTGTCCAGGTCGGAGGCGTCGCGGCAGTTGCCGTTGAGCGCGCCGGTCGGCTTCAGCCCGCCGTTGACCGCTCCGTCGGCGCCGATGGCCGGGGTGGGATAGCAGCCGTCGGTGTCGTAGTCGTAGGCGGGCTGGTACGCCCGCTCCAGGCTGTCGGCGTTGCCGGGCAGCCCCGGCGGCGGGGCGGCGAAGGCGGTGGCGGGAAAGGCGACGACGAGGGCGAGGGCACCGAGCGGTACGGTGAGCCATCTGTGGCGGGGCGTCGTGGCGGTACGCGGGGACATCGCGTCCTCCTCGGGCTGGCGCAGCCCAACGGCTGTGGGGGGAAGGGGAGTTCAGGGTCCCCTCTTTTCCCTCCCGCGCCAAGGGCGCACGGACGTCCCCGCGGTGAAGACGAGCCCGGCACCCGACCCGGAGTCGCACCTTCACACCAGGTCGTCCGGAAGGTCCGCGGCCGACTCCTCGGGCGCCAGGTCCGGCCGGAGCCTGAGCCAGGACGGCTGGCGCAGCATGCCCTCCCGGGTGCGCGTGCTGTAGCGGACCTCGCCGACCAGCCGGGGCACCACCCAGCGCGCCCCCGGCACCCGCGGCACCGGGTCGAAGGGGCAGACGTCACTCGCGGCGGCCGCCAGCAGCGCGGCCAGCTCGGTGCGCTCGGCCGCGCTCCAGCCGGTGCCGACCCCGCCGACGTAGCGCAGCCGGCCCGCGGCGCGCTGGCCGACCAGGACGGCGCCGGGGAGGCCGCCGAGCCGCCCCTTGCCGGGCAGCCAGCCGCCGACCACGACGTCCTCGCTGCTCATGTTGCGGATCTTGATCCAGGCCCGGGAGCGGACCCCGGGCTCGTACACCGAGTCCAGCCGCTTGCACACCAGCCCCTCCAGGCCATGCTCGCGGGTGGCCCGCAGGGCCTGTGCGCCGTGTCCGACCAGCGCGGCCGGGGTCGACCACGACGGCCCGTTCAACCCGAGGTCCGTCAGCCGCTCACGGCGGCCGGTGTAGGGCAGGCGCAGCAGGGAGCGGCCCGCCAGGTGCAGGGCGTCGAACAGCACCAGGTGGACGGGGACCTTCGCCGCCCGGTGCGCCGCCCGGGACGGGGTGTGCGCGAGGCCCATCCGGGACTGGAGCAACTGGAAGTCGGCACGGCCCTGTCCGTCCAGGGCCAGCACCTCCCCGTCCAGTACGGCACCGGTCCCGCCGAGCGCGGTGGCGAGCGGGGTCAGTTCCGGATAGGCGGCGGTGATGTCCTGGCCGGAGCGGGCACGCAGCAGGACGCTCCCGTCGCCGGGCAGGTAGACCACCACGCGCTGCCCGTCCTGCTTGGTCTCGTAGGCCCAGCGCGCGTCCTGCCCGGCGGGCGGCAGGGTGCCGGGGGTGGCGAGCATCGGAGGGATCGGCGGCAGCTCCACGGGTCAGTACTCGACCCGCCGGGGCGCCGTCACGCGCGTTGCCCGCCAGGTTCGCCTGAACGGCGCCGGTCCCGGGCGGGGCCGGCGCCGTCGCCGTCAGCGCACCGAGGCGGGCTCCGGGGCGACACCGTCGGCCGGAGCCGGGCCCGCCGGGGTGCCGGCCGGGCGGTGCCGGGGGATGAAGGACGCGAGGGCGGTGGCCAGCAGGGCCGCGCCCGCGCCGATGGCCATGACCACCTTGAACGCGTTCTCGGACGGCAGGGCGAAGCCGCCGAGGTCGATGGTCATCTGGGCCAGGATCACACCGGCGATGGCGCTGGCGACCGAAGTGCCGAGCGACCGCATGAGGGTGTTGAGGCTGTTCGCGGCGGCCGTCTCGCTCGGCGGCACCGCGCCCATGATCAGCGACGGCATGGCGCCGTAGGCGAAGCCGATGCCCGCGCTGATGACGCAGGAGACCAGGACCAGGTGCCAGACCTCGGCCATCAGCACGATGTTCAGGCCGTAGCCGGCCGCCACGATCAGGGCGCCGATCATCAGCGTCACCTTCGGGCCCCTGGACTTGGAGACCTTCGCGGAGACCGGGGCGAACGCCATCATCACCAGGCCGGACGGCGCCATCACCAGACCCGTGGTCAGCAGCGAGCGGCCGAGTCCGTAACCGGTGGCCTCGGGCAACTGCAGCAGCTGCGGAAGGACGAGGGACATCGCGAACATCGAGAAGCCGATGGCGACGGACGCCAGGTTGGTGAAGAGCACCTGGCGGCGGGCGGTGGTGCGCAGGTCCACCAGGGGATCCGGGGTGTGCAGCTCCCACCAGCCCCAGACCAGCAGGATCACCACGGCCGCCGCGAACAGGCCCAGGGTGGTGCCCGAGGACCAGCCCCAGTCGCCGCCCTTGGAGATGGCCAGCAGCAGGCTCGCGAGGCCGGCGGCCATGCCGATACCGCCGAGCACGTCGAAGCGGCCACCGGTGCGCACCGCCGACTCGGGCACCAGCGTCAGCACGAGCACCAGGGACACCACTCCGAGCGCGCCGGAGAGCCAGAACAGCATGTGCCAGTCGAGCTTGTCCGCGATCAGCGCGGCGGCGGGCAGGCCGAGCGCGCCGCCGACGCCGAGGGAGGCGCTCATCACCGCGGTGGCACCGGCCAGCCGCTCGACCGGCAGTTCGTCGCGCATGATGCTGATGCCGAGCGGGATCACGGCGGCCGACAGGCCCTGCAGGGCGCGTCCGGCGACCATCGGGACCAGTGCGTCGCTCAGTCCGCAGACCGCGGAACCGGCGATCAGCAGCACCAGGCTGAGCAGCAGCATCCGCCGCTTGCCGAACATGTCGCCGAGCCGGCCGACCACCGGAGTGGCCACCGCGGAGGCGAGCAGGGTGGCGGTCACCGCCCAGGCCGCGTCCGAGGCCGACGCGTCCAGGAGCTTCGGCAGCTCCGGGATGATCGGGATGACCAGGGTCTGCATCAATGCGACGACGATCCCGGCCAGGGCCAGTACCGCCACCACGGCGTTCGGCCGTGGTGAGGCGGGGGAAGCGGGCATGGAAGAGCCTTTCGAGCGATGAGTCCCCCGACGGGCGGGAGCAACCGGAACGCGAACCTTTAAGTCAGTCGCTTGAAGTATCCTACGGGGTGTGCGGAGCGAACGCCCGTCCGGGCCGGTCGGCGATGTCCCGCCGCCGCGCCGTAGGCTTTCGTGAGAACCCGCCGTACGTCGGCGGACCTGCGACGACTCGAGGGGCTGGTCGTCGCGGGCGGTGCGGAGAGAGTCCCGGCGCGGTGGTGATCATGGCGGGCAGGGCGGTCCGGACGGAACAGGTCAGCGCGACCCGGCAGCTGATCCTGACCACCGCTGAGCGGCTGTTCGCCGAGCACGGGGTGTACGCGGTCTCCAACCGCCAGGTCAGCGAGGCCGCAGGGCAGGGCAACAACGCCGCGGTCGGCTACCACTTCGGCACCAAGGCGGACCTCGTCCGGGCCATCGCGCAGCGCCACTCGGAGCGGGTCGAGGAGCTGCGTGCCCGCCAGCTCGCCGCCCTCGGCGACTCGCCGGACCTGCGCGACTGGGTGGACTGCCTGGTCCGTCCCCAGTTCGACCACCTGGCGGCGCTGGGCAGCCCCACCTGGTACGCGCGGTTCTGCGCCCAGGTCATGACCGACCCGGCGCTGCGGCAGATCATGACCGAGGAGTCCCGGGCCTCCGCCTCCCTGCGGGCGATCATCGTGGGGCGCGACCGGTGCATGCCCGCGCTGCCGGACGAGGTCCGCGCGGAGCGGGGCGACATGGCCCGTCACCTCATCGTGCACACGGCGGAGGAGCGCGAGCGGGCCCTGGCCGAGAACCGTCCGACCCCGCGCGCCAGCTGGCAGGACGCGGCCGACGGCCTCGTTGACGCGATCGTGGGCATGTGGCTGGCGCCCGTCACGCCCCGGGGCGGGGGGGTGACGGGCGCCAGAAGGTGAGGGGGTGCGGTCAGCGGGCGAGGCGGATCCGGGTCACGGTGTCCTCGGCGGCGCTTGCCCCCGACTTGTCGACCACGTAGGCGGTGCCGTCGGCGATCTCCACGTGGTTGGGGTTGGCACCGGTGGTCACGGTCTCCTCCACGACACCCCGACGCGGGTCCACCCGGGTGACGGTGGCGTCGGTGCGGTTGACGACGAGGACGTCGCCGGACCGTTCGTCGGTCGCCACGGACAGGGCGCCGGCGCCGGTCGCCACCGACTTGGTGACGACACCCTTGCGCAGGTCGACCACGGACACGGTGCCCGAGGTCTGGTCGGCGGTGTAGGCGGTCCGGCCGTTCCTGGACAGCGAGACCGAGATCGGGCCGTCGCCGGCCGGCAGGAAGCGCGGGGTGGTGGAGCCGCGGCGCAGCTCGATCAGCCGGTCGTTGCCGAGGTCGGCCGCGTAGAGGGCGCCGGTGCGCTCGTTGACGGCGAGGCCGGTGGGGGAGGCCCCGTCGACGGTGATCCGCTGCTTCTCCTCCAGCGACTTGGAGTCGTAGGCGACCAGGGTGCCGTCGCCGAAGCCGCTCGCCCACACCGTGTTGTGCCGCTCGTCCACGACGATCTCGCGGGCGTGGGCGACGTCCGGCAGGCTGGCCAGGTGCTCTCCGGTGCGCTGGCTGTAGACGGAGACGGTGTTGTTGCGGGTGTTGGTGGTCCAGACGGTGTTGTGCTCGTCGTCCACCGCCACGCCGTAGACGGCCTCGACGGCGCCGGTGGCCGGGTCGGTGACGGGCGGGGTGAGGTCGGCCCGTACGGCGAGGGTCCTCGGGTCGACCTTCAGCAGGTGCGACTCGGTGACCGGCGGGCGGCCCACGGCGGCGGTGACCCACAGCACGTTGTTCCGCTCGGAGTAGGCCGACTGGTACAGGCCCTTGGTGAGCTTGGCGGTGGTGACCTTCGAACCGGTGGAGTGCGAACCGGTGGTGTGCGCGGACGCGGTGCCGGCCAGGGTCAGGGTGGAGCCGGCGGCGACCGCCACGGCGACGGCCGCGGTCAGCGCGGTGCGGGGGCGGCGGGTGCGGACGGCGGGGATGGGCATGGTGGTGGGACTCCCTCTGCTCGGGATGGTTCTCGATGTGATCGGCGACCCGTTGATCACTTAAGATCAAGTAAGGTAAGGCTAACCTAACTAAAAGATGACGGACGGTCAATTGGATCCCGCACGCACGTTCACCTCGGTCCCTCCCGAAGGCACCGCGCACCACCCGCCCCGCACACCCCGCCCCCACCCCGTGCCGCGACTCGCCGACCCCGTGTGCGCGCTGCCCGGCCCCGGTGGCGCCGACGGCTTCTGGGCGGGCGTACGCGCGCACGGCACCCCCCTGGTCGGCCCCGACCCGCTGGGCGACGCGCAGTACCGGGCGGTGACGTTCCTGTGGCGCGGCGGCCCCGCGACCCGTGCGGTCCAGGTCCTGCCGAACAAGCTCGGCGACCCGCACGACCCCGCCGGAAACCTCATGGCGCACGTTCCCGGCACCGACGTGTGGCACTGGACACTGCGCCTGCGCCACGACTGGCACGGCACGTACGACCTGTACGTCGACGAGGGCGAGGGGCTCGAGCCGGGAACCGCCGCGTACTGGCGGTGGCTGCGCACCCGCAGGCGCGGCGACCCGCACAACTCCCGCACGCTGCCCCACCGCTGGGACGGCGGTACGGTGCCCTGCGCCGCACTCCCCGCCGCGCCGGACGCGACGGACTGGGCGCCCCGGCCCGGCGTCCCGCGCGGCACCCTCACCGAGCACACCGTGCCGAGCGCGCGTCTCGGCGGGAGCCGCCGGGTCTGGCTCTACGCGCCGCCCGGCGCCGCCCGGCAGCCGGACCGGCCGGAAGGGCTGCCGGTCCTGGTCCTGCTCGACGGCGAGCACTGGGGGCCGCGTCTCGGCCTGCCCCACCTGCTCGACAACCTCGTCGCCGACGGCCGCCTCCCACCGCTCGTCGCACTGCTGCCGGACGCCGTGGACGAGGCCACCCGCTGGGCGGAACTGTCGTGCCGGCCCGAGTACGTCGGCTTCCTCGCCGACGAGCTGCTGCCCTGGGCGGCCGAGCGGCTCCCGCTCACCGTGGACCCGGCCCGCACGGTCGTCGCCGGGCAGAGCCTCGGCGGGCTGACCGCCGCCTACGCGGCCCTGGCGGCTCCGCACCGCTTCGGCAACGCCCTCGTCCAGTCCGGGTCCTTCTGGTGGCCGGCCGGACCGGACGCGGAGTGGCTCACCCGGAGCCTCGCCGCCGGGCCGCGTCCGCGGGTGCGCTTCCGGCTCTCCTTCGGGGAGCAGGAGTGGGTGGCCCTGCCGGCCGCCCGCCGGCTGCGCGACACGCTGGCCTCGCTCGGCTCTCACGACTCCTCCTACCGCGAGTACAACGGCGGTCACGACTACCTGTGCTGGCGCACCGAACTGTCCGACGGACTCGTGGAACTCCTCGGCCGGTGAGGACCGCGGCGCTCACCCGTCGAGTTCCTTGAGCCGCGCGGCCAGTACCGCCGCGATGTCGTCCAGGTGGCGGTCCCGCATCAGCTCCGGGTGGGTGCAGTCCAGGTCGTGGTTGACCAGCGCGCCACGCACGTACGGCCGCCACGCCTCACGCGTCAGCCAGTCCTCGGCACGCGGGGCGGCGGCCGTGAAGAACAGCACGTCCCCGTCGTAGGCGGCGTGCTCGTGCTCGCGCATCATGCGGGCGTGGTTCGGCACGATGTCGACGATCCGCGCCAGGGCGCGCCCGGAGAGGCCGGCGAGGGGACTGCCCGCCCGGCGCAGCGTGGCCAGCACGTCCTCGCGGTCGCGTTCGCCGGTGCGCTCGAAGCCCGCCATGCGCAGCACCGCGGTCAGCGCGTCGCCCTCCTCGGGCGCGGGCCGGTGGCGCCACTGCTCGGACGGGAACGCGTCGACCAGCGCGAGGAGTTCGACCTCCTCGCCCGCCTGCCGCAGCAGTACCGCCACGGTGTGCGCGAGCACCCCGCCGACCGACCAGCCCAGCAGCCGGTAGGGGCCGTGCGGCTGGACGCCGCGGATCCGGCCGGCGTAGTCCTCCGCCTCCTCCTGGAGCGTGCGCGGCAGCCGCTCGTCGCCGGTCAGGCCGCGGGCCTGGAGTCCGTAGACGGGCTGCTGCGGACCCAGTCGCGCGGCCAGCCCCGCATAGCACCAGGCGAGGCCGCCCGCCGGGTGGACGGCGAACAGCGGTGCCCGCTCGCCCTCGGCGCGCAGCGGCAGTACGACGCCCAGCGCGTCCTCGCCCGCCGGGCCAGCCGGTCCCACCGCCTCCAGCCGGGCGGCGAGCGCGGCGGGCGTCGGCGCCTCGAACAGGGAGCCGATGGTCAGCTCCGTGCCGAACTCCTCCCGCACCCGCGCCACCAGCCGCACCGCCAGCAGCGACGTGCCGCCCAGGTCGAAGAACGCGTCGTCCGGGCCGGCCCCCGCCACCCGGAGCACCTCGGCGAACAGCCGGACCAGCGCCGCCTCGTGGGCGGAGGCCGGGGTCCGGGCGCCCGCGCCGCCGCCGAAGACCGGGGCGGGCAGCTCGCGGCGGTCCAGCTTGCCGTTGGGCGTGAGCGGGAACTCCGCGAGGGGCACCACGGCGGCCGGGACCAGATGCTCCGGCAGCTCACGGGCCAGCGCCGCCCGCAGGTCCGCCGGGTCCGCTTCCCCGGTCACATAGCCGACGAGGCGGTCGTCCCGCACCACGGCACAGGCGCCGTCGACCCCGGGCCGCGCGGCGAGCGCCGCCTCGACCTCACCGAGTTCGACGCGCTGTCCGCGCAGCTTGACCTGGTCGTCGGTGCGGCCGAGGTACTCGACCTCGCCCTGATCCGTCCAGCGCGCCAGATCACCCGTCCGGTACATCCTGGCGCCCGCGGGCCCGAACGGGTCGGGCACGAAGCGGGACGCCGTCAGCCCCGGCCGGCCCAGGTACCCGTCGGCGAGCTGCACGCCCGCCAGGTACAGCTCTCCCGGCAGGCCGGGCGGGCACGGCCGGAGCGCCGCGTCGAGCACGTACAGGCGGGTGTTCCACACCGGCCGGCCGATCGGCACCGGGCCGGTGTCCGAGGGAGCGCAGCGGTGGTACGTGACGTCCACGGCGGCCTCCGTCGGCCCGTACAGGTTGTGCAGCTCCACGCCCGGCAGGGTGCGCGCGAAGGCCCGCGCGCTCTGGCGGGGCAGCGCCTCGCCGCTGCAGAACACCCTGCGCAGCCCCTCGCCGCACCCGGCCGCCTCCGGGGCGGACAGGAACACCTGCAGCATCGACGGCACGAAGTGGCAGGTGGTGACCGCCTGTTCGCGGATCGTCCGAGCCAGGTACACCGGGTCCCTGTGCCCGCCCGGTTCGGCGACGACCAGCGCCGCGCCCTCCCGCAGCGGCCAGAAGAACTCCCACACCGACACGTCGAACGACGAGGGAGTCTTCTGCAGCACCCGGTCCCCGGCGCTCAGACCGTACGCGTGCTGCATCCACCGCAGCCGGTTGTCGATCGCCCGGTGCGGGACGACCACGCCCTTGGGCCGCCCCGTGGAACCGGACGTGTAGATGACGTACGCGGGATGGGCGGGGGTGAGCGCCCGGGGCGGGTTCGTCCAGGCGTGCGCCGACACGTCGAGGCCGTCCAGGACGACCGTCTCGGTGCCCGTGCCGTCCGGGAGGCGCCCGGCGCGGTCGGTGACCGCACAGACGGGCGCCGCGTCCGCGAGCATGTACGTCAGCCGCGGCGCCGGGTAGTCCGGGTCCAGCGGCAGATAGGCGGCACCCGCCTTCAGCACCGCGAGCAGGGTCACGACCAGCTCGACGGAGCGCGGGACCGAGACGGCGACCACCGTGCCAGGCCGGGCACCCAGGGAACGCAGGTGCCGGGCGAGGCGGTTGGCGCGGGTGTTGAGCTGCCCGTAGGTCAGGACGGCGTCCCCGAACACCACGGCGGTGGCGTCCGGGGTGCGGGCGGCCTGCGCCTCGATCGGCCCGATCAGCGTGGTCGGAGGGAGGGCGCGTTCGGTGCGGTTGAACTCCTCCAGCACCAGGCCCTGTTCGGCCGGGGTGGCCACGCCGTGCACGGCGAGCGGGAGGTGCGGGTCGGCGCCGGTGAGCCGGTCCACCAGGTGCAGGAAGCGGTCCTGGTGCGCGGCGAGGTCGCCGTCGTCGTACAGGGCCGGGTTGCCGTCGTGGTCGATGCCGAGGCCGCGGCCGTCGGCGCGGTCGTGGATGTTGACGGTCAGGTCGTCCACGGGGCCCGCGGACAGGTTCCGGGCGCGGGCGGGCGCGCCCGCGAAGTCCACGCCGTAGTCGAAGGGCATGACGTTCACAAGCGGGCCGACCAGGGCGCGGCCCTCACCGAGCAGCCCGAGGTCGCGGCGGATGTCCTCGTAGCGGTAGCGCTGGTGGCGCCGGGCCTCGCGGATGCCGAGCACCACCTGCCGCACCAGCTCGGCGAAGGTCGCCCCGGGGGAGACGGCGAGCCTGAGCGGCAGCACGTTCATCACCATGCCGGGCACGCGCAGTGACGCCGAGCCCATGCGGCCCATCATCGGCAGGCCCAGCACCACGTCCCGCCGTGCGGCGGCCCGGGAGGTGTAGAGGGCCTGCGCCGCGATCAGCACGTCCGGCCAGGTCGCACGGAGCCGGGTGGCCAGCTCCCGCAGGCGCCGCGTGGCCTCGGGCGACAGCTGGGCGCCGCGCCGCAGGAACGTACGGGACGGCAGCGCCCCGCGCCCCGCGAGCCGGGGCGCCTGCGGGCGGTCGGCGAACGCGTCGGCCCAGTGCGCGCGGTCCGCCTCGAAGGCCGGTGAGGCGCGGTAGGCGGTGTCGTCGGCGACCAGGTCGGCGAGGGAGCCGAAGGAGCGCGGGGCGGGTGCGTCCCCGCGGGCGAGTGCCGAGTACACCTCGGCGGTGCGGCGCACCAGCAGGGAGTAGCCGTAGCCGTCCATGACCAGGTGGTGGATGCGCTGGTACCACAGCCAGCGGTCCGGCCCGACGCGGAACAGCGCGTGCCGGAACAGCGGTCCGCGCCCCAGGTCGAAGGGCTCGGCCAGGTCGGCGCGCATCCACGCCTCCGCCTGCGCACCGGTGGCCGGCTCCCGCACCGTCAGCGGGGGTTCCACGCGGTCGGCGACGTACTGGCGCGGCCCCTCGGGCGTGTCCTCGACGCGGACGACGCGCAGCGCCTCGGCCTCCGAGGTCACCCGGCGCAGCGCGGCGGCGAACAGCTCCGGGTCGAGCGGCCCGTCGATCTCCAGACACTCGGCGGTGTTCTGCGCGGGGCTCAGCGGGTCCAGGGCCTGTGCGAACCACATGCCCGACTGGGCGGCCGTCAGGGGCAGGGACGTCAGGGGCAGGGAGGCCACGGGCAGGGACGTCGGGGCCGGGGACGTCATGCGGCCCCCAGCAGTGGGGCCCAGGCCGCGATGGCCGGCCGCTCGGCGAGGTCCGCGAAACCGGCCGTGACCGCGTGCTCGCGGCGCCAGCGTTCCAGCAGCGTCATGATGCGGACCGAGTCGAGGCCGTAGTCGACGAGGCTCTCGTCCACGGGTATGTCCGCCGGGTCCTCGCCGAGGCAGTCGGCGACGTCGGCCCGGATCCGCGCCACGGTGAGCGGGGTGGGTGCCACGGCTCAGACCTCCTTCAGGAGCGCGTCGGTGGTGGTGACGACCGCGCAGCGACCGGCGGCCCAGCGCAGTGCCAGGTCGTGGTCCTCGCGGGAGAAGTCGGCTACGGCGTCGGCGACCACGAACGCCTTCAGGTCCCGCTGCCAGGCGTCGGCCGCGGTCATCAGCACGCCGATGTGCGCGTACACGCCGACGATCACGAGCTGGTCGCGGCCCGTCCCGCGCAGCAGGTCCGCGAGGCCGGTGCGGACGAAGGCGCTGTACTTCCACTTGGTGAGCACCGTGTCCCCGTCCTCGGGCGCCACGGCGTCGGGCACGGCGAGTTTCTCCGCGTCGTCGGCGACGCCGGGGCCCCAGAAGTCGAGCTGGAGTCCGCGCTCCTCCGGAGTCTGGCCGCCGCGCTGGGCGGAGTAGACGACCGGGACGCCGAGCCGCCGGTACTCCTTCAGCAGGCGGGCCGTGTTGCCCAGCATGCCGGTCAGGGGCTGCTCACCGGCCGGGAAGGCGGACAGGAAGTGCTGCTGGAGGTCGTGCACGAGCAGAAC
This sequence comes from Streptomyces sp. NPDC059906, assembly GCF_042730645.1. Classification (NCBI taxonomy): domain Bacteria; kingdom Bacillati; phylum Actinomycetota; class Actinomycetes; order Kitasatosporales; family Streptomycetaceae; genus Streptomyces; species Streptomyces sp. NPDC059906. The sequence continues at coordinate 19,510 of NZ_JBHWKU010000026.1, forward strand.
GGCACGCGCCGGATCCACGGCCCAGGACACGCGGTTCGCGGGGAGTTCGTCCGCCGCCGGGAGCGGATAGGGGGTGATGGCGGGCAGGGCCATGGGGGAGGGCCTCTCGGGGTCGGACGCACCGGCGGCGGAGCGCAGCCGCTTCTTGCTGATCTTGCCGATGCCGGTCTGCGGGAAGGCGTCGACGAACTCGACGAGGTCGGGCACCTTGTAGGCGGCGATGCCGCGTTCGCGCACGAACCGTTTGACCGCGACCGGCCGCAGCGGCTCGGCTCCCTCGCGCAGGATCACATAGGCCAGGGAGCGTTCGCCCAGGTAGTCGTCGGGCACCGCGACCACCGACACGTCGTGCACCGACGGGTGGGCGAGGACGATGTTCTCGACCTCCTCCGGCGCGATCTTCTCGCCGCCGCGGTTGATCTGGTCCTTGGCCCGGCCCTCCACCACGAGATGACCCGACGGCGTGCGGCGCACGATGTCACCGGTGCGGTAGAAGCCGTCCTCGGTGAAGGCCCGCCGGTTGTGTTCCGGGGCCCGCCAGTAGCCGCGGATCGTGTACGGGCCGCGGGTGAGCAGGTGTCCGAACTCCCCGTCGGCCACGTCCCGGTCGGCGTCGTCGACGACGCGGATCTCGTCGTCGGGGGAGATCGGCCGGCCCTGGGTGGTGACGACGGTCTCGGTGTCGTCGTCCAGCCGGGTGTAGTTGACCAGGCCCTCCGCCATCCCGAAGACCTGCATCAGCCGGCAGCCCAGCGCCGGTTCCAGCCGACGGGCCGCCTGCTCGCTGTACTTGGCGCCGCCGACCAGCGCCAGCTCCAGGCTGGACAGGTCGTGCGCGGTCTCGGTCGCGGCCTGCGTCCACACCAGCGCCAGCGGCGGCACCAGCCCCGTCATGGTGATCCGCTCCCGGGCGATGAGCGGGAACGCGGTGTCGGGGTCGGGCTTCGGGCAGAGCACCACCGTGCCGCCCGCGTACAGCGTGCCCAGCCAGCCGGGGGAACTCATCGGGAAGTTGTGCGCGGCGGGCAGGACGACGAGGAAGCGGGTGTCGCCGTCCACGCCGCAGATCTCGTTGGAGCCCCGCAGCGAGTACAGATAGTCGTCGTGGGTGCGCGGGATCAGCTTGGACACACCCGTCGTCCCGCCCGAGAGCTGGAGGAAGGCCAGCTCGTGCGGCTCGGGCCCGTCGAACGGACCGGCCGGCTCGCACGGCACGTCGGACAGCGCGGTGTGCTCGCCGGGGTCGCCCGCCACGAACACGTGCCTGAGCCCGGGCGCCGCCTTCCGCATGCGGGAGGCGAGTTCGCGGTGGTCGTAGCCCGCGTGCACGTCCGGGACGACGTACGCGACGGCCTCGGTGAAGGAGCAGAAGTGGGCGATCTCCGTCTCCCGGTGCGCGGGCAGCGCGTACACCGGCAGCGCGCCGACGCGGAACAGGGCGAAGACCACCTCGGCGAACTCACCGACGTTGGGCAGTTGTACGACGACCCGGTCGCCCTTGCCGATGCCGCGGGCGAGGAACCCGGCGGCGAGCCGGTCGGCCCGCTCGTCCAGCTCCCGGTAGGTCCAGGTGCGCCGGTCGGGGGCCGGGGCCACCAGGGCGATCCGGTCGGGGTGCGCTTCGGCGCGTTCGCGCAGCATGCCGCCGAAGGTCTCGCCGCGCCAGTGACCGGCGGCGCGGTAGCGGGCGGCGAACTCGTCCGGCCAGGTGGGCGCGTCCACGCCCGGGGTGAGGGTCACAGCGCCGCTCCCACCGCGTCCAGGAACGTACGGAACTTGGCGGCGGTCTCCGCCGTCTCGGCCTCGGGTGTGGAGGCGGCGACGACGCCGGCGCCGGCGAACAGCCTGAGCAGCCGTCCCTCGGCCTCGGCGCAGCGGATGGTCACGACCCACTCGCCGTCGCCGTCGGCGTCCTGCCAGCCGACCATGCCCGTGTAGGCGCCCCGGTCGAAGGGCTCCGCCTCGGCGATCACGGCCCGCGCCGCCTCGGTCGGCGTGCCGCACACCGCCGGGGTGGGGTGCAGCGCGGACGCCAGGTCCAGCGCGGTCGCCCGGGCGTCGGCGAGTTCGCCGGTGACCGTGGTCGACAGGTGCCACATGGCCGCCGTACGCACCAGGGTGGGCCGCTCGGGCACCTCAAGGACCGTGCAGTACGGCGCGAGCGCCTCCCGTACGGCGGCCACGACGACGGCGTGTTCGTGCAGGTCCTTGGGGGATTCGAGGAGGGCGACCGCGCGGCGTACGTCCTCGGCCAGGTCCGCGCTGCGCGGTGCCGAGCCCGCGAGCGGGTTGGCGGTCAGCCGGCCGCCCTGCCGGGCGACGAGCAGTTCGGGGCTGGCGCCGACCAGGGTGCGGCCGGGGCCGCTCGGCACGGCGAAGGTGTATCCGGCCGGGTCGCGGTGGGCCAGGCGGCGCAGCATCGCGGGCAGGTCCGGCTCGCGCGCCGAGGTCAGCTCCAGGGTGCGGGCGAGTACGACCTTGTCGAACTCCCCGGCCCGCATCCGCGCCACCGCCGCCGCGACGGCCTGCCCGTACCGTTCGGGCGCCGGTACCTCCCGCACCCGCCAGCGCGGCCGGTCCTCGTCGGCGGCGACGGGCAGGGCGATCAGCGGGTCCTCCCGCAGCGGCGGCGCCCACCGCACCGACCGGGGCACGGCCAGCGCGGGCGGGGCGTCCGGGGCGAACGGCAGCGCGCCGACGACCACCGGCGCGGGGACGCCCGCACGGCGCGCGGTGTCCAGCACCTCACGCACCCGGACGGCGGCCGGGCGGGAGTCGTGGGGCACCGCGGCGGCGGTACCGCGGCCCAGGAGGGTGCGGTGCGGGGTGGCGAGGAAGCGGTCGGTGGCGGGCCGGTAGGACTCCAGGAGGGCGGTGGCCGCGCCGGGCTCGGCCGGGGCGGCGGTGGGCGGGGGCGTGTGCAGGGAAAGGGACATGGCTGTCTCCAGTGGGGGTGGCGTGCGCGGTCCCGGGGCGGGCGCGGGCGGATCAGGCCCGCAGGGTGGCGCCGCCGTCGACGTACAGGTCGTGCATCGTGATGTGCCGGGCGCGGTCGGAGACCAGGAAGACGACCGCGTCGGCGATGTCGGCCGGATCGGCGATGCGGCCCAGCGGGATGCCCGTGCGGTACGCGGCGGGGTCTCCCTCGACCACGCGCCGCACGGAGGCCCTCTCGTCACCGGCCGTCCACAGGGCGCGCTGCATGTCGGTGAGGGTGGAGCCGGGGGAGACCGTGTTGCAGCGCACGCCCCGCCCGGCGACCTCCAGGCCCAGGCACTTGGTGAACATGACGGCGGCGGCCTTCGAGGCGGCGTACGCGGCGAGGCCCGCCCGGGGGACACCGGCCGCGTTGGAGGCGACCGTGACGATGCTGCCGTGCCCGCGTCCGGTCATCCGGCGGGCCGCGGCGCGCGAGACGTTCAGGACGCCGGTGGCGTTGACGGCGAAGGTGGCCGCCCAGTCCTCGTCGGCCAGGTCCACGACGTGCGACGGGCGCAGGATCCCGGCCACGTTGACCGCGATGTCCAGCGGACCGAGGGTGTGCTCCGTGTCGTCGACCAACCGCTCCACCGCGTCGGCGTCGGTGACGTCGAGGGCGTGGGCGGTGATCCGGCCGTCGCCCTGCCCGGAGGCGAGCCGCTCGACGCCCTCGGGCGCGCGGTCGGTGGCGACGACGCGGGCGCCCTCGTCGACGAGCGCGGTGACCACGGCCGCGCCGATGCCCCGGCCCGCCCCCGTCACGAGGGCGAGCCGGCCGTCGAGTCCGGCCGTCACGAGGTGAGCGCCGCGGTCAGGTCGTCCAGGACGACACGGGCCGCGAGCGGGCCGCCCGCGCTGTTCCACGCGGAGCCCTGGACCACGACGACGTGGCCCTCCTTCTCGGCCTTCAGCCTGCCGAAGTTGGGCACCTGCTTCGCCTCGGCGTACGCCTTCTCCCCGTCGGCCTTCTCACCGAGGGCGCCGAAGAACAGCCAGTCGCCGTCGATGGTGGAGAGCTTCTCCAGGCTGACCGGCTCGCTGTGGCCGGTGCCGACGCCCTGCTGGTCCTCCGGGCGGTCCAGGCCGAGCGCGGTGAGGGTGGCGCCCACGTGGCCCACGCCCCGGCCGACCGCGGACGGCGCCTTGTTCTGCCAGCGCACCACGCTGACCACCGCGCCGGCGTTCTCGCCCAGCTTGCCCTTGGTCGCGGCCACGTCGGCGTCGAAGTCGCTCAGCAGCTTCTGGGCCTCGGCCTTCTGGTTCAGCGCGTCGGCCGTGGCCGTGAACGCCTTCTTCCAGTCCTCGTTGAGCTTGGCGGTGACCACGGTCGGGGCTATGGACTCCAGCTTGGAGACCTCCTTCTTCACCGCCGTGGTCTCGTCGAGGAGGATCAGGTCGGGCTGGAGCGCGGCAAGCTTCTCCATGTCGGCCTCGGCCACGGTGGCGACGACGTCCGCCTTGCCCGCCTTGCCGGCCAGGTAGGTGGAGACGCCCTGCTGCCCGCGTCCGGCGGTCGCGCCGACCGGCTCGACGCCGAGCGCCAGGGCGGCGTCGAGGGTGGGCTCGCTCAGGGTGACGACCTTCTTGGGGGCGGTCGGTACCTCGACCTGGCGGCCCGTGGCGTCGGTGACCCGACGGGTGCTCGACGCCTGGCCGCCCGCGCTGTCGCTGCCGCCGTCGTCGTCACCGCAGCCGGTGAGGAGCAGGGCTCCCGCCACGACGGCTGCGGCGGACGTCACGACGGTTCTGCGGGAGGCACGCACGAGGGACATGAGAAGGGGACTCCTTGGTGATAAGGGATGGAGGCGATGAAGGGATGGAGGCGATGAAGGGATGGAGGCGATGCAGGGATGGAGGCGATGAAGGGGCGAGTGGTTCAGGGGGCGGGGTCGGCGCCGTCGGCGCCCAGCAGACGCACCAGGCCGGAGGCCAGGGCCCCGTGCCAGCAGGCGTAGTCGTGGCCGCCGTTGTACGTGTCGCGGGTGACCCGGTGCCCCGTCGCGCGCAGGGCGTCGTACAGGGCGAGGGTCTGCCCGACCATGGAGCCCTCGTGCAGGCCCACGTCCAGATGGACCGTCAGGGGCGCGGCCGCACCGGAGGCGTAGCGGCCGACCAGCCACGGGGCGCCGCGCACCGGTGGTTTGACCGCACCCGGGGGCGGCAGGCCGGGGCGCCACCACAGGGAGGCGGACTGGGCGAGGACGTTGCCGAAGCGGTCGGGGCGCAGCCGGCCCGCGTGCAGCGCCGTCATGGCGCCGAGGCTCTGCCCGGCGACCACGGTCCGGCGCGGGTCGGTGGTCAGCGGCCAGCGCCCGGCCGCCCACGGCAGCAGGGCGTCGGCCAGGAAGGCGACGAAGGGGTCCCGGCAGCCGAGGTCGCGCCACCGGGTGCGCCGGTCCACGGCGTCCGGCGCCACCACCACGAGGGGCGGCAGCGCGCCGTCCGCGATCAGCGCGTCCAGCGTGTCGCCGAGACCGAGCCGTCCGAGCCACATGTCGCCGTCGCACAGCACCACGACCGGCAGCGGCGCGGCCGGGGCCCGGTCGCGCCCCGGCGGCAGATAGACCCAGACGTCCCGGTCGCCGACTGGAGCCGAGCCCGGTACCCGGTGCCGCTCCACCCGCCCCGCCGGCACCGTGCCCCGGCGCCCGGCCCACGGCTCGGCCGGGGCGTCGGGCAGGGCGAAGACCGAACTGTCGGCCCTCTGCCAACGGGTCGCGACCGTACGGCGGCCCAGCGGGTCGGCCGCGGCGTGCGCGGACAGCGACCGCAGCCGCTGCTGGAGGGCGGCGGGGTCGGCGGGCGCGTCCCCCAGCGAGAGGTCGGCGGCCAGCCGGTACGAACCGCGGTGGTCGGAGCGCAGGCGCAGGCCCAGGTGCCAGACGTCGGTGCCGGGCACCCGCTCCAGGAGCGAACCGGCCAGCCGGTCGCGGTCGGTGATGCGGTTGCCGCACAACAGGACCCGGCGGGTGGCGCGGTGGCCGCGCCACAGGAACGTGACCGCCCGGTGGTGCGGCTCCCCGTCGAGTTCCTCGACGAGCGGGCTGCCCAGGTGCTCCGCCTCGCTCCAGAAGGCGTCCGTCAACGCCGCCCGCCGCGCCGCGTCGGCCCCCTCGGTCTCCTCCAGGAGGCGTGCCAGGCGCGGGCCCGTGACCCGGACGGGGCGGACGTCCGGCGTGGCGGCGCCGTGGGAGGCGGGGCGGGGGAGGGTGGTCATCGGTGTTCTCCGTGAACCGCTGGTCGGAGGCAGGGCAGGGGTCAGGAACTGACGACGAAATCGTCAACAGCTAAGGTAAGGCTAGCCTAAGCTAAGCACATGTCCATTGGAACATGTACAGCGCATCCGGCCGATCCCGTGCCGCCCGACGCCGCGCACGGAGCGAAGCGGCCGCGCCCCCGAGGCTCCCTGCGCGCGGCCGGACTGCTCCTCGGTGTCGCCCTGTTGGTGGTGGCCGCCGCACTCTCGCTGGCCGTGGGTGCCAAGCAGATCCCCCTCGACCAGGTCTGGTCGGCGCTCACCGCGCCCGCCGGCACGGAGAACGACGCGATCGTGCGGGACCTGCGACTGCCGCGCACCCTCGTCGGCGCCGCCGTCGGCATCGCGCTCGGCCTCGGCGGCGCGGTCATGCAGACCCTGACCCGCAACCCGCTCGCCGACCCCGGGCTGCTCGGTGTGAACGCGGGCGCCTCCGCGGCCGTCGTCACCGCCATCGGCGTCCTCGGCATCACGTCGTTCACCGGCTACCTGTGGTTCGCGCTGGCCGGAGCCGCCCTCGCCGCCACCGCCGTCAACGCCCTCGGCGGCGGCCGGTGGGCCACACCGGTGCGGCTCGCGCTGGCCGGAACCGCCGTCAACGCCGCCCTGTTCGGCTACGTCAACGGCCTGTCGCTGTGGCACCTGAGCACCCTCGACGAGATGCGGTACTGGTCGGTCGGCACCCTCGCCAAGCGCGACGTCTCGCTGCTGCTCACGGTGGCACCGCTGCTCGCGGCCGGCGCGCTGCTCGCCCTGGCGCTGGCCCGGCCGCTCGGCGCGCTCGCCCTCGGCGAGGACCACGCGCTGGCACTGGGCACCCGCGTGCGGCGCGTGCGGGTGCTGTCCGTCCTCGCCATCACCCTGCTGTGCGGCGGCGCCACCGCCGTGTGCGGGCCGATCGGCTTCGTGGGCCTGATGATCCCGCACGCCGCCCGCGCCTTCTGCGGCCCCGACCCGCGCTGGATGTTCCCCTACTGCGCCCTGTACGCGCCGGTGCTGCTGCTCGTCTCCGACGTGGTCGGACGGATCGTGGTGCCACCCTCCGAGATCGAGGTGGGCACGGTCACCGCCTTCCTCGGCGGACTGCTGTTCATCCATCTCGTCCGCCGTCGGAAGGTGGCCCAGCTGTGAGCTCCGTGAAGGACGGCACCGTGCGGCCCGGACTCCTGCACGCCGGACGCTGGTCGCTGCGCTACGACGTCCGCGCCCTGCTGGTCTGCGTCGCGCTCGCCGCGCTGACGGCCTGCGCCATGGTGCTGGCCATCGGCACCGGGACGTACGAACTGTCCCCGCCCGAGGTGCTGCGCACCCTGACCGGCGGCGGCCCGCCGGGCGCCGGGTTCGTGGTGCTCGACCTGCGGCTGCCGCGGGCCCTGGTGGCCGGGCTGGTCGGCTTCGGCATGGGGATGGCGGGCGCGGTGTTCCAGTCGCTGACCCGCAACCCGCTCGGCAGCCCCGACATCATCGGCTTCGGCAACGGCGCCTCGGCGGGCGCCCTCGTCGCGATCATCCTCCTCGACGCCGGCGCGGCACAGACGGCGCTCGGCGCGGTGTGCGGCGGCCTGGCCACCGCCGTCGCCGTCTACCTGCTGGCCTGGAAGCGGGGCGTGCACGGCTACCGGCTGGTCCTCGTCGGCATCGGTGCCTCCGCCGTGCTCGGCTCCGCGACCAGTTTCCTGTACGTGCGCGCCGACATCGGCAAGGCGGCGCAGGCCGCGAGCTGGATGATCGGCTCGCTCAACGCCCGTGACTGGGCCGACGTCCGTGTCGCGGCGCTCGGACTGGTGGTGCTGGTCCCGGTGGTCCTGGTGCACGGGCGGCGGCTGACCATGCTGGAGATGGGCGACGACACCGCCGCCGCGCTGGGGGTCCCGCCCGAACGCAGCCGTCTCGTCCTGCTGAGCGCCGGTACGGGACTGACCGCGATGGCCGTCGCCGCGGCCGGTCCGATCCCGTTCGTCGCCATGGCCGCCCCGCAGCTGGCCCGCCGGGTCACCCGCGCCGCCGGTCCGGGAGTGCTCAGCGCCGGGTGGACGGGCGCCTTCCTGGTGACCGCCGCCGACCTGGCCACCCAGCGGCTGACCGGGTCCGCCCTGCTGCCGGTGGGCGTGGTGACCGGAGTGGCGGGCGGCGCCTACCTCGCCTGGCTGCTGCGCGGGGAGCGCCGGGGCTCGCGGCTGTGAGGGGCGGGCGGCGGGCCGGCCGGTCGCAAGCGCGTCGCACGTCGGCGTCACACCGCGGCGTCGCACGGCGTCGTCGCTCACCGCACGTCGGCGTCGCGTGCAGTCGGTGACCGGACGGCGGGCGGCGCCGGGGGCGGGACCGGTTCGGGCGGGATCCGCTCACCCTCGGTCCTCGCCTGGCTGCTGCGCGGGGAGCGCCGGGGCTCGCGGCTGTGAGGGGCGGGCGGCGGGCCGGCCGGTCGCAAGCTCGTCGCACGTCGGCGTCACACCGCGGCGTCGCACGGCGTCGTCGCTCACCGCACGTCGGCGTCGCGTGCCGTCGGTGACCCGACGGCGGGCGACGCCGGGGGCGGGACCGGTTCGGGCGGGAGCCGTCCACCCCCCGGTTCTTACCGTCGAGTAATATCGCGCGGCAGGCCCCCCATGAGGAGGAACCGTGTCACGGTCCGAACGCTCACCCCTGCTGCTCGCCGGCCTGCTGGCCACCGCGGGCGTCGCCCATTTCGCCCAGCCCCGCCCCTTCGACGCCACCGTCCCGCGCTCCCTGCCGGGCACCCCCCGGGCCTGGACGTACGCCAGCGGCGTCGCCGAACTCGCGCTGGCCGCCGGACTCGCCGTGCCGCGCACCCGCAGGGCCGCCGCGCTGAGCGCCGCGGCCTTCTTCGTCGGGGTGTTCCCCGCCAACGTCAAGATGGCCTGGGACTGGCGGCACCGCCCCGCCCCGCAGCAGGCCGCCGCCCTCGGACGGCTGCCCGTACAGGTGCCGCTCGTGCTGTGGGCCCGCGCCGTCGCCCGGAGCAGCGGGAGCCGGTCATGAGCGCGCTCCCCGCCGTGGGCGACACCGTCGAGGACTTCACGCTGCCGGACGAGACCGGCACCCCCCGCCGCCTGTCCGACCTGCTCGCCGACGGCCCGGTCGTCCTCTTCTTCTACCCCGCCGCCCTGACCACCGGCTGCACCGCGGAGGCCTGCCACTTCCGCGACCTCGCCGCCGAGTTCGCCGCGGTCGGCGCCCGGCCCGTCGGCGTCAGCGGCGACCCCGTCGAACGCCAGCAGGAGTTCGCCGGGCGCCACAGCCTGGGCATGCCGCTGCTGTCCGACACCGACGGTGCGGTCCGCGAGCGGTTCGGGGTGAAGCGGGGCTTCAGCCTGGCTCCCACCAAGCGGGTCACCTTCGTCGTCGGGCAGGACCGCACCCTGCTGGACGTCGTCCGCAGCGAGATCAGGATGAACACGCACGCCGACCGCGCCCTCGCCGCGCTCCGCGCTCACCGACCGTGACGGGACCACCCGGGCCCCGCCCCGGTTGATACCGCATCGTCCTGGGATGATCCTGGACGGCATGGAGGATTCCTCCGCCGCGATGACCGTCGACGCCCGCGGACTGGTGACGGGCTGGAGCGACGGCGCGCGGCGGCTCACCGGACACGCGGCCGAGGAGGTCGTAGGACGCCCCGCGCGGGACCTGCTCGCGCGGGGCGCACCCACCGGCCCCCTGTCCCGCACCGACCCGGCCGGCACCGCCCTGTCCGGCACCGTCGTGGTCCGCCACCGGGACGGCCACCCGGTGAGCCTCGGGCTGCGGATCCGCCCCCTGCGGGGCGCCGACGGCGCCCCCGTCGGCTACCTGGCGACCGCCGACGCGCCCGGCGGCCCGGCGCCCGCCCTGATCGGCGACGCCGTACGGCAGGCCTCCCTGTCCATGTCCGTCCTCGACCCCGAGCTGCGCTTCGTGCACGTCAACGACACCGCGTGCCGGATGATCGGCAGGCCCGCGGAGGAACTGCTCGGCCGCAGCCTGTCCGACACGCTGGCCGATTTCGAGGGCGACCCCCGGAGTTTCCTGCACCACCTGCGGGTGGCGGCCGACCGAGGACGGCCCGTCCAGTACGAGAGCTACGCCCCCGCGCCCGCCGGCAGCTGCCTGCACGCCTGGACCGTGGAGATCTGGCCGGTCCACGACGCCTCCGGCACGCTCACCGCCGTCGCCATGGCGGCGCTGGAGAGCACCGAACAGCACCGGGCCCGGGAGCGGCTGGCCCTGCTGAACGCGGCCGGGGCGGTCGGCAGCACCCTCGACGTCGTCCGCACCGCCGAGGAACTGGTCGGCCTCCTCGTGCCCCGGTTCGCCGGCTTCGCCAGCGTCGACCTGCTCGACTGGGTGCTCGGCACCGACGAGCCCCTCGCCGTGCCGCCCGGGACCGGCCAACTGCGCCGGGTGGCCCACGCCTCCGCCACCGAGGGCTTCCCCACCCCCGCCGTGCACCTCGGCGGGCAGGAGATCCACCCGTCCGACAGCCCGCCCGCCCGGGCCGTCCGGGAGGGCCGCGTCGTCCTCAGCGGCCCCGGCGACCCGGACTTCGACCGGTGGATGCGGACCCGCGAGGCCGAGGCCCCGCACAACCGCCCGTTCCGCGAAGCCGTCTGCTCGACCCTGTCCGTCCCCCTGCGCGCCCGCGGCACCACCCTGGGCGTCGCGCTGGCGGCCCGGACCGCGCCCCGGGAGCCGTACGCCACCGAGGACGCCGTACTCGCCGAGGAACTGGTCTCCCGGGCCGCCGTCTCCGTGGACAACGCCCGCCGCTTCGCGCGCGAGCGCTCCACGGCCCTGGCGATCCAGCACAGCCTGCTCCCCAGGGACCTGCCCGGTCAGGCCGCGGTCGAGGTGGCCCACCGCTACCTCCCCTCCGCGTCCGCGGCGGGCATCGGCGGCGACTGGTACGACGTCATCCCGCTCTCCGGCACCCGCGTCGGCCTCGTCGTCGGCGACGTGGTGGGCCACGGCATCCCGTCCACGGCGACCATGGGCCGCCTGTGCACGGCCGTACGCACCCTCGCCGACGTCGATCTGCCCCCCGACGAGCTCCTCACCCACCTCGACGACCTCGTCACCCACCTCGCGGCCGGCGGCGCCGACGACGGCGGCGACACGGAGGTCGCCGAACTGGGCGCCACCTGCCTGTACGCCGTGTACGACCCCGTCTCCCGCCGGCTGGCCCTGGCCGCCGCCGGTCACCCCGCGCCCGCCCTCCTCCTCCCCGACGGCACCACCCGCCTCGTCGACATGACCGCCGGGCCGCCGCTCGGCGTCGGCGGGCTGCCCTTCGAGGCGACGGAGCTGGAACTGCCGGAGGGCTCCGTCGTCGCGCTCTACACCGACGGACTCGTCGAGGACCGGGACCGCGACGTCGACCACGCCACGGCGGAACTGCGCCGGGCGCTGACCGCGCCCGCGACCTCCCTCGACGCGCTGTGCGACGGCGTCCTCAAGGCCGTGCTGCCCGAGGAACCCGGCGACGACGTCGCGCTGCTGCTGGCCCGCACCCGGGCCCTGGGCGAGGACCGGGTGCGCACCTGGGACGTCCCTCCCGACCCCGCCGGAGTGGCGGCCACCAGGCGGTCCGTCGGCGAACAGCTGACGGCCTGGGGGCTGGACGACACGGCCTTCGTCACCGAACTCGTGGTCAGCGAACTGGTCACCAACGCGATCCGGTACGGCGAGCCGCCCATCCAGTTGCGCCTCATCCGCCACACCGCCCTCATCTGCGAGGTCTCCGACGCCAGCTCCACCTCGCCCCACCTGCGCCGCGCCCACGCCTTCGACGAGGGCGGCCGGGGCCTGCTCCTGGTCGCCCAGCTCACCCAGCGCTGGGGCAGCCGCCAGACGGACACCGGCAAGACCATCTGGGCCGAACAGCCCCTGCCCCCGGAGTGAACCGCCCGCCTACCCCTGGCCGTCCTCCGCCGCCACCCGGGCCAGCGTCCGGCCGGTGCGCGCGGACCGGGCCCGCCGGGGATCGGGGGTGCCGTGCCCGCGCCCGCCGCCGGCCGTCTTCACCAGCAGCCATGCCGCGTCCGCACCGGCGCCGCCGTCCGGGCCGCCGCGGAACCGGGTCAGCGCGTACTCGCCGTGCAGCTTCGCGCCGTGCAGCCGGAACCGGGCGTGCCCGTGCGCGAGCGACTCGGCGAAGTCGACGGGCCGTCCCCGCCGGTCGTGGCTCAGCGGCTCGTAGGTGCCGTGGTCCCACACGATGACCGTGCCGCCCCCGTACTCACCCGCCGGGATCACGCCCTCGAACTCCTCGTACTCCAGCGGATGGTCCTCCGTCGGCACCGCGAGCCGCTTGTCGCTCGGGTCCGCCGACGGCCCCTTCGGCACGGACCAGGACTTCAGCACGTCGGCCACCTGCAGGCGGAAGTCGAAGTGCAGGGTGCTCGCGTCGTGGATCTGCACGACGAAACGCGGTGGCCCGTCCCCGTCCGGGGCCCCGCCCTCGCCGGGCGCCCCCGGACCCGCGGGCTCCCCGGTCCGGCCGAAGTCCCGTTTGCCGTGGTAGTCCCGCAGCCCGTCGTCCTCGCCGTCCACCTGCCGCTCCTTCCCGGGAGACCTCGATCCTCGCCGACCCGGACCGGGTACCCCGCTCAGAACTCCTCGTGCACCTCCGGGTCGCCGCCGATCCGCCGGTGGACGCGGTCCGCCACCGCGCGCATCTGCCCGGCGTCCAGTTCGAAGCCGAAGACGTCCAGGTTCGCCCGCTGCCGCGCCGGGTCGGCGGACTTCGGGATCGGCACCGCGCCCAGCTGGGTGTGCCAGCGCAGGACCGCCTGGGCGGGCGTCACACCGTGCGCCGCGGCGACCGCGGCGACGGCGGGGTCGTCCAGCAGATCGCTGCCCCGGCCCAGCGGGCTCCAGCTCTCGGTGCGAATGCCCTTGCGCTCGTGGAAGGCGCGCAGCTCGTCCTGCGGGAACAGCGGGTGCAGCTCGATCTGGTTGACGGACGGCAGGACACCCGTCTCCTTCTCCAGCCGCTCGATGTGCTCCGCCGTGAAGTTGGAGACGCCCACCGACCGCACGAGGCCGTCCTCGCGCAGCTTGACCATGGCCTTCCAGGAGTCGACGTACTTGTCCACGCGCGGCAGCGGCCAGTGGATCAGGTACAGGTCGACGTACTCCAGACCGAGACGGGCGCGGGACTCCTCGAAGGAGGCGAGGGTCTCCTCGTAGCCGTGGTGCCGGCCGGGCAGCTTGGTCGTCACGACGATCTCCTCGCGGGGGAGAGCGGCGGAGGCGACCCCGCGGCCGACGCCGGTCTCGTTGCGGTAGTTCGTCGCCGTGTCGATCAGGCGGTACCCCGTCTCCAGGGCCGCGCGGACCGCCCGTTCGGCCTCCTCGTCCTTCATCGGCCAGGTGCCCAGACCCAGGGCGGGGAGGCTGGTGCCGTCGTTGAGCGTGTACGCGGGAATGCTGATCACCGTGGGACCTTCCCTCGACTGGGCGCGGCGGTGTGCCGCCCGTCCAGCCTCCCCCAGGCAACGACCGGTGATCAACCGGACGGCGCGGCGGAGGGTCTGCCACGATCTCCGCATGACGACGGAGAGCGCGAAGGACAGCGCGAGGGAAAGTGCAAGGGACACGGCAGCGGACGGGACGACGGGAATCGAGGTGGCACCGGTCGCCGGACACATCGGCGCCGAGATCCGCGGCGTCGACCTCGCGGCGGGCCTCGACGCCGCACAGGTCGCGGCGGTGCGGTCGGCGGTACTGCGCTGGAAGGTGGTGTTCTTCCGCGACCAGCGCCTCGACCACGCCGGGCACGTCGCGTTCGCCCGTCTCTTCGGCGAGCCGGTCGTCCTGCCCCGGCGCGGCAAGGCCTCGCCGGCCGGCTTCCCGGAGGTCGAGACGACCGCCGACCGGCTGGAGCTGGGCGGGCGCTTCGGGATGGAGCACGACGAATGGCTGCGGCGCCGGCGCCACACACTGCTGCGCGGCTGGCACTGCGACCACGGGGCCCGCGTCGACCCCCCGGCGGCGACGATCCTGCGCGCCGAGACGGTGCCCCCCTACGGCGGCGACACCACCTGGGCGAACCTCGCCGCCGCCTACGCCGGGCTGTCCGCCCCGCTGCGCGCCTTCGTCGACACCCTGCGCGCCGAACACCGCCTCGGCGTCGGCTACCAGCCACGGCCCGGCGACGACGCCTACGTCCGGCACCTCCTGGACCACCAGACCGCGACCGTGCACCCGCTGGTCCGCGTCCACCCGGAGACGGGGGAGCGGGTGCTGTTCGTCAACGGCTACTACGTCGAGCAGATCGCCGGGCTCTCCCGCCCCGAGAGCGCGGCGATCCTGGACCTCCTCCTGGAGCAGGCCACCCGCCCCGAGTACACGGTCCGCTTCCGCTGGGAACCCGGCAGCGTCGCCTTCTGGGACAACCGGGCCACCATCCACCTCGCCCCCGGCGACCACGCCCACCTCGACCACCCCCGGACCATGCACCGGGTGATGCTCACCGGCGACGTACCGGTGGGCGTCGACGGCACCCCGTCCGAGCCGGTCGTCGGCAGCGGGGCGGGCCGCTGGTGAGACGGGGCCCCGGCGAGGAGGGCCCGGCACCGCTCACCCGAGGGGGATCGTCACCTCGTCCTCGACCGGCGGGTCCTCCTCCTGCGCCCGGTTGCCGGTGGCGGCGTAGCAGCGCAGCCGGACCGCCTCCGGCGTCACGTCCAGGCGCAGGAAGCACTTGAAGAAGGGCGGGCTGTACGTCGCCGACCCCGGCGAGAACACCGACGTGTAGATCTTGCGCACCGGCAGCCGGAACCGCTTGCGGCGCTCGGGCCGCCGCGCGGTGCCGAGCAGCCCGGCCACGATCCGGGTGCGCCGGGTGACCCGGGCGCCCTCCCCCGGCGCGCGGCCGGTGCGGATGCCGAGGCGTTCGG
Source organism: Streptomyces sp. NPDC059906 (assembly GCF_042730645.1). NCBI lineage: Bacteria > Bacillati > Actinomycetota > Actinomycetes > Kitasatosporales > Streptomycetaceae > Streptomyces > Streptomyces sp. NPDC059906. Next base: position 34,645 of record NZ_JBHWKU010000026.1, read on the forward strand.
CGATCACGGCCGTCGCCTCGGCCTCCGTGAGGGTGAACAGGCGCCGCAGCCGCAGCCTGCGGCCGTACAGCGCGCTGTAGAAGGCCAGCGAGTCGCCGCGCAGCGGATAGGAGCGGAAGTCGTCCTCGGTGACGCCGGCCACCGAGACGCGCGGGATGGTGTGCGTGGCGTGCATGAACGCACCCCCGCCGCCCGCCACGACGTACTGCACGGTGCGGCCGTCCACGTCGACCGGGTAGCGCTGATAGTTGTGGATGTCGCCGCCGACCGCCGCGACGTAGTGGTGGGCCGGATCGCGCACGATGTCGTCGACCGTGCCGCCGCCCTCGATCTCGCACGGGTGGTGCTCGCCGTCCACGTACAGGGGCGAGCCGGTGACCAGGATCTTCGGCCGCTCTCCCGCCGACACCTCGCGCAGCCAGGCACCCTGCTCGGCGTCGACGGTGCCCAGCAGCCCGGTGTCGATGCCGACGATCCTGACCGGACCGGCGTCGACGGCCCAGTACGGTCCCGGCTGGGCGGACTGCTGTGCGGGGGCCGGGCGCAGCTCGCGCGCCTCGGCCAGGCGGGCACCGTCGTCCGGACGCGGCCGGTGCCACAACAGGGACCGCAGCCACGCGCGGCTGAACCGGCGCGGCGCGGCTTCCGGGGCAAGGGGCGGGGCGTCGTCGCAGAAGACCCGCATGAAGCCGCCCAGGTCCTCGTACCAGTCGTGGTTGCCCGGTATCGCGTATATGGGTGCCCGGTAGTCGCGGTAGGGGCGGAAGAACTTCGTGCCGTAGTCGTCGGCGCTGCCCACCGGGTAGATCACGTCGCTCGCGAGGACCGCGAACCGGGTGTCCCGGCCGGCCTCCAACAGCCCTGGCACGACGGCGTACTGGGGGTCGTCGCCCTCGCCCGTGTCACCGATGACCAGGAAGGAGAACCGGTCGGGGTCGTCCCGGCGGATCACCTTGTCGGCCGGTGCCCCGGCCGCCGCCCGCTGCGCCACCCAGCGGGAGCGGGTCCGGCCCGTGGGGTCCCCGAACCAGGAGGCCAGCACGCCGTTGCGGGCGGCCCACAGCGTTCTCGGGCTCAGCCAGGACAGCTTCTCGGTGCGCCCCGGCATGAGCGCTCGGTAGGCGCCGGGCTTGGCGGAGCCCCAGCCGGCGCCTTCGGCTGAATCGCGTGAGGAGTTGGACACCCGGGCACGGTAACAACGCCCGCACCCGGGGCCGGACGGGGGAGGCGCGCCAACTCCCGCCCAGGACGGGCCGTTCCGGGGCGTCCGGAGTCGGAACGGCCGCTTCAGGAGGCCGAGCAGGGCCGCCCAGCGCCGCTCGGTCGCCTCCGGGTCGTAGGCAGCGGTGCCGGCCTGCGTGTAGCCGTGGCGGGCGCCGCCAGTTCGGCGCCGTGGAACCCGGCGCCCGTGCAGTAGCCGACGAGCGCGACCGGACCGTCGGCCGCCTCCGGACGGCCGGCGGACGTCTCGCTACTCGAACCGGGTCGTGTCGCCCGCGCCGTGCCGCACGATCTCCGCCTCGCCGCCGGAGAAGTCGACGACCGTGGTGGGCTCGGTGCCGCAGTCCCCGGAGTCGACGACTGCGTCCAGCACGTGGTCGAGCCGGTCCTTGATCTCCCAGCCCTGCGTCATCGGCTCCTCCTCGTCGGGCAGCAACAGCGTGCTGGACAGCAGCGGTTCACCGAGCTCGGCGAGCAGGGCCTGGGTGACGACGTGGTCGGGGATGCGCACGCCCACCGTCTTCTTCTTCGGGTGCTGGAGCGCGCGCGGCACCTCCCTCGTCGCGGGCAGGATGAAGGTGTAGCTGCCGGGCGTCGAGGCCTTGATCGCCCGGAACACGTCGTTGTCGATCTGCACGAACTGCCCGAGCTGCGCGAAGTCCTGGCAGACGAGGGTGAAGTGGTGCCGGTTGTCCAGCTGCCGGATCGACCGGATGCGGTCGATCCCGTCGCGGCTGCCCAGTCGGCAGCCCAGCGCGTAGCAGGAGTCCGTCGGATACGCGATCAGCGCGCCGGAGCGGACGCTGTCGGCGACCTGGGCGATGCTGCGCGGCTGGGGGTTGTCGGGGTGCACGTCGAAGTACTTCGCCATTCACCGAGCTTATGCCCGTTCGCCCGCCCCGCCCGACAGGCCCGGCGCGGCCCCGTCGCCGACGCCGGGAGGGGTCCCGTGCGCGGAGCCATGAGGTAACGTCCCGGACCTGGGCCGGGGACGAGGCGAGGCGAGGCGAGACGAGACGAGGAGAAGGCCGACGTGGCGGGCCGAGAGGACGGCGGACGGCAGCGGGCGTCCGGGGCCGGTGAGCACGCGGGATGGGAGCAGGAACTGCTCGACCACCTGCGGCCGGCCGGCCGCGACCTGAACCGGGTCGTGGCGTGGCTCGCGGGCATCGCGCGGGCCACCGTCGCGCTGCAGGACGACACCGGCCGGCTGCTGGCCGGCACCCGGGTCACGCTGGACGACGTCCTGGTCGCCGACGTCACCTCCGGCCGGATCGCGTCCGCCGCACTGGAGGACGGGGGCCGCCATCTGCGGCTGGTGCGCGTGGAGCGGTCCCGTCCGGCACCGGCCGCCGTCCTCGCGGTCGCCCGCGAGGAGCCCTTCGACCGGCGCGTCTTCGACATCGTCACGCACGCCGCCCAGGTGCTGGAGCTGCTGCTGGCCGGCCACGAGTCGACCGCGGCCGGACACCGGCTGCGGCGGGCCACCTCCGACCTGCGCCTGGCCATCCTGCAACTGCTGATGGTGGAGGACACCGTCTCCGCCCGCCGGGTGGCCGCCGGACTCTGGCCCGGCCTCCTCGACACGGACACGGCGTGCGTGTACGTCGTGGAGAGCAGCCCCGCCGAACGGGACCGCCTCGCCGAGGAGTGCCTGACGGCGACGGGGGAGCGGGCGCTGGTCGTGCGGTGCCCGGCGGTCGACGGACACGTCATCGTGCTCGCCCCGCGCGACACGGCCGGGCGGGAACTGCGCACGCTCGTCGGACGCCGCCCCGGCGTGTTCGTCGGCGGCAGCGCCCGGCAGGGCCTCGCCCGCACCGCGGCCGCCTACGGACAGGCCGTCAGCGCCCTGGCCGTGGCCCGGTTCCGCCCGGAGAAGGCGGCCCTGTACGCCGAGCGGACCCGCCCCGAGCGGCTGATGGACCCGGCGGCCCTGCACGACTGGACGGCGGACGTGCTGAGCCCGCTGGACGGCCTGTCGCACCACACCCGCGCCGAACTGATCGCCACCACCCGGCTGGGACTGGAGTTCACCGCCGTCAACACGGCGAAGGTCCTCGGCGTCAGCCGCAACACGGTCCGCGCCCGCATGGACCGGGTCGAGTCGCTGCTGCGCACGGACTTCGCCGACCTGACCGTCCGGGCCGCCGTCCACCTGGCCCTGAACGCCCAGGTGGTCCTCGCCGAACCCCCGCCGGGCGCCGGCGCACGGGCCGCCGCCCGGCTCACCGACCTGCTGGCCGGGCCCGCGCTGCGCACCTGGGCCGCCGACCTGCTCGGCCGCCTCGACCCGGACGGCCGGGACCTGCGGCGCAGCCTGCGCACCTGGATCGCCGCGGGCGGCAACGCCGAGCGTGCCGCCCAGAAGCTCGGCATGCACGCGCAGACCGTCCGCGAGCACGTCCGCAGCGCCGAACCCGTCCTCGAACGCCAGCTGCTCGCCGCGGGCAGCGACCTGTACGAGGTCGTGCTGGCCCACCTGGCGGCCGGTGATCTCGGCCAGCCGCTCCTGCACGGGACGAAACCGGGTCATCCGGACTCACCTGTGCACGAGTGAGTGCTCCGGGCCCGGCAGCGGGCACCGGCACGATTCACAACGGCGGACCCGTCCACGTAGGTTCGACGGGACGGGGGCACGACCGGAACGGGGGACCGGTCGCGCCCCCTCGGCCGCCCCGGCGGATCGTGCCGCGGCCGTGGGGTCCGGCCCGGTCAGCCGTGGGGCAGGATCACCGCGCGCCCGTTGACCCTGCCCTCGTGCAGCCGCTCGTAGGCGAGCGGGGCGTCGTCCAGGGAGTACGTCTCGGTGTGCACCGAGACGGCACCGGAGCGGGCCAGGTTCAGCACCTCGATCAGCTCGCTGCGGCTGCCCCAGTAGGGGGCGTTGACCGACACCTCGAACGGCAGCATGCCGAAGCCGACGGGCAGCGATCCGCCGCCGATACCGACCAGCGTGACATCGCCCTCGACGGCCGCGACGGCACCGGCGGTCTTCACCGTGGGCGCCACGCCGACGAAGTCGAACACGGCCTCGGCACCGAGACCGCCGGTGATCTCGCGCACCGCGTCCGCGGCCTTCGCGTCCGACAGCACGGCCTCGTGCGCGCCCACCGCACGGGCGAGGCGCAGCTTCTCCTCGCTGACGTCCAGGGCGACGACCCGGGCGGAGGTCAGGGCGCGCAGCAGCTGGATGGCGACGTGGCCGAGACCACCGGTGCCGATGACCACCGCGGTGGAGCCGGGGACCAGCTTGGGCAGCGACCGCTTGATCGCGTGGTACGGCGTGAGTCCGGCGTCGGTGAGCGGCACCGCCGCGACCGGGTCGAGCCCGTCCAGCGGGACCAGGTGCCGCGGGTCGTCGATCAGCAGGTACTCGGCCATGGACCCCGGGCGGCCGAGCCCCGGCGGGCGGATGCCCAGCTCGTCGGCGCGCAGGCAGTAGTTCTCCTTGCCCTCCGCGCACTTGGCGCAGGTGCCGCAGCCCCAGGGCCCGTACACGGCGACCGCGTCGCCCTCGGCGAGCCCCGTCACCCCGGCGCCGAGCGCGGCCACGGTGCCGACGCCCTCGTGGCCGAGGGTGAGCGGCAGCTCGTACGGGAAGCCCTCGGCGGGCCAGCTCATCACCGCGATGTCGGAGTGGCAGACTCCGGCCGCGGTCACCTTCAGCAGCACCTGGCCGGGGCCCGGTTCCGGGTCCGGGACCGTGACGACCTCGGGCGGGGCACCGATGGTGCGGTACTGCAGTGCCTTCATGATCGAACTCCTTTGTTCTCTTCCCCCCTGACTTCCCCTGGCTTCCCCCGGACTGCCCGCGGACTTCCCCCCTCGGGCGGGCGAGTGCCGGTCAGACGGCGGTGTAGGCGCCGTCGACCAGGTGATAGCTGCCCGCGACGAAGGACGCGCGGTCGGACAGCAGGAAGGCGATCAGCTCCGCGACCTCCTCGGCACGCCCGAGGCGGCCGGCCGGGTGCAGGGCGACCAGACCGTTGTAGGCGGCCTCGTCCATGGTCTTCAGCAGCGGGGTGTCGATGAAGCCCGGACCGACCGCGTTGACCCGGATGCCCCGGGCGGCGTACTCGGCGGCGGCCGCCTTCGTCAGCCCGACCACGCCGTGCTTGGCGGCGACGTAGGCGGGGGAGCCGGCGAAGCCGACCGAGCCGAGGATGGAGGCGACGTTCACGATCGAGCCGCCCTTGCCGGCCGCCTCGATGGCGGGCAGTTCGTAGCGCATCGAGTAGAAGACGCCGTCGAGGTTGGTGCGCACGACGCGCTGGTAGGCCTCCACGTCGTACTCGCCGGTCGGGGCGCTGGGGCCGCCGATGCCGGCGTTGTTGACGGCGAGGTCCAGCGAGCCGAACGTGTCGACGGCGAACCCGACGGCCGCCTCGACGGACTCCGGGCGGGTGACGTCCAGCTCGACCGCGGCGGCCTCGACGCCCTCGGCCCTCAGCTCGGCGGCGGCCTTCTCGGCGCCCTCGGCGTTGAAGTCGGCGACGACGACCCGGGCGCCGCCGGCGCCGAGCCGGCGGGCGGTGGCCAGGCCGATGCCGGAGGCGGCGCCGGTCACGAGGGCGGTCCGGCCGGTGAACTCGGCGGCGTGTCCGGTGGTGGCGGGGGTGGTTCCGGTGGTGGTTCCGGTGGTGCTCATGGTGCTGTTCTCACTCTTCGGTGGTGCTTTCGGGGGTCGCGGCCGCGGCCTCCGAGGTCAGGGCGTCGTAGGCCTGCTCCACGAGGGCGGCGAGGTCTGCGGGTGCCGAGTCCCCCTCACCGCCGCGCGCCCACAGGCGCAGGGCGGCGATCAGGACCCCGGCGGCGGCGTCGACGACGGCGGCCGGGCGCACGTCCCGGGCGTCGTCGCTGCCGAGCCGGGCGGCGACGATGCGGATCGACTCCTCCTGGGCGTCGACCCGGATGCGCTGGTAGGCGGCGAACAGCTCGGGCTCGGTGTCGGCCAGGGCCAGCAGGCGGCGCATCCGCGGACGCACGTGCCAGGCCGGGTCCTCCCGGTCCGCCAGCCACTCCCGTACGGCCCTGCGATAGGCCAGCAGGGGCGGCTCCGAGGCGGGGCGGGACCGCAGCAGCGCGTTGATCCGGTCGCCGTCCCGGCGGACGAAGTCGAGCGCCGCGTCCTCCTTGCCGGCGAAGTGCCGGCTGAACGTGCGGCGCGTGACGTCCGCACGCTCGGCGATCGCCTCCACCGTGGTCGCCGCCGGCCCGCGCTCCAGGATCAGGTCGCAGGCGGCGGTGGCCAGCGCGTCGCGGGTCCGCCGCGCCTTGCGCTGCCGCCGGTCCTCGGTGGCGGGGGAGGGCTTCGTTGCCGTCATGCCTCCGAGCGTACACCTGAAAATGTCCCAATGGGACATGTGACTCGTTGGGACATGAGTACTCGGGGTGTCCCTGCCGCCGACCCGGTGAAAAGCGCCCGGTGTGCCGATCGAAGGGCCCCGGCGCGGGGGAGCAGTGGGACTATGACCAGTTCAGCGTTTCATCGCACCATCGTTCTGCCCGCCCCCGTGTGCCGGCAGGCCGCACAGCACCTCGAACAGGCCGTGCACAAGGCCATCGACGGTGCCGCCACACCGTGGCGCGCCTTCCGCGGGGCCGGCGGCGACGACTTCGCCTTCTCCGTCCCGGTCGTCGAGCAGGCCGCGGGCTGCCTGCTGGTGCTGGCCGCCGAGAGCGCCCAGAGCCTGCGGCCCTCCGCGCTGCGCGCCCTGATCACCGTCGCGCTGCACCTGCGGGACGCCGCCGAAGCGGTCCGGCGCCCCGCGGTCCCCAGCCCGGCGTGGTGAGCGCGGGCCGGGCGCGGGGGTGCGGGGACGCCGGGCACGTGGAAAACGGCGTGCCCCGGGCCTGACCGTGTGTTTGGCTCGGCGGCATGGAGTTCACCCGCTTCCTCGACTGCCTCGCGACCGACCACGACCGGCTGCGGGGCGCCGTCGAGACCGACCCCGACGCCCCGGTGCCCACCTGCCCCGGCTGGACCGTCGCCGATCTGACCCGGCACGTCGGCGAGGTCTACCTGCACAAGGCCGCCGCCATGCGCGACGGGGCCGAGCCCGAGCCCTGGCCGCCCGAGGAGTTCGCCGACGAGGCACCGACGGAGCTGCTCGACCGGGGCTACGCGGCGCTGCGCGCCGAGTTCGCCGCCCGCGCCCCCGAGGACCCGGCCGGCACCTGGTACGGGCCCGACCAGAGCGTCGGCTTCTGGATCCGGCGGATGGCGCAGGAGGCCGTCGTCCACCGCATCGACGCCGAACTCGCCACCGGACGGCCCGTCACCGCCGTACCCGACGACCTCGCCGTGGACGGCGTCGACGAACTGCTGAAGGTCTTCGCCGCGTACTCGGTGGCGGAGTGGGGCGACTACTTCACCGAGATCCTGGACGGCTCGCCGGGGCGCACGTTCCTGGTGCGGGCCGGCGACCACGCCGCCTGGCGGGTACGGACCGGACCGGGCGAGTTCACCGTCACGGACGGCGCGGGCGACGGCACGGCCGACGCGACGCTGAGCGGCCCCCCGGAGAGTGTGCTGCGGTCGCTGTGGAACCGGGCGGGCGCCGACGGGGACCGCGGTGTGACCGTCGAGGGCGACCTCGGGGCCCTGGCGGAGCTGCGGCGCTGCATCGTCGTGGCGACCCAGTGAGCGGATGTCCGGCGGACGGCGGTGCCGCGGGCGTCGTCAGGCCCCGATGAGGCGCAGCGCCCCCCACAGGGCCACCGTCGACGCGGCGACCGTGGCCGGCACCGTGAGCAGCCCCAGCGCGGTGAACCGGCCCAGCTCCACCTCGATGCCGTGCCGGTGCAGGATGCGCCGCCACAGCAGGGTCGCCAGCGAACCGACGTAGGTCAGATTGGGCCCCAGGTTCACCCCGATCAGCACGGCGAGGACCTGGGCCGGACCGGCGGGCGCGGCCAGCGGGAGCAGGGCGAGTACGGCGGGCAGGTTGTTGACGACGTTGGCCAGCACCGCCGCGACCGCCGCCACCCCGAGCAGCGCCGGCAGCGAGTCCCCGTCCGGCAGCAGCCGCCCCAGCCCGGTCGCCGACGCGCCCGCCAGCACCCCCTGCACCACGATGCCGAGGGCGAGTACGAACAGGCAGAACAGCGGCGCGGCGGCGCCCGCCAGCTCGCGGGGCGTGACATGGCGGCGGGCCAGCGCCCGTACCCCGAGCACCAGCACGCCGCCCAGCGCGGCCCAGGCGGGGTCCACTCCGGCCGGCGAGGCCACCGCGAACCCGGCCAGGGTCAGGGCCACGACGACCACGGTGAAACGGGGCACGGCGGGCCCGGGCGGCGCGGACGCCGCAACCGGCCCGGCACCGGGTGCATCGCCCCGAGCCTTCGCGGGGGCGGGACCGGTGGGACCGGTGGGACCGGAGGGACCGGTGAGGGGACCGGAGGGACCGGGAGCGACGGACACGGAGCCGGCGCGGGCGGGGGCCGCGGACACCGGCTCGGCCAGGTCCGTGCGGAAGAAGCGGCGGAACACGGCGTACTCGACCGCGATCGCGGCCAGCCAGGGCAGCGCCATCAGCGCGGCGAACCGGGTGAAGGTGAGCCCACTGGCCGTGAACGCCAGCAGGTTGGTCAGATTGGAGACCGGCAGGAGCAGGGAGGCGGAGTTCGCCAGATGCGCGGTCGCGTACACGTGCGGGCGGGCCCGCGCACCGGCCCGCGAGGCGGTGGCCAGGACCACGGGGGTGAGCAGTACGGCGGTCGCGTCCAGACTGAGCACGGCCGTGACCGCGCAGGCCACCGCGAAGACCCCGGTCAGCAGCTGCCGCGGACTGCCGCCGCACCGGCGGGCCACGGCCGCGCCGACGGCCTCGAACAGGCCCTCCTTGGCGCACAGGTAGGCCAGCATCAGGACGAGCGCGAGGAAGACGACGACCGGCAGCAGCGTACGGGTCTGCTCCCACGCCCGGTGCGGGGAGACCATGCCGAGCGCCACCACCAGCACGGCGGCGGGCACGGCGGCCACCGCCTCCGGCAGCCCCCGCGGGCGCAGCACGGCGAAGGCCAGGACGCCCAGCAGCAGGACGACGGGCACGGCCTCGGAGAGGACGGTGGTACTCAGGACTGTTCCTCCACACCGGTGGGCCGGGCGGGACTCCGCTGATCGGCGAACGCGCTCCAGGATCGCATCCCCCGGGTGGGCAGGGATCCGTACGACATGGTGTGGCCCACGGACCCCGTGTTCCCCACGACGAGCAGTTCGGACGGCCCGGCAGTGCACACAGATCTCTCCCCCGTCATCGCGGCGACCGCACAGTGGCTCACCCGCGCCTACCCGGCGTCCGGTGGCGCCCTGGCCGACGCCCTGTGCGAGGTGCAGGCCCGGCAGGCCGTGACGGTCGCGGCCCGACTGCGCCATCCGACCCCGATGGACGTGGCGCTGCTGGGCGTGACGGGCCCCGGAGGCTCGGCCCGGCTCGACTGGATCACGGGAGCCGACGGCGCGACGCCCGCCGACCCGGACGCGCACGCCTGGCGGACCTGGGTGGACGAGGTCGTCGCCGGCTGGGCGGCCTGCCTGCTGACCGACCCGGCGCTCGCCGGGCCGGCCGTGGCCGCGCCGGCCGAGGACGGCCCCTCGGCCGGGATACCGGCGGAGTTCCGCCGCCTGCTCGCACCCGACGACGCCGACCGCCGGGCGGCGGCCCTGCTGCGCCCCCCGGACCTCGTCGCCCCCGTCGCCGCCCTGCACCACGCCGGGCTCCTGGCCCGGCTGGATCCGGGTCGGGCCCTCGTCGCCCGACCCGCGGCTCGCGACGGGCGCGGACGTCCGCGCGGAGCCGGGCGGGCCCTCAGGCAGCCGTCTCCGGGTTCGCCACCGGGGGCGGTGGCCCGCCCGGTCAGCCGGACTTGCCCCGCCCCGACAGCGCGTCCCGCACGCGGTCGACCATGCCCGCGCCGGGGGCGAGGAGCTTGTTCATCGGCGGCTTGTCCGGGGCCGACGGGTGCGGCCGGGTCGGCGCCGTCTTCTTCGCCCGACGGACCTTCTCGCCCAACTCGTCCAGGGCGTCCTCGGGGCACGCCTGGCGCAGCCGCGGGAACAGGTTGCCCTCCTCGTCGGCGAGGTGCTCACGGATCTCGCTCATCAGCTTGCCGATCAAGCGGTCGAACTCGGCGTCGTCCGCCGCGCGGCCCTCCAGCTCCTTCATGATCCGCTCGGCCCCGGCGTGGTCCTCGAGTTCCTTGTCCGCGAGGGCGCCGCCGCCCGGCACGTGCTCCCGGACGGCCGGGTACAGATACGCCTCCTCCGCCACCGAGTGCCGGACCAGCTCGATCGTGGCCTGATCGGCGTACAGCTTGCGGTCCTTGTGACCGGACGGCAGTGCCTCGATCCTGCCGAAGAGCTCCTCGACCTCACGATGATCGGTCGTCAGCTCGTCGATGACGTTTCCTCCGTTTCCCATGTTCCACCTCCGTAAGGGGCGTGGCGGTTACGGGAGCGATCCGCCACGGACGTTCGGTCGGCCGGGTTCCCCCGTGCGCGGTGGGTCAACGTCCGGTTCAGGCCCCCAGCCTGGCGCGGACGCCGCCCGCGCGCGCGGCGGGGCCGGCCGTGGCGCGCACGGAACGGTGCACCAAGTGGGCGTCGTGGCGCAGGTCGTGGGCGGCGTGCCGGCCGCGCCACAGCAACGAGGGGGCGCTGCCCGTGTCGTCGGCCGCGATCAGCAGCCCGCCCATCATGGACAGGTTCTTGAGGAAGTGGACGCGCTGCTGGGCGCGGTCGGCGGGGTCCTCCGCCTCCCAGTACCGGTGCGCCGCCAGCGTGGTGGGGACCAGCGTCACGGCGAGGGCCAGCGCGGCCAGCCGCGGACAGCGGCCGAGGCCGAGCATGATCCCGCCCACCACGTGCACGGCGCCGTTGAGCCGTACGAGTTGCTCGGTGCTGTCGGGCAGCACCGGCACGCGGTCGGCCACCGGCCGCACGACCGGCTCGGCCGCCGGTGCCACGTCCTGGGGCCTGCGCAGCGACTGCAGGCCGCCCGCGACGAACATCGAGGCGAGCATCGGCCGGCCGGCCAGACGCAGAAGACTCATGACGCTGTCTCGCTCTCTTGGAGGGGGTGCCGACGGGAACACCAGCGGGGTGGTGCCCCACTGGGATCATCAGGTGCCGCGGCCCGCCGCCGCCATTCGGCGTCCGGTGGCGCACCGGCGGTGCCGGGCACCGCACCCGGCGGGCAAGACGCAGCTCAGAGGCTGGTGAGGATCTGCGGCGCCAGGTTTTTGATCATGGTGTTGGTCCAGCGCATCTGGCGCAGCGTCCCAGGGTGGCAGGAGGAGGCGAGCGTCAGCAGTGCGCTGTCCCTCGACGCCTGGGCGGCCTGGGCCGGCATCTCCCAGTGCAGCGAGTTCTCCGCCGCGCGGACATGCAGTTCCCGCAGGTCGCGCAGGAGGAGCAGACCCGGCTCCGGCCGGTGCACGACCGCCTCGGACGCCTTCTCGCGCAGGGTCGCGAAGACGCCGTCCGCGGAGTGGTCCGGCGGCTCGCCCAGCTTCACACCGCGCTCCGCGGCGGTCACCAGGTCGTGGGCCAGATGCCGTTCGCCGCGGTGCGGCGTGCGCAGGGTCAGGTCGATGCCGTTCACCGGGCGCGGCCGTTTTGAACAGCGGCTGCTTGGAGGCCGGGTCCCAGTCGGTGACGGTGGTCTCGTTCGCGGCCCGCCCGGGGGTGCCCGGGCCCGGTCCCGACCCGCCCGCGGTGTCCCAGTAGCCGTAGTGGAACGGCACGAACAGCAGCCCTGTCCGGATGGCGGTCACCCGCAGCCGCCCGCGCAGGGCGCCGCGCCTGCTGGTGACCTCGACCAGGTCGCCCTCGCCGAGGCCGAGCCGCTCCGCGTCCCCGGCGCAGACCTCCACCCACACGTCGGGGGCGGCGTCGTTGAGCTGGGGCGCGCGCCCCGTCTTCGTCCGGGTGCGGAAGTGGTAGAGCGTCCGCCCCGTCGTCAGCTGGAACGGGTACTCCTCGTCCGGCTCCTCGTGCGGCGGCAGATAGGCGGCGGCCTTGAGCATCGCCCTGCCGTCGGGGTTGAGGGAGGGGTACCCCACGACCTCCTGCGAGGCCCCGGTCTCCAGATCCTTGCCGTAGCTCGGTCCGCGTTGGTGAGCGCGCCGGTCTTCTCGCCCCAGGTCGCGGCGGGCAGTACCACGTCGGCCAGCCGCGCCGTCTCCGTCAGGTAGAGGTCCTGTACGACCGTGAACAGCCGCTCCCGCGACAGGATCGAGCGGATGCGCGGCAGTGCGGGCATCGAGACGGCGGGGTTGGTTCCGCTGATCCACAGCATCCGCAGCGAGCCCTGCTCGGCGTACCGGAAGATCTGCATCGCGTGGGTCGGCGGCGCGAAGTGCGGGATGGTCTCCGGCTCGACGTTCCACACCCGGGCCAGGTCGGCCACGTGGGCGTCGTTCTGCCAGTTGCGAAAGCCCGGCAGGTCGCCGTTGGCCCCGCACTCGCGGGTGTTCTGGGCGGTGGGCTGGCCGTTCATCTGGAGCAGGCCGGCGCCGGGGCGGCCCAGCATCCCGCGGATCAGGTGCAGGTTGTTGACCGCGTTGAGCAGCGCGACGTTGGTGCCGCCGCGGGGCGCGAGGTGCACGGCGGCGTGTTCGGCGACGCGGGTGGGGCGCGGGTCCACGCACAGCAGCCGCGGCGGGTCGGCGCCCGCCAGGCGGTCGAGGAGCCGCGTCCACTGCACGGGCTGGGTCTCGGCGATGTTGTGGCCGAACAGCGCGACCACGTCGGCGTGGTCGAAGTCGTCGTAATCGCCGGGCTGCCCGTCGCAGTCGAAGGTCTCCTTCAACGCCCCCGCGGCCGTGGCCGTGCACAGCCGGGTGTTGCCGTCGAGGTGGTTGGTGCCGATGCCGGCCCGGGCCAGGACCGCGAGCGGGTAGTACTCCTCCAGGAACAGCTGACCGCTCGTGTAGAAACCGATCGAGCCCGGCCCACATGAGTCCAGCAGTTCGCGCGAGCGGGCGGCCACCAGGTCCATCGCGGTGTCCCAGTCCGTCTCCACCAGTTGCCCGCCGCGCCGCACCAGCGGACGGGTCAGCCGGTCACGGGAGGCGTTGGCCTGCCGGCCGAACAGGTCCTTCGGACCGAGCCGCCCCCGGTTGACCCGGTCCACGTCCCGGCCCCGTACGCCCACCATGCGGCCGTCGGCGACCGCGATGTCCATGGCGTCGCCGTCCGAGTGCAGGATCGACGCGGACTGCACCCACCGCTGCACCGCCCCGGGCTCCACCCCGTCGGCGAGGAACGTGTCCACCCGGGCCGGCCAGGTCTCGTGCCGCCCGTAGGGCACCCGTGCGCCCCACGGCCGCGCGATCCGGTCCGTCGCATCCGCCATCGCCGGCCTCCCGCCAACATCCGCCACACAGCGGGCCGCCGGGTACCCGGGCGCCGCCGATCGAAGCGAACCGCTTGTGGGAGCGCTCCCAAGAGGGCAGGATGCCGAGGTGACAGCGACTGCCTCGGTACGCCCCTACCGCCCCGCCGACGCCCCGGCCCTCGACGACATCTGCATCCGGACCGCGCACAACGGCCGGGACAGCCGGCCGGTGTACGCGGACCCCGCCGTCCTGCCGGCCATCTTCGCCGCGCCCTACGTCCACCTGGACCCCGGCCTGGTCTTCGTGCTGGACGACGGGCGGGGCCGCGCGGTCGGCTACATCCTCGGCACGGCGGACACCGCGCGCTTCGCCGCCGAGTTCCGGGCGAAGTGGCTGCCGAGGGTCGCCGACCGGTATCCGGCCCCGCAGCGACCGCCCGGCACCCGGACCCCGGACGAGGTCATGGCCGCACTGCTGCACGACCCGGAGCGCATGGTCGTTCCGGAACTGGCGGCCTACCCCGCCCATCTGCACATCGACCTGCTGCCCGACTGGCAGGGGCAGGGCCACGGCCGCACCCTGATGCGGACGTTGTGGCGGGCCCTGCGCGAACGCGGCGTCCCCGCCGTCCACCTGGTCATGGCGACGGCCAACACCCAGGCGAGGGCCTTCTACGACCGCCTCGGCTTCCACGAGATCGCCGCGGCGGGCCTCGACCCCGCGGACGTCACCTGCCTGGGCCGTACGACGCAGGATACGCAGGACACCGAGAACACACAGGTCACGGAACGGACCTGACGGCCGGACGGGCAGGCGGGCGGTCAGTCCCCGTCCAGCCGGTAGACGTTGAAGGCCCGGCGGATGACCGGCTGCGCCACGTTGCGCACCCGGACTCCGCCCGCCGTCATCCCGTGCTCCGTGCCCAGGTGGGCGTGGCCGTGGACGGCCAGGTCGGCGCCGGCCGTGTCGATCGCCTCCGCCAGGAGGTAGCTGCCGAGGAACGGATGGATCTCCGGCGGCTCCCCGGCGAGCGTGTCCGCGACGGGGGAGAAGTGGGTCAGGGCCACCCGCGTCGCGCAGTCCTCCTCGTCCAGCTGCTTCAGCGCGGCGTGCAGGCTGTCCGCCGACCGCCGGGTGGTCCGCACGAACTCCTTCATCACCGGCTCACCGAACTCACCGGCGCTGCGCCCCACGAACCCGCCGCCGAAGCCCTTGGTCCCGGCGATCCCCAGCCGGCCTCCGGCACACTCCACGACGGTTCCCTCGCCCTCCAGCACGGTCACCCCGGCGTCCCGGAGGATCGCGGTGACCTCCTCGGGCCGTTCGTCGTGGTGGTCGTGGTTCCCGAGGACCGCCACCACCGGAACCGGCAGACCCCGCACCTCCCGGGCGACCACCCGCGCTTCCTGAGGGGTGCCGTGCCGGGTGAGGTCCCCGGCGAGCAGCAGCACGTCGGCACAGTCGGGCAGGGTTTCGAACGCCGGCCGCAGCAGCCCTTCGCTGTCGGGTCCCATGTGGATGTCCCCGACGGCGGCGACCCGGATCGTCACAGCTCCTCCGCGTGGTCGGGGCGGGTGGCCTGAGCCACCACGACGTCGGCGTGCACGGTCAGCCCGGCCAGCTCCTGACGGGCTAGGCGCAGCACCCTCTCGCGGCACTGCGCCGAGGGCACCGTGCCGGTGAGCGCGACCGCCCCGGCCCGCACCTCGGCACGGACACCGAGTTCACCCAGTTCCTCCGCGGCGAGCCGGTCCTGCAGGTGCGCCACACGGTATTCGACGTTCTGGACGCCGGGGTCGCTCATCGCTGGTCCTCCTTCGAGGCGGTGGCCGGCGGACCGGCCGCAGGGATGATCTCCAGCCGTTCGAGGATGAAGAAGAACGCGGCGGGCATCGGGTCGTCGCCGCAGTCGCGGCGCAGCGCCTCCCAGTCGATCTTCTCGCGCAGGGTGCGGGCGATCGGCAGTACCGCGCCGAAGTCGCAGTGGTGCTCCGAGAAGGCGGCCAGCAGACCGCGCAGCAGGTCGGTCGGCGACAGGACCGGCATCAGGACCGAGTCGACCGACAGATCCCGGGCCCTGTCCAGCAGAGCCGTCGTGACCGGCTCGTGCGCCAGCTCGAAGATCAGGTCGACCTGCTGCCCCAGGCAGTCCGCCTTGAGCAGCCAGTCCTCGGGCGGCGTGTACACCGTCAGCCCCGCCTCCCGCAGCGTCGCGGCGACGGCGTCGGCGTCCTCGGGACGGATGCAGAAGTCGACGTCGTGCTGGAGGTTCTGGGTGCCGCCGTGTGCGTACACGGCGACACTGCCGGCCAGCGCGAACGGGTGCTCCGCCTTCTTGAGGGTCGAGCCCACCTGCTTGGCGGCCTGGAGGATCGCCTGGTTGCGGTCGAGCGGGAGATCCTCGTGAGGTGCCTCGCGGCGGGGCGCGGGGCCGCGGTCCCCGTCGGCCGGGTGCAGCTCGGAGACGCCGGCCCGTCGGCCGGTTGCCTGATCGTCGGCGGGCTGCCTCATCGCTGTCCCCTTCCCGGGCTGTCGCCGTCGGCGGAACGGACCGGACCGGCCCTCCCCTTCTCGCCAGGCGGGTACCCGGCGCCGTACCGCCGACACCGCGGCAGGTGCCGGTGTGAGGCGCGCGGGGATCGCGGGCACTCGGCCGGCATGAGCGACGAGCGGATGCCACAGCGGACCGACTCCGCCGACCGCCGGACCGTGGAACGGCTGGTGGCGGCCTGGCTGGCCGAGACCGAGCGGCACGATCCCGAGGCCGCCGGCGAGGCCCGGGACGGATGGGAACGGGACGCGCTGTCCGACCGGTCCGCCCAGGACCTGGCCACCTGGGTCACCGCCAGGGTCACGGACACCGGCTTCACCGAGGACGAGGGCCCCTACGTGGCGGGCCCCGTGCGGATCACCCCGGCGGACAAGGACACCGTGCACGCCTGGCTGCGCGCCCGCGGGCACGCCGTGTGAGGCGGACACCGGTGCCGCCTCACGAAGGCGGCCGCCACTCGAACATCAGCAGCGTCGCGTCGTCCCGCAGCCGGTCCTCCTGCATCGCCAGGATCGAGTGGATCAGCCGGCGCAAGGACTCCGGCGCCAGCTCACCGCCGGCCGTGGCCCGGATGACGTAGTCGGCGAAGCGTTCGAGGCCCAGCAGCTTGGCCTCCCTGGTCCGGGCCTCCACGACGCCGTCGGTGTACATCAGCACGCGGTCCCCGGGTTCCAGTGAGATCTCGTGCGTCCGGCGCGGGTGCGGGCTGAGCAGGGACGGCATGCCCATGGGCGGGTCGGCGTCGCGCTCCATGGCGTCGATGATCAGCCGCTGGTCGCGGATCAGGATGGGCGCGGGGTGACCGCAGTTGGCCCAGCGCAGCACGCCGGTGACCAGGTCGAGCTGCGCGATGACGGAGGTGCAGAACTTGTCCGGAAGCCAGCTGGACAGCGCCTCGTCCACGCCGCGCACCAGCTCGGGCAGGTCGGCGCCGGTGCGCCGGGCGTTGCGGCAGGCCGCCAGCGAGACCGTACTGGTCAGTCCGGAGGCCAGGTCGTGTCCCATCGCGTCCAGCACGGCCACGTGCAGGGTGGTCTCCGTCAGCGCGTGGTCGAAGGCGTCGCCGCCGATCTCGTAGGCGGGTTCCAGCACGGCCGTCGAGACGACGTCGCCGTTGCCGATGGTGCGCGGCGGCAGCAGGGCGCGGAGCATCTCGGCGGGCAGCCGCATGCGCTCGGTACGGGTGCGCCGCACGAAGGAGTCCTCGTAGAGCCGCTTGGACGTGATCGCCATGGCGAGCAGCGAGGCGAGCGCCCGGCCGCGGGTCAGCGAGGAGGCGGTGAGGGCCGTCTCGTGCACGGCCAGCACGCCGAGCCGCTCCGCGCCGTCCAGCAGCGGGAACCAGGCGGTGATGCCGCCGCCCGTTGCGGACTCCTCCACCCGCAGCGACTGGGTGCGGTACGCCCACCCCGCCGGCGAGCCGTCGACCGGGACCGACGGGGCCACGGCCGTCTGGGGCACGAGGTGGCGCTGCTGGAGGTCGACGAGGTAGACGACGGCCTGCCGCAGCCCCAGCGCCTTGGCAGAGCGGGCCGTGGCGGTGCGCAGGTCCAGGGTGAGGTGGGCCGGATCGGCGAGGAACTCGCGCAGCCCCGCGTCGCCCGGGTCCGACGTGGACACCTCGTCTCCTCTCGTCGAGAGCCCGCCGCGGCGGGGACGATGCCCAGCAGTCTGGCACCGCCCGCCCCACCCCGCCCGTCGTGCCGCCCAACCGTGTGGCGCTTCGCTCCCGCCAGAAGGGGCACGCGTCACCTCGTACGACCCCGAGCGCCGAGGAGTGGTGCCGCATGACCGAGTACGAGCGTTCCCGCACCATGCCCGCCCAGCCGGAGCAGGTCTTCGACCAGGCCGCGAACGTGGGACAGCTGGAGACCTGGCTGCCCCGGGACCTGCACGTGGAGCCGGAGGAACCGCCCGCCGTCACCGTGCACGAGGACCGCACCGACCAGGACACCTCGGCGCTGCTGAGCGCCCGGCCCGAGCAGATGCGGCTTGAGTGGGGCACCCGCGAACAGGGCAGCTACGCCGGCTGGCTGCAGGTCGCCGGGCTCGACAGCGGGGCCAGCGAGGTCACGGTGCACCTCTCGTTCTTCGACGACACCCACGACCCGGGCCGGCGGACGGTCGCCGAGGCCCTCGACGGCAGCCTGCGGCGGCTGGAGGAACAGGTGAGGCTGCGCACCGACAACGCGGCCGGCTGAGAAGGACGACGAGGCGTCCCTCAGCAGTCAGGAACGCGGGCGATCCTCTCGCCGCCTCGTCGTCACCGGCTGCGCGTGCCCTGACCAGGCGTCAGAGGACCCGTGGACGGCGCGTCACGCGGCCACCGGTGCAGGGCCGGTTGGCTGATCGTTTGCAGCCCTGCGGGTGTGCGTCCGCCCCGGGCGGCCGATGCGGCCGTCACCCGAATGGCCCCCGCACGCTACTGGTCACGGCCGAACCGGTGTCTCCTGGAGAGTGTCAGCGGCGTCCAGGCTGGGAGGCCGATCATGTACGAAATGTGCGTGGGCCCGGAGAAGGCGGGCGGAGCGTTGGTGTGGCACGTACTGTCCAAGCAGGCCGCGGCCACACTCTGCGGACAGCAGCTCCGCGAACGTATCGAGGCATCCGACGGTGAACGGGCGCGTCACTGCCCGGACTGCATGGCTTCGTTCGAGAAGTTGATGGCAACCACACCGTGCTGACGGACCGTCCGCAAGCCGTCCGCCCCGTCGCATCCCGCGGCGGGGCGGACGGCGTACCCGGGGCGGACGGCGTTCGCGGGGCGGCGTGATCGTCGGCCCGCGAACCGGTAGCGGGAGTGCGGTACCTGACGATCACTCGGTTGGTGCAGTGTCGTGATGGGGAGCCGGGGAATTCGCCGGTCAAGCCCCGGCGCGCGTCGTCCTCCCGCACCCGGGGCGCCAGGAGGCGCCGCGGCCGGGATCCCCGAGTCGGCCGCGGCGCCTCCTCCTCGGGCCGCCGAGCGGCCTCCCCCGCGGGCGCGATGGGTGTCGGCCGCCGGACCATTTGGGTGTCGTCCCCGATGGCCGCGCGGTGCCCCGGCGTGTGATCGTGGACCGGCGCCGCGCCCCGGCGGTCCTTGCGGGTGCCGGGGGAGGGCGTGGGCCGGCGGCTGGTGCCGCCCGTTCAGGGGCGTTGCCGCGTGGTTCGTTCCGGGTGTGCGGTGTGCGCGGTGTGCACCCCGGGTGTCGGGGGCGGTGTCGTGGGACGGACGCCCCGGGCGGTGTGTCCGCCGCATGCTCCGGCGTCTGTATGCCTGTATGCCCGTCTGTCCGTCTGTCCGTCTGTCCGTTCGGCCGTCGGCCCGGCTTCCCGGCCCGGCCGTCTGCTCGACCGCCCGCTGGTCCGTCCGTCCCTCCGCTCGCTGGTCCGTCCGCCCGTCCGATGACGCATCCCCGAAGAAGGAGAACCCGCATCCATCCCCGTCAAGTGAAGCCCTCCCGAACCTCCGCGCGGTCGAAGGCGGTGACCCGTGGGACACGCTGACACCCTGCTCGCCATGGGCGGCGCCTTCGTCGCCGCCGCGTTCCTCGCCCGCCTCGGCGGGAGAATCGGACTTCCGACGATCCCTCTGTTCATGCTCGCCGGCATCCTGCTCGGCCCTCACACACCGGGCTTCGTCCTGGTCGAGGACGCGCACGACTTCGAGATGCTCTCCGCACTCGGACTGGTGCTGCTCCTCTTCTACCTCGGGCTGGAGTTCCACCTCGACGACCTCAAGAGCGGCGGCAAAAGGCTGCTCACCGCCGGGGGCATCTACCTGCTCCTGAACGTGGGCGCCGGACTCGGCTTCGGGTTCGTCCTCGGGTGGGGGGTGCGCGAGGCCCTGGTGCTGGCGGGTGTGCTCGGCATCTCCTCGTCCGCGATCGTCACCAAGATCCTCATCGACCTGGGCCGGCTCGGCCGCCCGGAGACCCGGCTGATCCTCGGTGTCATCGTCGTCGAGGACATCTTCCTCGCGCTGTACCTGGCCGCCCTGCAGCCGGTGATCTCCGGCGCGCACGGCGTCGCCGACACGGCCCTCCAGGCAGGCAAGGCCTTCGGCTTCCTGCTGGTACTGGCGGCCGCGGCCCGCTACGGCACCCGGCTCGTGGGGCGACTGATCCACACGCGGGACGACGAACTGCTCGTCATCAGCTTCCTCGGTGCCGCGGTGCTCGTCGCCGGTGTCTCCGAAGTCCTGGGCGTCGCCGACGCCATCGGCGCCTTCATGGTCGGTCTGATCCTCGCCGGCACCCCCTCGGGGCCGCGGATCCGCGAACTGGTGCACCCGCTGCGCGACGCCTTCGCGGCCATCTTCTTCTTCGCCTTCGGGCTCGCCATCGACCCCGGCGACCTCGCCTCCGTCGCCGGTCCGGTGGCCGCGGCGGCGGCCCTTACCGTCGTCATGAACATCGTCGCCGGGCTGTGCGTCGCCCGGGTCTACCACTACGGTT
This sequence comes from Streptomyces sp. NPDC059906, assembly GCF_042730645.1. NCBI lineage: Bacteria > Bacillati > Actinomycetota > Actinomycetes > Kitasatosporales > Streptomycetaceae > Streptomyces > Streptomyces sp. NPDC059906. The sequence continues at coordinate 55,201 of NZ_JBHWKU010000026.1, forward strand.
CCGAACCGGCCGCGGAGATCGCCACCACCCTCGTCGCCCGCGGGGAGTTCGCGCTGATCCTGGCCGCCATGGCCGCGGGCGCCGGACTCGACGCCCGGCTCGCTCCCTTCATCGCCGGATACGTGCTCGTCCTCGCCGTCCTCGGCCCCATCGTCGCGGGACGCGCCCACGTCCTCGCCGCCGCGCTGCGAGCCGTCGGCGGACTTCTGCCGGGGACGAGGACACCGGTCGTGGAGGCGGGTGGCGGGAGCAGCGCGGAGACGGAAGGCGACGGCCGCCCGGAGCCGGGCCCGGTGCCGGTGCCGGTGCCGGCCCAGGCCTCTCCTTCGTCCGGGTCGTCGTCCTCCCCGGAGCACACGGAGACGGAGCACTAGCCGGGGCGCGAAGGCCCACGCAACGAGGCCCGTGGGCGTGGCCGGTCCTCGCCCCAGGCGGCACGGCGGCCCGGCTCCCGGTGGGACAATCTGCCCACAGGGTCGTTGTCCGACGCCGTGGTCGGACGCGTCCGGGACCGGAAGGAGCCGTCAGCATGATCGAGTGGGTGCCCCTGGGCAGCGGTGCCAGACCTGTTCCCCGGCCGGTCGCGGCTCCCCTGGTGTGGGCGGGCGCGTTCGGCGGCGCCCTCCTCCTGGTCGGGCTGCTCAACGGCATCGTGGGAGCGGGGCGTCCGGGGCTCGCCCTGGTCGCGCTCTCCCTGCTGGCGGCCCTGCTCGGCCTCTGCGCCCGGTTCACGGCCGCACCGGGGACGGCCGTGCTGTGCTGGCTGTCCCTCAACGGCTTCGCCATACCGCCGGCCGGCACGCTCACCTGGGCCGGCCGGCGGGACGCGCTCTGGCTGGCCTGTCTGCTCGGCGCGGCCCTCGTCGGCACGGCGCTGGCCCGTCTGGTCCACGCGCGGGCCGCCTACCGCCGGCTGACCACGGCGACGGGCCTGGACGTGCCGGAGCCCGGGACCGGACCCGGCCCCGGCGACGTCTGAGCCCACCGGCACGCGGGGGTCCGCGGAACCCCGGACACAGGGGGCAGGAGAGGGGACCGCGGACACACCGGCGGCCCGGAGAGGCACGGACCGCGGACGCACCGGCGGCTGGGAAGGGACAGGCCGCGGACACGTCGGCGGCCGGGAAGGGACGGACCCCGGACACACCGGCGGCCCCGGAGAGGCACGGGCCTCGGACACAGGCGGTCGGGAAGGGACAGGCCCCGGCCACCGGCTGCCGGGAAGGGACGGACCCCGGACACACCGGCGGCCCCCGGGAAGGGACAGGCCCCGGCCACCGGCTGCCGGGAAAGGACGGACCCCGGACACCGGCTGCCGGGAAGGGACGGACCGCGGACACCGGCCCGCCCCTCCCCACCGACGTCCGGTCAGGCCGTGTGCAGGGTCAGGCCGTAGCGGTTGAGGATCTCGTTGACCGGCTGGAACCAGGTCTCCCCGCCGCTGGAGCAGTTGCCCCAGCCGCCCGAGGTGACGCCCTGCGCCTGGTCACCGCTGATGAAGGAGCCGCCGGAGTCGCCGCCCTCGGCGCACACGCTGGTCTTGGTCAGCTGGTGCACCACCGAGCCGTCGCTGTAGTTGACCGTCTCGTTGTGGGCGAGCACGGTGCCGCAGTGCCAGTGCGTGGTCGACCCGGAGCGGCAGATCGAGGCACCGACGGGTGCCACGTTCGAGCCGCGCACGAGCTGGTCGGAGACGGTGCCCCAGCCGAGCACGACCGGCACCGTCCACCAGCCGCTGCCCACGCTGACCCACGCGTAGTCGTTGTCGGGGAAGGACGAGCCCTGGAAGGTGCCGATGTACGAGCGGTCCCAGCCGCTGACCCCGGCACCGGCCCGGCCGCAGTGCCCGGCGGTGACGAACCCGCCGTGCACCGAGAAGCCGATGGAGCAACGGACGTTGCCGGTGTAGTAGGGGTCACCGCCGACGGTGCCCGCCGCGAAGGTCTGCGGGGCCGACGGCACCGTCCGCACCGTGACCGGCGCGGTCTCGCGGGCCTGCTTCAGGAAGCTCTGGACATCGTTGTCAGCGCGCTCACCCGCGACCACGTCCACGACGACCTTGTTGGTGGCCCGGTCGGCGCGCCAGCTGCTCACTCCGGCCGGTGCGTCGAGACGGTCGACGCGTGCCTTGGCCGCGTCGAGCTGCTGTGCGCTGTGCTCCACGGTGCGGACCTGCGCGCCGGTGGCGCGGACCGCCCGCAGGGCCGAGGGTGCCGCGTCCGAGGTGACGGCCACCGTCAGCCGTCCGGCGTCCGCGTCGAACCACGAACCGCCGAAGGCCTTTCCGGCCGCCCGGCGTGCCGCCGGCTCGATGCCGGTCGCCTCGCGTTCGGCCGCGAGCCGGTCCTCGGCCTCGGCCCGGGTGAGGCCGAAGTCCCGCTGCATGGCGTCCAGCAGACCGGCGGAGGCCGGCTGCTCGGAGGAGGAGGGGGAGTGCGTGGGGGCGTCGGCCGCCGAGGCCGGCAGGGTGCCGACCGCGGTGAGGCTGCCGAGCACGAGGAGTCCGGCCAGGCCGAGGTGCCTGAGTCTGCTGCGTCTCACGGGAGTTGCCCTTCGTCGTTCCAGCAAGGTGGGGGTGGAACAGATGGCATGGAACAACCGCGGTTTGAGAGCGCTCTCATCGGGTCGCTTCGAGCTTAGCCAGCCCTTGTCATCAGGTCCATGCCAATGCACGGCCTTTCCGCACCGGCGGTTCGGCGCCACCGCGGTGCCGCCGGTCCGGCGCCACGGCGGCCCCTGCCCTCCGGTTGGCCGGGCGCCGACGGGGCACTCAGTGCTGCGTCCTCGCGATGACGGCCGCACGGCGGCCACTGGACGTGGGAGGTACGCGTGGCGGTTCGGCACAGGCTCATCCAGGCGACCCCGGACGCGGTCTGGGACGTCCTCGCGGACGGCGACCTCTACGTGGAATGGGTCGTGGGACCCTCCGAGGTCACCCCCAGGGCCGGACAGTGGCCGCAGGTCGGCGCCACGATCGCGTACGAGGTGCGGCTCGGGCCGCTGCGGCTCGACAACGAGTCGGTGGTCAGACGCTGCGTGCCGGGCTCGGAGCTGGAACTGGAGGCGAAGGCGGGCAGGCTCGGCACCGCCCGGATCGCCGTCGAGCTGCGCCCCTGGGGCGAGCAGTGCCTGGTGATCGTGGACGAACACCCCCTGCGCGGGCCGGGGGGTCTGCTGCACAACGTCGGCGTCGAGGCGCTGATCCAGGTGCGGCACCGGGCCATGCTCGCCAGGCTCGCGAAACTGTGCGAGTCCGCGGCCGGTGAGCGGTGCCGTCCCGACCCCACGGACGCGATGGGGTCCGTGGAGTACCGGCCGGGGACCGGCCGTGCCTGACGCCGTCGTGGTCGGGGCCGGACCCAACGGGCTGGTGGCGGCGAACCTGCTGGCCGACGCCGGCTGGAGCGTGACGGTCCTGGAGGAGCAGCCCGAGCCGGGCGGCGCGGTACGGCACGACGGCGAGGTCGCCCCCGGCTTCGTCAACGACCTGTTCAGCTCCTTCTACCCGCTCGCCGCCGCCTCCCCGGTCCTCGCCGGACTGCGGCTGGAGGAGCACGGTCTGCGCTGGGCGCACGCGCCCCACGTACTGGCCCACCCCCTGACCGACGGGACCTGCGCCGTCCTCGACCGCGACGTCGCGGCCACCGCCGCCTCCCTCGACGCCTTCGCCCCCGGGGACGGCGCCGCCTGGGAGCGGCTGCACGCCATGTGGGACCGCTACCGGGCCGACATCCTGGACGCCCTGTTCACCCCCTTCCCGCCGGTGCGCGCCACCGCCCGGCTGGCCCTGCGGCTGCGCGGGGCGGGCGGACTCAGGCTGGCCCGCACCCTGGTGCTGCCGGTGCGCCGCATGGGCGAGGAGGAGTTCCGCGGCGAGGGCGGCAGACTGCTCCTGGCCGGCAACGCCCTGCACGCCGACCTCGCCCCCGAGGCGGCGGGCAGCGGCGGCTTCGGCTGGCTGATGTCGATGCTCGGACAGACCTACGGCTTCCCCGTGCCGGTCGGCGGTTCCGGCGCCCTCACCGAGGCCCTGGTCCACCGGCTGCGCGCCCGGGGCGGCACGCTGCACTGCGGTCGGCGCGTCGAACGCGTCCTGGTCCGCGACCGGCGCGCCGTCGGCGTGCGCACCGCCGACGGGGAGGCGGTCACCGCCCACCGCGCCGTCCTCGCGGACGTCTCCGTGCCCGCCCTCTACGGCGGGCTCGTCGCCCCCGCGGACCTGCCGGACCAGGTCCTCACCGACCTGCGGCGCTTCCAGTGGGACTTCGCCACCTTCAAGGTGGACTGGGCGCTGGACGGGCCGGTGACCTGGCGGTGCGAGGCGGCTGCGCGGGCCGGCACCGTGCACCTGTCCGACGGCCTCGACGAACTGACCCGGTTCGCCGCCCAGATCGCCATGCGGCAGGTCCCCGACCGTCCCTTCTCGCTGTTCGGCCAGATGACCACCACGGACCCGACCCGCTCACCGCGCGGCACGGAGTCCGCCTGGGCCTACACCCACGTCCCCCACGACATCCGCGCCGACGCGGGCGAGGAGGGCATCACCGGCACCTGGGACACCGGGGAGCGGGAACTGATGGCCGACCGGGTCGAACGCCACGTGGAACGCTTCGCACCCGGCTTCCGGGCTCTGATACGGGCCCGCCGCGTGCTCGCCCCGCCGACGCTCCAGGCCCTGGACGCCAACCTGGAGGGCGGCGCCATCAACGGCGGCACCACCGCCATGCACCAGCAACTCGTCTTCAGGCCCGTGCCCGGCACCGGGCGGCCCGAGACCCCGGTGGCCGGTCTCTTCCTCGCCTCCGCGGGCGCCCACCCCGGGGGCGGCGTGCACGGAGCGCCCGGCGCCAACGCCGCGCGCGCCGCACTGCGCCAGCACCGGTTCGCGGGCCTCGCCCGGATCCAGCGGGCCCTGACCCGGCGGGACCGGGCGGGTGACCGGCACTGACCGCCGCGACCCTACGCCAAGCACCCCGCGACCCTACGCCAAGCACCCCGCGACCGTACGCCAAGCACCCGAGGAAAGGGCCGACCGGTGACAGACAGTCCCCTCCAGAACCGCACCGTCGTGGTGACCGGCGCCGCGCGCGGACTCGGTGCCGCCCTGGCCCGCGCCTGCGCACTCCGCGGCGCCCGGATCGCGCTGCTCGGTCTGGAGAAGCCCCGGCTGGACGCGCTCGCGGCGGACCTGCCGACCCCGGCGCTCGCCGTCGAGGCCGACGTCACCGACCCCGCCGCGCTGGCCGACGCGGCCGGTGAGACGCGCCGGCTCCTGGGGAAGCCGTCGGTCGTGGTGGCGAACGCCGGGGTCGCGCACGGCGGACCCTTCGCCACCTCGGACCCCGCCGAGTGGCGCCGCGTCGTCGACGTGAACCTGACCGGCAGCGCCCACACGGCCCGCGCCTTCCTGCCGGACCTGCTCGACACCGCGGGCTACCACCTCCAGATCGCCTCGCTGGCCTCGCTGGGAGCCGCGCCCATGATGAGCGCCTACTGCGCCTCCAAGGCGGGCGTGGAGGCCTTCGCCCACTCGCTGCGCGCCGAGGTGGCCCACCGCGGCGTCGCCGTGGGCATCGCCTACCTCAACTGGATCGACACCGACATGATCCGCGACGCCGACCGCCACCCGGTCCTGCGCGAACTGCGCGCCCACATGCCGCCCCCGGCCCGCCGCACCTACCCGGCGGACGACGTCGCCGCCCGGCTGGTCCGCGCGCTGGAGCGCCGCCGCAGCGCCGTGTACGTGCCGGGCTGGCTGCGCCTGGTGCAGCCGGGGCGCGCGGCACTGCCGCCCGTGGTGGCACGGCTGTCCCGCCGCGAACTGCCCCGCCTGGAGGCCGAGGACGCGCTGGAACCCACCGGCCCGCTCGGCGCGGGCGGCCGGGCCGGCCACGCGGCGGGAACGCGTACGTAACCACCGTGGCCGACGTGATGCCCGGTCAGCGCGTCCCGAACCGTCGCGCCAGGGCACGCAGCGGCGCGGAGCGGCCCCGGTCGGGCACCGTCCACAGCGTCTCGCCCCGCACACCCCACCGCTCCAGCAGGGCGTTGGCGGCGAGGAACCCGGAGGTCGCCGCGCGCTCCATCAGCGCCACGGGCAGGTCCGTACGGACCAGGTCACCGGCGACCACGACGGCCGGGTCGGGGGTGCGGACCGTGGGGCGGTCGCGGTAGCCGCCGACGGTGAACAGCGGGCAGTCCGCCCGCCACTCGTGCCGTGCGGCGACCACCCGGGCCCGCCGGGTCTCCGGATACACCTGGTGCAACGCGTCGACGAGCCGCTTCTCCTCGACCTCCCGGACCGCCGTCGGCGGCACGGCGTAGGCGTGGAGTTCGACGACACAGCCGCCGGTGCGCGCCGCCCAGCGGGCCGCCTCGCCCTCCCAGTGGGACAGCACGCTGACGTTGTCCAGCGGGCCGTAACCGCTCGTGCCGAGGAAACCGGGCCGGCCGGAGGCCACCGGGCGGTCCAGCCACAGCCGGGAGACCAGGAACGGCGGAGCGTCGCGCAGCCGCGCCACCCGTGCCCGCCAGGCGGAGTCGCCCAGGTGCGGTGAGCGGGCGACCACGCCCCGCAGCCCGCCGGCGTCCATGGCGAGCACCACGGCGTCGTACGTCCGGCCTCCGGCGGCCTCGACCACGAGCTGCCCGCCGGACGGACCGGGCCGGACGGCCTCGACGGACGTGCTCGTGCGCACCTCGGCCCCGTGCCGTGCCAGGTGTCCCGCGAGCGGGTCCCACAGCGCCCGCGGGAACGGCTCGCGCGGTACGTCGAACAGCAGCCCCTCGCTGGAGCCGAGGAAGTAGATGTGGAACATCAGCGCCATCTCCGCGGCCGACAGCTCGCGCGGATCCGCGAAGAAGCTGCGGGAGAACACCTCGAAGGCCAGATGGCGCGCGGCGGCCGGAAAGCGCAGGGAGTCGAGGAACTCGTGGGCGCTGACGTCGTCCAGGCGCTCGTGGACGCGGCGGGTACGGACGTCGAGGAGCGGCAGCGCGGCCGAGGGCCGCAGGGCCGTCAGGTCGCGCGGGCCGAAGCTGGGGCTCAGGGCGACGAAGGCGAGGGCGCTGAACGGGGGAGTGCGCGGAATCCGGCGGAAGCTGTCGCTCAGCCCGCCGCTGTGCCGCAGCGGGTAGTCCGGCAGGCCGGTCAGCATGCCGAGGCCCGGATCGCAACGGCGCAACAGACTCCGCAGGTTGTAGTACTGGCGGAAGAACGCGTGGAAGCCCCGGCTCATCGTGGCCTCAGTGCCGTCCGGCAGGGCGATCGTCCAGCCCCCGACCCGGCCGCCGAGCACGGGCTCGCGCTCGTGCAGCACCACGCGTACCCCGCGTTCCGCCAGGGCGGTCGCCGCCGCGAGGCCCGCGATGCCGCCGCCGACCACCGCCACCGACGGCGGATCGCCCGCGACCCGCTCCCGCCCCGGCCCGGGGCGCAGCACCCGCGCCCGCCGGTCCCTCCCGGGAAGCCCTCCCTCGCCCCCCTGCCCCGCCCCACCGCGCCGGATCACCGCGCACCGCCGCCGCGGGCGGGGCCACCTTGCGTCCCGCCGACACACGGGCCCCCGCCCTGCGGTCTCCCGCCGTGCCCCGTGGGGTCCGTCCGGCGGGCGGAGCGCCGGGCGGGGGCGTGGGCGTGGCGGCACCGGCCGGCGGCGGACGGCCGGCCGTGGCGGCCTGCCGCGAGGTCGGGCGCGCCGGCCCGCACGGTGTGGGGCGGCGAGGGCATCGAGGGCTCCCGGGTCGGTCGGCGCTCAGTGGACGGGCAGGTGACGGCGCCGCAGCCACGGCAGCTCGGCCGCCGTGCGCAGCATCGGCAGGACGGGCACGCGCAGCCCGACCGCGAGGTCCTCGTACAGCCGCGACCGGCCGTCCAGGAACCGCAGCAGCCGGTCGGCGGGTACCCGGTCGAACAGCCGGAAGAAGAGGTCGGGTCCGTCGACCCGGCCGGTGTCCAGGGCGCGCAGCAGCACCGCGTCCATCAGCCGGGCCCGTGCCGGGTGCGGGTCGGGAGGCACCGGACGGCGGCCCGCGCGCACCGCACGCGCGACGGCCTCGGACTGCCGCTGCACGGCGGCGAAGGTGTAGCCGGTGGACGCCCGGGTCGCGCCGCCCGCGACGCCGATCCTGAAGACCCGGTCGCAGCCCCCGGCCCGACGGCCGAAGACGGCGTCGGTCATCGGGATGACCCCCTGCTCGGCGGAGAGCACCTCCGTCGCGCCGGTGCGCAGGACACGCCCCGTGTAGTCCTCCAACGCGCGGTCGTACGCCTCGGTCGTCAGGGGCTCCGGGCCGAACTCGGTGTACTCGACCAGCGCGGTGTGCCGTCCGGTCGGCAGCACGTAGCCGAACGACAGACCCCGGGCCGGCTGCGCGGTGCGGAAGTCCATCAGATCGACCGCCTCCGGCTCGAAGACCGGCCGCTCGGTACGGACGAACCAGCCGCGGAAGTGCTGGAGCAGCCGGGTGCGGGCGGCCGGCAGCCGGTCCGGCGGACGGGAGTCGAAGACCCAGCGGGCGCGCAGGTCGACCGGCGCGCCCGCCGCGTCCGTGGCCGCCACCCGCACGGTGGCGTCCGGCAGACCGGTCACGGCGCCGACGACGGCCTCGACGCGCCGCAGCCCCGGACGGTCCTTCAGATCCCGCTCCACCAGCGCCTCGAAGTCGTCCGAGCGGATCATCTTGTAGCGGGTGGGCGCGATGTGCCGCCGGACGGCCCGCCCGTCCCGGCCGTGCACCCGCAGCCACTCCCACGACGCGGTCGCCGCCTGGTCGAAGCGGCCGGGCCCGGCCTCCCAGAAGCACCAGGTGCGACGTGGCGGCCGCAGCGGCCCCGGCGGCGGATCGACCAGGACGACGGAGGACACCGCCCGGGACGACGCCCGTGCCGGGAGCCGGTGCGCCAAGGAGAGACCGGCCGCCCCGGCACCGACGACCACGATGTCCGCGTCGAGCACGCCCGCCTCCTTCTCCTCGGTCCGCCCGCCGGTCCGATCCGGTGCGGCGGAGTATTCCGCCCGCCGCCGCCCGCGGCCGTACGGCGCGCTGGACGGCGTGACACGGGCGCCCGCCGGGGGCCGCGGCACCGCCGTACGGGTGTCCGCCGGACGGGTGACTGCCGGACGGGAACCGGTCCCTGCGGCGTCGTACCGGAAGCGAAGGGGGAAGGCATGACCCGATCCCACGAGAGGACCCGCGATGCGCCCCGGCACGGTCGACGACGACGGCACCCACCGGACGGGCCGGCCGCGCGCGGTCCGGAGTGTGCGATGACGAGGACGGTGCCCGGACGCACGGACCATGTCGTGGTCGTCGGGGCCGGGCTCGCCGGGCTGTCCGCCGCCCTGCACCTGCTGGGCGCGGGACGGCGGGTGACCGTCGTGGAACGCGAAGCGCTGCCCGGCGGCCGGGCCGGACGGCGTGAGCTCGGCGGCTACCACCTCGACACCGGCCCGACCGTGCTGACCATGCCGGACCTGGCCGACGAGGCCTTCGCGGCCGTCGGCGAGCGGCTGCGCGACCGCGTCGAACTGCTGCCCCTGCACCCCGCCTACCGCGCCTGCTTCGCCGACGGCACCGCTCTGGACGTCCACACGGACGCCGACGCCATGGAGGCGGAGGTCGAAGGGTTCGCCGGGGCCCGGGAGGCGGCCGGATACCGGCGGCTGCGGGACTGGCTGGGGCGGCTGTACGCCGTGCAGCTGCGCCGGTTCATCGACGCCAACTTCGACTCGCCGCTCGGCCTGCTCACCCCCGACCTGGCCCGGCTCGCCGCCCTCGGCGGTTTCGGCCGTCTGGACGCCCGGATCGGACGGTTCCTGACGGACGAACGGCTCAAACGGGTCTTCACCTTCCAGGCCCTGTACGCCGGTGTCGCACCGGCCCGCGCGCTGGCCGCCTACGCCGTCATCGCGTACATGGACACCGTGGCCGGCGTGTACTTCCCGCGCGGCGGCATGCACGCCCTGCCCCGGGCCATGGCAGAGGCCGCCGTGGACGCCGGGGCCGACCTGCGCCTGGGACGCGACGTCACCTGTCTGGAGCGGTCGGGCACCCGCGTCACCGCGGTCGTCACCGAGCACGAGCGCATCCCGTGCGACGCCGTCGTCCTCACCCCCGACCTGCCCGTCGCCCACCGGCTGCTGGGCCGCCGGCCGCGCCGCCCCCTCGCCCTGCGGCACGCGCCCTCCGCCGTCGTCCTGCACGCCGGCACCACCCGTACCTGGCCGCACCTCGCCCACCACACGCTCTCCTTCGGCGCCGCGTGGCGAGGGACCTTCGACGAACTCACCAGGAGCGGCACCCTCATGACCGACCCCTCCCTGCTGATCACCAGACCCACCGCCCACGACCCCGCCCTCGCCCCCGAGGGCCGCCACCTCCACTACGTCCTCGCGCCCTGCCCCAACACCGACATCGGCCCCGGCGCCCGCGCCTGGAACGACCTCGCCCCCCGCTACCGCGACCGCCTGCTCGCCACCCTGGAACGCCGGGGACTGACCGGCATCGCCGCCGCGGTCGAGCAGGAGTGCCTGGTGACACCCGCCGACTGGACCGCGCAGGGGCATGCCGCCGGCACCCCGTTCTCGGTGGCCCACACCTTCGCCCAGACCGGGCCCTTCCGGCCCCGCAACCTGGTGGGCGGCACCGACAACGCGGTCCTCGCGGGCTGCGGCACCACCCCGGGCGTCGGCGTGCCGACGGTAGTGCTCTCCGGGAAACTGGCCGCCGCCCGCATCACCGGAACGCGGGCCCGCCCCGCGGCGGCACGGAGCGCTCGCCGATGACGCGGCGCGAACTCGACGCCGCCGGCATCACCGACCCGCGGCTGCGCGCCGCCTACACCCGCTGCCGGCACCTCAACGCCCGCCACGGACGCACCTACTTCCTGGCCACCCGCCTCCTGCCCGCCGACCGCAGACCGGCCGTGCACGCCCTGTACGGGTTCGCGCGGTGGGCGGACGACATCGTCGACGACACCGGGGCCGGTGCCACGCCCGCCGAGCGCGCCGCCGCCCTCGCCCGCCTCGACGCGCTGCTGCGGCGGTCGCTCACCGGCCGTCGCCCGGCCGCCGAACCCGTGGTGCTCGCCCTGGCCGACACCGCCGACCGGTACGCCATCGAACCGGCGCACTTCACCGACTTCATGGCCTCCATGCGCGCCGACCTCACGGTCACCGACTACGCCACCTACGCCGACCTGCGCGCCTACATGCACGGTTCGGCCGCCGTCATCGGCCTCCAGATGCTGCCCGTCCTCGGCACCGTGACCGCCCGCGCCCTGGCCGCCCCGCACGCCGCCGCACTGGGCGTCGCCTTCCAGCTGACCAACTTCCTGCGGGACGTCGGCGAGGACCTGGACCGCGGCCGGATCTACCTCCCCGCCGACCTGCTGGCCGCGCACGGCGTCGACCGGGACCTGCTGCTCTGGAGCAGGCGCACCGGCCACCGCGACCCGCGCATCACGGCCGCGCTGCGGGCCGCCGAGGACCTCACCCGGACGGTCTACCGCGAGGCCGAACCCGGACTGGCCATGCTCGACCCCGTCGCGCGGCCCTGCATCCGCACCGCCTGCCTGCTCTACCGGAACATCCTCGACACCATCGCGGAGGGCGGGTACGCGGTCCTGCACCGCCGAGCGGTGGTGCCCCGCCGGCGCCGTGCGGCCGTCGCGGCCGACGGGCTCGTCCGTGTGCTCGCCGCCCGGCTCGGCGCACGACGCACGCCGGCGCCCGTGCCGTACGGCGGCGGCGCCCTCGACGTGAAGGAGCCCCGATGAGCCCGGACCCCCGCCCCCGCCGAGGACGCCTCCCGCTGCGGCTGCGGCGCCGCGCGGTCCCCTGGGAGCGGCAGCGGCCGACGTGGCGCGAGGCCCGCCCCGCCCTCGTCGCCGCAGCCCTCAAGCGTGCCGAGGCCCGTCCCTCGGGCAACTGGTACGTCCTCGGCGCGAGCACCGACGTACGTCCCACGCGCCCGCTGTCCGGCACCGTCGAGGGCGTCGAGGTCGTCGTCTGGCGGGACGCGCGGGGGCGTCTGGTGGGCGGCCCCGGCGTCTGCCCGCACCTCGGCGCCCCGCTGGCCGACAGCCCGGTGCGGTGCGGCACGCTGGTGTGCCACTGGCACGGACTCGCCCTGGACGGCGCCCCGTTCGCGGGCTGGGAACCGCTGCCGGTCCACGACGACGGCGTACTGGTGTGGGTGCGGCTGGACACCGTGGGGGAGGAGCCACCGACCCCGGCGCCCCTCGTGCCCGAGCGGCCGCCCCGGGAAAGGGCGCTGACGTCCGTGTGGCGCGGGGTGGGGACCTGCGAGCCCGAGGACGTGGTCGCCAACCGGCTCGACCCGTGGCACGGCGCCTGGTTCCACCCGTACTCCTTCGTGGACCTGACCGTCGCCGAGGCACCCGGCGAGGCCCCGGACGACGACGGGAGCGGCGACCGCTTCGTCGTGGACGTCTCCTTCCGGCTGACCGGGCGCCTGGTCGTCCCCGTACGGGCCGAGTTCACCGCGCCCGAACCCCGCACCGTCGTCATGCGCATCACCGACGGCGAGGGCACGGGGTCGGTCGTGGAGAGCCACGCCACGCCGCTCGGAGCGGACGGAAGCGGGCGGCCGCGCACCGCGGTCGTCGAGGCGGTGCTCGCCACCTCGGACCGGCCCGGCTTCCCCCTGGTCCGCCGCCTCGCGCCGGCCCTGCGCCCACTGATGCGGGCCGCCGCGGGCCGCCTGTGGCGCGACGACCTCGCCTACGCCGAACGCCGCGGACACCTGCGCGCCCGCGGCCTCTTCCCCGGCTGAACGGAGCGGCACCGGCATGCAGACCTTCCTCCCCCACCCCGGCTTCCGGGACTCGGCCCTGGCCCTGGACCGCCGCCGCCTCGGCAAACAGCGCGTGGAGGCGCTCCAGGTGCTGCGCGGACTCACCGTTCCCGGCTACGGCTGGCGCCGTCACCCGGCGGTGCGGATGTGGACCGGCTACGAGGAGGCACTGGTCCGCTACGGTCTCGACGTCTGCCGGGTCTGGCGCGAGCAGGGCCACCAGGACAGCTGCGCGGCCTCACTCGTCGCGGGGCTCGCCGAGTGCCGTCCGGGGGAACCGGTGCGGGACCAGCCGGAGCTGGCCGCCGCCGGGGAACTGCCGCCCTGGCTCGGCGACGAGGCCTTCCACCGCAGTCACCGCTCGGCCCTGGTGCGCAAGGAACCCGAGGTGTACGCCGAGCTGTTCCCGGGAGTCCCGGACGACCTGCCCTATGTGTGGCCGAGTTCGGACCGGGAGCGTGGGGAAGCGGGCGGCGACGCACCCTAGGGCGGTCGGGGTGGGGCGGGTCGGTCAGGTCTGCTGCTCGCCCGCGAGTTCCTTCATGTCGACCGTCCGGTCGGCCGACGGCTGTTCGTACAGCGTGAGCTTCTCGCCCCCGGAGGCGTCCTTGGTCAGCGCCAGGGCCTCCTGGCCGTTCACGCCCTGTTTGTCGCAGACCCCGGCCGTCGTGGCGTCGTTGGCAGGCATCTTCACCCACTTGTCCTGGAGCTTCGGCGTCATCTTCCGGGTCGCGTCGGTGTGCCGTACGTCCGCCCGGGTGTCGGCGGCGCCGATGGTGCCCTGGCAGTTCTTCTCCTGGTCGACCGAGACGTCGACGGTGACGCTGCTTCCGTCCTCCAGGCGGGTGTCGCCCTTCACATGCATGGACTTCGCCTGCCGGGTCCCCTCGAACGGCTCCCCATGTCTGTCCATTACCGTCAAATCCCTTGCTGTCCCGATGTGTTGGCATCGGGACTCTCCGACTACCCGCGATCGACGGGACATGCACGTGAGGGAGAATCCGTGACGGGCGTGTGAACGGTCCCAGGTGCGGATTGGTCCCCGACAGCGCACGTGAAGTGGACCCCGTGACGGGCCGCCGCGCTCTCTAGCGTCGTCGTCATGAACGCCACCACCACGCGCGGGTCCCTGCTCGCCGCGCTCGCATGCGTCCTCGTCGGAGGGTCCTTCACCGCCAACAGCCTGCTCGGCGACTATCCGTACGCGGGCGGCCAGTTCCTGCGCTACGGCCTGGCCTTCCTGCTGCTCGTCCCCTTGGCAGGGCCCGGCGCGGCGACCCGGCTGCGCGCCCTCGGCGCCGCCCGGTGGCTGCGCCTGGCGCTGCTGGCGGCCGTGGGCATGGTCGGCTTCAACCTGGCCGTACTCGCCGCGGAGCGCACGGCGGAGCCCGCGGTACCCGGCGTCTTCGTGGGCTGCGCGCCCGTGGTCGTCGCCGTCCTGGTCCCCCTCCTGGAGGGGCGCCGACCGCAACGGATCGTCCTGTACGGGGCGTTGTTCGTGGCCGTGGGCGCCTTCACGGTCCAGGGCTGGGGGCGCACCGACGGCGCGGGCATCGCCTTCTCCGTGTGCGCCCTGGTCGGCGAGGTCGGCTTCGCGGTGCTGGCGGTGCCCGTACTGCGGCCGCTGGGCCCGCGGCTGCTGTCCACCGTGGTGTGCGGCGTCGCGGCGGCCGAGTCGGCGCTGGCCGGTGTCCTGGCCGACGGGACCGGGTGGCTGCGCCGGCCCGACGCGGTGGAGGCGGGCGCGCTGCTGTGGCAGGCGGTGGTGGTCACCGTCGTCGGGTTCGTGTGCTGGTACATGGGCATGCAGCGGATCGGCGCCGAGCGCGCCACCCTGTTCTCCGGGCTGATCCCGGTCGCCGCCGCGTGCACGGCACCGCTCGTCGGCACCGGCTCCTACGGCGCCGCCCAGGCGGTGGGCAGCGCCCTGGTCTTCGCCGGGGTCGCCGTGGGGTCGGGCGCCGCGTTCTCCTTCGCGCGCGGACGACGGCCCGCGGCACAGCGTCAGACGGCGCCCGAGCGGTCCTTGGAGAAGCTGTAGAGGTCCTTCGAGGTCGTGATGAGTTCGCGCTGTTCCTGCCGGGAGCCGACCATGGGCTGCGAACCGCGCAGCGGCACCTGGGCGCTCTCGGGCAGGAACTTCACGGTCACCAGGCCGACGGCGCCCGCGACCATCAGGTAGTAGGCGGGCATCAGTTCGTCGCCGGTGATGCTGACCAGCGCCTCGGCGACCAGCGGTGTGGTGCCGCCGAAGGCCGCGACGGCGAAGTTGAAGCCGATGGCCATCGCGGCGTAGCGCACGGCGGTCGGGAACAGCGCGGGCAGGGTGGCGGCACTCGGCGCGGCGAAGCAGGCCAGCAGGGTGGACAGCAGCAGCACCCCGGCCACCGGCGCCCAGACGCCGTCCGCCTTCAGCAGCAGGAAGGCCGGGATCGCGAGGACGATCATCGCCGCGGCGCCGACGGCGTACAGCGGACGGCGGCCCACGTGGTCGCTGAGCCGTCCGAGGAAGGTGATCAGCAGCACGATCCACACCATGCCGATCAGCACCAGCACGTCCGCGAAGCCGCTGGAGCGGTCCAGGGTCTCCGTCTGGTACGTCGGCAGATAGCCGGTCACCATGTAGTTGGTGACGTTGTAGAGCAGTACCAGGCCCATGCACACCAGCAGCGGGCGCCAGTGCTCGCGCACGATGGTCTTGAACTCGCTGCCCGCCGACTCCTGTGCGAGGCCCTTCTCGTGCTCGTCGAGCTGCTGCTGGAAGGCGGGCGACTCCTCCAGCTTGAGCCGCATGTACAGGCCGATGACACCGAGCGGCCCGGCGATCAGGAACGGCAGCCGCCAGCCCCAGTGCAGCATCTGGGCGTCGGTCAGCGCCAGGTTCAGGACGGTGACCAGCGCCGAACCGAGGGCGTAGCCGACGAAGGTGCCGAAGTCGAGCCAGCTGGAGAGGAAGCCGCGCCGCCGGTCGGGTGAGTACTCGGCGACGAAGGTGGTGGCGCCGCCGTATTCGCCGCCCGTGGAGAAGCCCTGGACCATTCGGGCGAGCAGCAGCAGCATCGGGGCGGCGATGCCGATGGTGGCGTAGCTGGGGATGAGACCGATGGAGAAGGTGCCGAGAGCCATCAGGATCATGGTGGTGGCGAGCACCTTCTGGCGTCCGATGCGGTCCCCCAGCGGTCCGAAGACCAGACCGCCGAGCGGGCGCACGACGAAGGCCGCGGCGAAGGTGGCGAAGGAGGAGATGACCTGGGCGGCCGGGGAGGCGCCGGGGAAGAAGACCTTCCCGATGGTGGCGGCCAGATAGCTGTAGACGCCGAAGTCGAACCACTCCATGCAGTTGCCGAGCGCCGAGGCCCCGACCGCGCGCTTGAGCAGCGGTGCCTCGACGACCTGGACGTCGTCCTCGCGAAAGGCCCGCCTGGTACGGCGGAGCCGGCGGGTCAGCTCCTCGCGCACCTGCCGCGGCAGGTGCGCGATCGTGCTCGGCATCTTCGCCCCGTCCGGGGGACCGGACCCGCCGTCGGGCTTCGCCTCCACCACGCCGTCGCCTCTCCGTCGCACCGCCACGATTCGCCTGAGCGAATTCTGTGCAGGAACCCGGGGTCGGCGCATGCCGGGGGCAGGGCTCAGGGCTGTACGGGCATGCTCCAGCAGTTGGAGCCGGCCCGCTCGCCGGAGAGCCGGTCGGTGAGCCAGGCGATGGCGTTGCCCTGGTCGGCGAGCAACGGGGCGAAGTGGTTGAGCAGGCCGCTGCCCACGCCCGGGAGCAGTACGGGCACGTAGGTCACCTTCGCGCCCTTGCCGCACCAGTCGACGGCCAGTCGGCGGGCCTGGCCGTGGGGGACCAGGTCGTCGCTGACGCCCGTGGCCACGCGGACCGGACTGCCGGGCCGGGTCGAGCCGATGCGCTGCTCGGCGAGGAAGCTCTGCAGCGCGGGTTCGGCGCGGATGACGTCGCTGATGGACTGACCGGTCTTCGTCCAGTCCGTGCTGCTGTCGCCGCCGTAGCCGAAGAGCGCGTCGCCCACGCACATCGTCGACAGGTCCTTCAGCGCCTCCTGCCCCGCCTCGTTGATGTACCGGTCGGCGATGGGCCGCAGGGCGGGCTCGGTCTGCAGGAAGCCGTTGAGCGACCAGCCCAGGGCGCCCGCGAGGTCGCTGCCGTCTATCGCCTTCGTCACCTCGGTGAGGTCGGCGGGCGGGGCGCCGGCGTAGGTGCCCGCCAGTTGGACGTCCGGGGCGTAGGAGGGCTGGAGTTCGGCCGCCGCCGCCGTGGCGCCGCCGCCCTGGCTGTACCCGAACAGGCCCACCCGGGAGCCCGGGGTGACCGACGCCGAGTCGAGGGAGCGGGCGGCGCGTACGGCGTCCAGCACGGCGTGGGCCCCGTCGACGCGGTTGACGTAGGTGTGCAGCCGGTCGGTGGTGCCGAGGCCGACGTAGTCGGTGACGACGACGGCGACGCCGCGCAGCAGCAGCCGGTAGACCGACAGGTCCTCGTAACCGACGGAGACCGTCTGGCCGTTGAGCCGCAGCGGGTGCTCCAGGGCCATCGAGGCGGCGCACTGGTCGCCCTGCCCCATGGTGCCGGGCGCGACGGCGACCAGGGGGCGGGGCCCGTCGCCGCGCCACTTCGCGGCCGGTTCGATGTAGGCGCCGGTCACGGCGACGGCTTCGCCGTTCGCGTCGGTGGACTTGTACATCAGCCGGGTCGCCCGGCCGGGCAGCGGGCCGTCGATGCCCGGCAGGCTGAGCGCCAGGGGGAGCGGCTCGCTGCGGATCAGCGTGCCGTCGGCGCCGGGGAGTTCGGACGGCGGGGTGTAGAAGGCGGGGATCTCGACGCCGCGGGACGTCGTGGTCGTCGAGTCGCCGGCCGGGCCGCCGGCCGCCGCGGCCGGGACCGCCTGGGCACCGAGGGCGAGCGCGGCGCTGATCGCCGCGGCGAGCATGCGGGGACGTGGGGGCATGGCGAACCTCCTGGGGAAGGGCCGGATCCGGTCGTCCGCGGTCCCGTGGGGTCAGGGCCGTGGTCGCGCTGCTCCTGTGGGGTTACGGGACCGTAGCCGGACAGGGGTTACCAGGGGTAGCACCTGACTCATTACGGTTCAGTAACTTGACGCCACGTCTAACAAGAGCGGGGCCAGGCACCCAGGACGGCCGGCCGGAGCACCAGCGCCGCGATGTTCCAGGCGTCGTCCACGCCCCGGTGGTGCCGCCCCTCCAGGGGCAGCCCGGCGATCTCCAGGGCCTGCGCCATGCCGGGCCGCCGGCGCAGCCCGTACGCCTCGGTGAAGACCGCCTTGGCGTTGGTGTGCGCACGCTCGGCCGGGTGGCCGAAGGGGTAGGGCACGCCGTCGGCCGCGCACTGGCCAAGGAACTGCTTGCGGTCGTAGTCGCCCCAGCTCGCCCAGGGCCGCACACCCGCGCCGTGCTCGCGCACCAGCGTCTCGCAGGCCGCGGCGAAACCCGCTCCCCGGTCGACCTCGGCCTGGGTGAGGCCGGTCAGCTCCGTGCAGAAGGCACTGACGCGGGAGCGGACGGGCCGCACCAGGATCCGGTGCCGGGCCACCCGCTCCCGGGCGTCGAGGTCGACCACGGCGAGCCCGATCTCGATGATCTCGCTCACCTCGCCGGGCGGCGGCTGCCCGTCCCAGCAGGTGGCCTCGAGGTCGATGACGTTCAGCAGGCCCGCGTGGCCCCCGTCCGCGGCGCGCCGGTCCATGCCCGCACCGTACGCGGGCAACCGGCCCGGCGGCACCGGGATTTCCCCCCGCCGTGCCCGGCTGCCTAGCGACGGCTCCGTACCAGCAGGTACAGGAAGTACGGCGTCCCGATCACCGCTGTCATGAGCCCGGCGCCGAGCTGGGCCGGGGCGATGACCGTCCGGCCGAGGAGGTCGGCGGCGCAGACGAGCGTGGCGCCGAGGAGGATCGCGACCGGCACGACCCGCACGTGCCGACGGCCCACCAGGGCGCGGGCCGCGTGCGGCGCCACCAGCCCGACGAACCCGATGGTGCCCGCGCAGGCCACCGCGGTCGCGCTGAGGACGACGCTCAGCACCAGGAAGCCGAGGCGCCCGGGTGCCAGCCGCAGGCCGAGCAGCCGCGGCGTGTCCTCGTCCAGTGAGATCAGGTCCAGCTCGGTGCGCCGGGCGACCGCGACACCGATGCCGGCCAGCAGCGCCAGTGCGACCGGTACGACGTCCGGCATGGTCCGCCCGTAGGTCGAACCCGACAGCCAGGTCAGCGCCTTGTTGGCGTTGAACGGGTCGGTGAGCACGATCAGCAGGCTGATCAGCGCCGCCGTCCCGGAGGCCACGCCGATGCCGACGAGGACCAGCCGGTTCTGCCGGAAACCGCCCCGCGCGGCGAGCCCGAAGACGAGGACCGCGGTGACCGCGGACCCCGCGAACGCGGCTCCCGCCACGCCCCACGTCCCGGCGGCCGGCACGGTGGTCACCAGGATCACCGCACCCAGGGCGCCGCCGCCGGTCACGCCGAGGACGTTCGGTTCCGCGAGCGGGTTGCGGGTGACGGCCTGCACGAGCGTGCCGGCCAGCGCGAGCGCCGCGCCCGCGCCCAGCGCGGCGAGCACCCGCGGCACCCGCGTGTCCAGCACGAAGGAGACGGTCCGGCCGGCCCGGCCCTGGGCCCAGTTGACGACGTCGCCGAGCAGCAGCTTGCTGTCGCCCACCAGCACGGCGGCGATCACGAGCCCGACCAGGACCACGACCAGGACGGTGACCGTGGCCAGGAACACCGCCCGGCTCGGGATCCGCAGCCGGTCCGGTGCCCCGGCCCCGGCGGTGTCCCGTACGCGCAGCGCCATGGCGACCAGGAACACGGCACCGACCAGGCTGGTGACGACGCCCGTGGGCACGGACACCGAGCGGTCGTCCGCGATCAGCGCCCGCAGCAGCACGTCCGAACCGAGCACCAGGGCCGCGCCGGTGAGCGCCGCCGCGGGCATGGCCGTACGGGAGCGGCTGAAGCCGCGGAAGCGGCGGGCGAGCGGGCGCACCAGGGCGGGTGCGCACAGGCCGACGAAGCCGATCGGTCCGGCGAGCGTGACCGCGGCGGCGGAGAGCAGCGCCGCGAGCACGACGACCGTGAGACGGGTCGCCCGCACCGGGACGCCGAGACCGCGCGCCGCGTCGTCGCCGAGGGCCAGCGCGTCCACCCGGCGGGCCGTCAGCAGCAGGCCGGCCAGGCCGGCCAGGGCGATCGGCAGCATCTGCAGGACGCCGTCGAAGCCGTTCTGGGCGATGCTGCCCTGGTTCCACTCGTACAGGCCCTTCGTCTGCTCCGGGAAGAGCAGCAGGAGTGCCTGCGTCATGGAGTGCAGACCCAGCATCAGCGCGGTGCCGGCCAGCACGAGCCGGACGGTGCCCGTGCCGAGGCCGGACAGTCCGAGCACGACGGCCGCCGCCGCCAGGCCGCCCAGGAAGGCGATGCCGGACGAGGCGAGCATCGGCAGCGAGACGCCGGTGGCGCCGGCCAGCCCGAGCGCCAGATAGGAACCCGCGTTCACCGCGAGGGTGTCGGGCGAGGCGAGCACGTTGCGGCTGACCGCCTGGAGCACGGCGCCCGCCATGCCGAGCACGGCGCCGACCAGGAGCCCCGCGGTCATCCGGGGCAGCCGGGAGGCGACGACGACGGACGCGTCGTCGGGGTCCGCCCGGCCGGTCAGGGCCTTGAAGACCTCGGAGGATCCGACGGCGGCGGTGCCCTGGGTGATGTCGACGACGGCGAGGACGGCGACCAGCAGGACGATTCCGGCCGTCACCGCGGCCGCGCCCGACCGGGAGGTGAGGCCCTCCGGCGGACGGGCCGCCGTGGGCTCGGTGGCGGGTTCGGTCGTGGTGACGGCCATGGCCCCGCTACTTCGTCAGCGCGCCGACGACGGCGTCGATGTACGCCTCCATCGACCCGGGACCGCCGAACATCCAGATGCCGTCGTCGAGGCGGTGCACGTCCCCGGCCTTCACGAACGGCAGGGACTTCCACACCGGGTTCTCGGCCAGCTCACCGGTGAAGGGGGTGGCGCTCGGGTCGTCGTCGTTGCCGATGTAGGCGAACTGGGTGTCCTCGGGGAGCTTGGTCAGGCCCTCGACGTCGATGGTGCCGAGGCCGTAGGCTTCGTCGCCCTTCACCGTCCAGGCGTTCTTCAGACCGATGGCCTCGTTGACCTCGCCGAGGAGCGAGGTCGCCGTGTAGGGGCGGATCGAGACCTGGTTGGAGGCGACGTAGCCGTCCGCGAAGGCGATGTCCTTGCCGGCCATCCCGGCGTCGGCCAGGGCCTTCTTGCCCTCGGCGACCTTGGCCTCGAAGTCCTCGCGCAGCGACTTCGCCTTGTCCGTGGTGCCGGTGGCCTTGGCGATGAGGTCGACGTTCTCCAGCATCTGGTCGATCTGACCGGTGCCGTCGGCGGACGTCACCTCGATCACCGGCGCGACCTCGCGCAGCTGCTTCACGGCGGCCGGGGTGAGGTCCGTGGTGGCGACGATGAGGTCGGGGGCGAGGGAGGCGACGGTGTCCATGCTCGGCTCGCCGCGGGTGCCGATGTCCTTCGGCTCGTTCTTGAGCGGAACGGCGCTGTCCCAGGTCTTGTAGCCCTTGACGTCCGCGACGCCGACCGGGTCGACCCCGAGCGAGACGAGGCTCTCGACGACGTTCCACTCGGTGGCGACGACCTTGGTGGCCGGCCCGTCGAGCTTCACCTCGGTGCCCTTGCCGTCCTTGAGCGTGATCGCCTCGGAGGCCTTCTTCTCCGTCTTCTCCGTCTTGTCGGCGGCGGGTTCGGTGGTGCCGCAGGCGGCGAGGGTGAGCGCCGCGGCGGTGGTGGCGGCCGCGGTGAGCAGGAGGCGTCTCATGAGGTGGTGCCGAGCCTTTCGGGGGTTCGTGTGCGGGGGGTGCGTATGTGGTGGCGGCCGATCGGGCGGGTGCGCAGCCGGCCGGTCAGGGGGTCGGTGTCGACGTCGATCCGGATGCCGTAGACGGCGGTGAGCCGCTGTGGCGTCAGCACGTCCTCGGGCGGGCCGTCGGCGACGATCCGGCCCGCTTCGAGGAGCGTGATCCGGTCGGCGACGGCCGCCGCCTGGTCGAGGTCGTGCAGGACGACACCGACGGCGATGCCGTGGTCGTCCGCCAGGTCGCGGATCAGGTCCAGGAGTTCGACCTGGTAGCGCAGGTCGAGGTAGGTCGTGGGTTCGTCCAGGAGCAGTACGCCGGTCTCCTGGGCGAGACAGCTCGCGAGCCACACCCGCTGCAGCTGCCCGCCGGAGAGGTGGTCCGCGCCGCGGTCGGCCAGGCCGTCGACGCCGGTGAGCGCGAGCGCCCGCTCGACGGCGGCGGGGCCGTCCGGATCGGGCCGTCCCCAGCGGCCCCGGTACGGGTAGCGGCCGAACTCGACGACGTCCCGCACGGTCAGCCCGCCGGGCGTCGGACGGCCCTGCGTCAGCAGGGCGACGTACCGCGAGAACTCACGGGACGTCAGCGCCAGCCCGTCGATGGCGCCGTCCAGGCTGAGCGTGGCACTGCGGGCCCGCTGCAACCGGGCCACGGTCCGCAGCAGCGTCGACTTCCCGCTGCCGTTCGGGCCCACCAGGACGGTCACTTCGCCGGGCCTGAGCCTGACCCCCGCGTCGTGCACGACATCGACTCCGTCGTACGCGACGGTCACGCCCGTGGCCGACAGCTCGTGTCCGCGCAGGCGCGGGGTACCGGCTGCGTCTTCACCTGATCTCACGCAGTGAAGGTTAGCCTAACCTAAAAAGTGCTGGTAGAGACGGGGGTCACACGGGCTCCGCGGGTGCTGTCCCGTCCCTCGTTCCGTGGTCGGCGCGAAGGCTCAACTCGCTTGTGCGGAACCGGATTTCCACAGCCCCGCCCGGTTCAGGGACATCGGGCAGTGCAGGTAGATCTCGTCGATCTCCAGGAGCAGGGCGAGGTCCGGACGCCGTCCGTCGCGCGCCATCGCGTCGAAGAAGGGCGCGTCGGTGAGGATGCGGGCCCGGCCGTTGACCCGGAGCACCTCCTTGCCGCCGGGGACCAGATAGAGCAGGCCGGCGTGCGGATTGTCGAGGACGTTGTGGAAGCTGTCCCCGCGTCGGTTGCCCGCCCGTTCCGGCAGGGCCAGGGTGCGGGCGTCGAGGACGTGGGTGAAGCCGGGTGCGTCGCCGCGCGGCGAGACGTCGCAGTTGCCGCCCGCGTCGGAGGTCGCCAGGAGGCAGAAGGGGGAGCGGGCCAGGATGTGCCGGTCGTCGTCCGTGAGCCGGTCGTGCACCTTGTCGATGACGATGGGCCAGGGTTCGCCCAGCAGCTCACGCAGTTGCGCGCGCGAGCCGAGTTCGACCCAGCCCTCTTCGGCGGCGGTGGCGGCGGTGGCGGCGGTCGCGGTGGCGGCGTCCGGCCGGTCTCCGGTCGTGTCGATCGTGTGCGGCAAGGCCGGCTCCCAAGTGTGCTCGCGGAACTGCCGGAAGCGTTGCCTCCGGTGGTTGTTGCACACGCAACAATATCGGGGGCTGCCCTCAGAAGGCGTAGCGGATCCGCAGCCAGGGCGCGTGGGCGGCGACCAGTGCACGGAGCCGGGCCACCGCCCCGGCCTTGACGTCCGCCCGGTAGCGCACGTTGAGCGCGCCGTTCTCCGAGCGCTCGGCCTGCTGGACCTCCGGCCGCCACAGCGCTTCCTCGGCGCGGGGATGCCGGCCCAGGTTGACCTCGTACAGGCCCCGGTTGTGCTTCAGCATGATCACTTCGGGAAGTCTCCGGCCGCGCGGGTCCAGGGCGAGCAGGTCGGGATTGACGAACTTCGTCGCGAAGGAGACCTTGGCCGTCGGCCACTGCCGGAAGGCGTGCACCAGGTCCGCGGTGTTGTCGCAGAGCAGGGCGTCCACCGAGCAGTCGCCGTTCTCACCGATGCCGTAGACCCGGGCCTCGGCGTCGCACTGGTTCGGCTCGCCCTTCACGCGCACCCAGCGCTCGACGCTGCCCTCGTTGCCGTGCAGCCCCGGGAGCCCACCTCGACCACGCGGGCGTCCGGGAACCGGGCGAGGACCTGCCGGCCGCGGAGTCCCGCAAGAGCGGTCCGGCGGCGGGCGGCGGACCGGGCGTCAGGGCGTCCAGGCCGAACCGCGTGCCGAAGCCGTCGTCCGGCGCGGTGGACGGGTCGTGCATGAGGGCTCCGGGGCGGGGCGCGGGAGGGACCGGGCGGTTTCGCCGCGGTCCGGTCCTCCACTGTACGAAGCGCGCGGTGCCCCCCCCGCTGTGTCACGCGGCCCGTCGGGGGCATACGCGAGACACGGCGCCGCTCCGGTGCCGCCGATCCGAAGGGGTGTACACCGTGCTCGCCATCATCGCGGCGGTTCTGTTCCTCATCGCCTGGCTGATCAACGCGGCGGAGGTCTCGACCAACGACGTCTTCACCGCCACCAACGTCATGCTCATCGGCCTCGCCCTGCTGGCCCTGCACGTCGCCGGGATCGGCAGCGGCTGGGCGCCGCGCGGGCGCCGCCGCTGAGCCACCGCCGCGCGTCCCCGTCCCCGTCAGGGGATGCGCGCCACGCCCGCGTAGATACCGCTCTCCTCGGGCGCGGGCGGCTCCAGGCCCTCGCCGTACCACTCGGTGGCCGTGACCAGGCCGGGCGGCACCATCTCCAGGCCGTCGAAGAAGCGGGCGACCTCCGCCCGGGTACGGAAGCCGAGGCGGATGCCGCCCTTGGCGTACTGGGCGATCACCTGCTCCGCCAGCTCGGGGAAGAGGTCGAGCGCGGCGTGCGAGAGGACCAGGTGGCTGCCCGCGGGGAGGGTCTCGACCAGACCCCGGACGATCCCGTGGGCGTCCTGGTCGTCGGGGACGAAGTGCATCAGGGCGATCAGCGACAGTGCGATCGGCCGGTCGAAGTCCAGGATCCCGCGGGCGTGCCGCACGATCTCCTGGGGCTCGCGGACATCGGCCTGGATGTAGTCCGTGGCCCCCTCGGGACTGCTGACCAGCAGGGCCTCCGCGTGCCGCAGCACGATCGGGTCGTTGTCGGCGTAGACGATCCGGGCCGTCGGCACCGTCCGCTGGACGATCTGGTGCAGGTTCGGCTCGGTCGGGATGCCCGTGCCGATGTCCAGGAACTGGTCGATGCCCCGCGCGGCGAGGTGCGCCACCGCGCGGTTCATGAACGCGCGGTTCTGCCGCGCCGCGTCCCGCGCCTCGGGCGGCAGGGTCTCGCCCACCGCCTCGTCGACCGGGTAGTTGTCCTTGCCGCCCAGCAGCCAGTCGTAGACCCGCGCGGGGTGGGCCCGGCCGGTGTCGATGTGGGGAGGCTGGGTGTGGTCCGTGGTCATGGCAGGCTCCGTGCTCCGGGAGGGTGACGCTCCGCCGCAGTTCTGGATCATCGTACTGCGGCGGAGCCGTGCCATGGGCCGGACGGGCGGCGGAAGTTGCCGCTCACCCCGGTCACCCCGGTCACTCCGGTTCCCCGTCCCCACTCGGGCCCAGGGTGCGGGGCGGACGGTAGCTCCACTCGCGGTCGGCGTCGGTGATCTTGCGCAGCACCCGCGCCGGAGCCCCGGCCACGACCGTCATCGGCGGCACGTGTGCCGTCACCACACTGCCCGCGCCGACCACCGATCCCCGGCCGACGGTCACCCCCGGCATGATCAGCGCGCCCGCCCCGATCCACACGTCGTCCTCGATGCGCACCGGCGCCGAGAACTGGGTGCCGTCCCTGCGCAGGTCCGGGTGGACGGGGTGCCCGGTGGTGCTGACCGTCACGTGCGGGGCGAACATCACCCGGTCGCCGACGAAGACCTCGACGTCGTCGACGAGGGTGAGGCCGAAGTTGGCGTACACGTCGTCGCCCAGGTGCACCCGGCTGCCGTAGGCCACGTGCAGCGGCGGCTCGATCCACACCCCCGTGCCGAGCGAGGCGAGCATCTCCTCCAGGAGCGCCCGGCGGCCCTCCTCGTCCCGTGCGCCGGTCCGGTTGTAGGCGTCGGCCAGCTCCTTGCCGCGCAGCCGCTCCTCCGTCAGGGCCCGAAGCCCCGGGGCACCGTCCGAGTACAGCTCACGGGCCGCCATCCGGCGGCGGACCTCGCGCTTACGGGGGTCGGTGGTCATGCGGTCTCCTCGCGTCCGTACGGGGTGGGCCGGCGGCCCCGTCCGCAGCGCCGGTGGGCGTGCGGGCGGGACCGCCGGCAACCGGGGAAAGGGTCAGCCGGCGGACACGTCCGTCAGCGTCCAGCGCTGGTTGGCACCGGAGTTGGGCGGCCAGGTCGTGACGGCGGCACCGTCGTGGGTCGCCTGGCCGCCCACTTCGAGCAGCCGCCCGGTGGCCGCGTTTACCAGGGTCCAGGTGCCGTCGCCGGTGCTCGAGGCGAGCCACTCGGCGGCCCGGTCCCGCCTGCTCGTGTCGGGCTCGGCCACCGGGACGTCGTCGCGCACGGCGAGGCGCGTGCCGTCCTCGGGCCGGGTGAAGACGTAGCGGTCGCGGACGCCGCTGTCCTGGCGCACCGCGCTCAGCCGCCACTGCTCGGCGCTCGCGTCGGCGCCGGAGCCGAGGACCAGGTGCGTGCCGTCCGCGGCCACGGTGAGGGCCTTGCCGCTCTGCACGCCGGTCAGCGTGTAGGTGTGCCCCTTGCGCAGCCCGGCTGCGTCCTTCGCGACCCCCGAGACGCCCTGGACCGCGAACGAGGTGACGGACTGGGCGGGCACGGTGAAGGTGGCCGTGCGGTCGCTCACCCGGATCGGGGCCTGCCGCTCCAGCTTGCCGTCGGCGCTGGTCACGACCGGGGTGACGGTGGCCCGGCGGCTCACGTCGCGGAACTTGGACAGGTCGAGGGTGACCGTGCGGGCCTCGGCGGTGCGGTTGACGTGGACGACCGAGGCGCCCTTGCCGTCGCGGGTGACGGCGGCGGCGCTGGAGGTGTCGTCCGTCCGGATCAGCCGGTCGCCGGGCTTGATGAAGTGGGTGAAGTTGCGGGCGGTGTCGAACTTGGTGTTGGTCCGGATCGGGCAGGTCTCCAGGGTGTCCTGGGCCGTGCAGTCGAACGGGAGCTGGATGCTGCCCCAGTTGCCGCCCTTCGCGGACTCGCCGCCCGGCTTCATGTTGTCGTAGTCCTCGACGGGCTGCCAGAACACCCAGGCGCGGGGCTCCAGTTCCCGCAGGTCGTCGACGATCTGCTGGGCGAGGCCGAGGCCGGGCCGCATGTCCGCGAAGTCCTGGCCGTCGCCCCAGTCGCCGCCCACCTCGCTCATCCACAGCGGCTTGTCCGCGGCCTTGGCGAGGTCCCGCACGGTGGTGCGCTGCCCGGTGCCGTAGGTGTGGACGTTCAGCTGCCCGACGAGGGCGCGGTCGGCGTCGGAGTAGCCGCTCCAGTTCTCGGCGAAGGTCCCCGGGTTGGTCTCGTCCATGGCCGAGATGCCCGCCTCGACCTTCGCCTTCTTCAGCGCGGGCGCGAGGGCCCGGAGCACCTTGCGCTGCAGTTCGGGACCCATGTGGGCGCCCTCCTGCCGGCCGCCGACGGGTTCGCCGTCCGCGCCGAGCTGTGTACCCCAGTACGGGGTGTTGGGCTCGTTGAACGGGTCGACGGTGTCGACCTCGATGCCCTCGGCCTTCTCCAGCCGCCTGGTCGCCCCGGCCACGTAGGCGGCGAAGTCGTCGACCGACTCGGACCTGAGCTGGTCGGCGGAGGAGTCGAAGCCGCCGGAGACGTAACCGCTGACGGTCATGAACCAGGGCGGGGAGTTGCTGAACGTCTCCCAGTGGTCGATGTCGTCCTTGATGCGCTCGACCCACCAGCGCTGGGCGGCGTCGGCGTCCTCGTTCCAGTCGGCCGGGTCGTCGGCGCTCCACCAGTCGGTGTCCTCGCGCGTGGTGCCCTCGGGCGCCTGCCACCAGCCCTCGACCGCCCCGCCGGCCCGCAGGTAGTCCTTGACGTCCGGCGCGTTGCCGCCGCCGATGTTGTAGCGGGCGATGTTGAGTCCGAGGCCGTCGTCGCCGAACAGCAGGCGGGCCAGCTTCTCGCGGATCTCGGGCGGGTAGTCGCCGGTGGCGTTGGCGAACCAGACCAGGCTGGTGCCCCAGCCCTCGAACTTCTCCTGCTGGTACGAGGGGTCCGGTCGCACCGTGACGGAGGCGGGGGCGGCGGCCGGTTCGGCCTGCGCGGGGACGCCGAGCAGGGCGGCCCCGGTGGTCAGAGCGGTCAGGACCGCGGCGCCGAGGAGGCGTCTGCTGCGGGTACGGCGTGCCATCGTGTGCTCCCAACGGAAAGGTGTGGTCGCTGCGGTGGCCCCTGCCGCCAGGTGCGGGGCAGCGGGGGATGGCCCCGGAGCGGTCCGTGCCCGCTCCGGGGAGCATGGGGTGGTGCGGGGAGGACGCCTAGGAGGCGGGCGTACGCAGGACGGCGACCCCGCGGCCCGCCAGGACGACGGCGCCCTCGTCACCGGTGTCGCCCACCAGGACGTCTCCGGTGAGCCCGGGGACGGTCACGGCCTCGTCGGTCCGGTTGACCAGGAACAGGAACCGCCCCCCGGCGCCCCGGCGCACGGTGGCCTCGACCCGTCCCCGCACCGAGGCGGGCAGCTCGCTCGTCACCCCGGCCGGCTCCAGCAGCCTCGGCAGCAGCGCGGCGAGCCCGTCGGCGCCGAGCCGGGTGGAGACGTAGGCGGCCGAACCGCCGCCCGCCGGACGCCGGGTGACGGCGGGGCGGCCCGCATGGGCGCCGGTGCGGTAGTGCGCCAGGACCTCGGTCTCCGGCGCGGTCACGGTGATCCGGTCGGTCCACAGGCCTCCGCTGCCCGCGCCGTCCAGCTCCACGCGCTGCCCGGCGGGCAGCGGACCGAACTCCTCGACGCGGATGCCGAGCAGGTCCCGCAGTGCGCCCGGGTAGCCGCCCAGCCAGACGTGGTCGTTCTCGTCCACGATGCCCGAGAAGTACGTGGTGACCAGGTGCCCGCCCTGCTCGGCGTAGCGCGTGAGGTCCTTGGCCAGCTCGGCCGGGACCAGGTGCAGCACCGGCGCGATCAGCATCCGGTGGCGGCTCAGGTCGGCGCCGGTGGTGACGACGTCGGCGCGGACGCCCAGGGAGAGCAGCGCCGAGTACCAGTCGAGCGCCTCCTGGTGGTAGTCGAGCAGGGAGGTGGGGTGCGAGTCCTGCTCGCTGGCCCACCGGGACTCCCAGTCGAAGAGGATGCCGACCTCGGCGGGCTCCCGCTCGCTCCCGGCGACCGGCGCGAGCGTTCTCAGGGTGTCGCCGAGCGCGGTGACCGCGCGGAACAGGTCGCTGTCCGCCCCGGCGTGCGGGACCATCGCCGAGTGGTACTTCTCGGCGCCGGCCGCCGACTGGCGCCACTGGAAGAAGCACACCGCGTCGGCGCCGTGCGCCACGTGCGTCAGCGAGTCCCGGGCCATCTCGCCCGGTTCCTTGGCCAGGTTGACGGGCTGCCAGTTCACCGCGCTGGTGGAGTGCTCCATCAGGAACCACGGGCGGCCGCCCGCGATGCCGCTGGTGAGGTTCGCCGAGAACGACAGCTCGTCGCGGGCCTGGGGGTGCGGGACGACGTAGTGGTCGTTGGCGACGAAGTCGACCTCGCCGGCCCAGTCCGCGTAGTTCATGCCCTTGGTGCCGGGCATCACCATGAAGTTGGTGGTGACCGGGACGTCCGGGGTCAGCTCCCGCAGCAGGTCCCGCTCCGCGCGCAGGTGGTCCTTGAGCGCGTCCGAGGAGAAGCGCTTGAAGTCCAGCTGCTGGGTCGGGTTCGGGTGCGAGGCCGCCAGCCGGGGCGGCAGGACCTCCGCCCAGTCGCCGTAGCGCTGCGACCAGAACGCCGTGCCCCAGGCGTGGTTGAGGGCGTCCGTGGTGCCGTACCGCGCGCGCAGCCAGTCCCGGAAGGCGCGGGCGGCGTCGTCGGAGTAGTCGTAGACGTTGTGGCAGCCCAGCTCGTTGTTGACGTGCCAGGCGACGAGGGCCGGATGGCCGGCGTAGCGGGTCGCCAGCTTCCGCACCAGGCGCAGGGCGTGCTCCCGGAAGACGGGCGAGGTCGGGCGCCAGTGCTGACGCGCTCCCGGCCACAGCGTCTCGCCCCGGTCGGTGACCGGGAGGATCTCGGGGTGCGCGGTGGTCAGCCAGGGCGGCGGGGACGCGGTGGCGGTCGCCAGGTCGACGCCGACGCCGTGCTCGTGCAGCAGGTCCATCACCTCGTCGAGCCAGGCGAAGTCCCAGGTGTCCGGCCCCGGCTGGACGCGGGCCCAGGAGAAGATGCCGAGCGACACGATGTTGACCCCGGCCTCCCGCATCAGCCGTACGTCCTCCTCCCACACCTCCCGGGGCCACTGCTCGGGGTTGTAGTCGGCGCCGTAGGCGAGACGCGGGGCGGGCGCACCGTCCGCCCCGCGGTGCAGGCGGGAGTGGAGGGTGGAGATCATGGCGGTCCTTCCGGTGGGGGCGTGCGCTACTTCTCGACGGTGAAGCCCTGCTCCTCGCCGTACTTGACCGAGGCCTCCTGCCAGGCCTCCAGACCCTCGGCCAGCGTGGTGTCGGAGACGTAGGCCTTGCCGACGGTGTCGTTGAAGACGGAGTTCGCGTAGACCTGGTAGGGCAGGTACGACCAGTCGTCGGGGACGTCCGCGGCCGACTCGGCGAAGATCTTGTTGGCCTTCTGGCCGCCGAAGTACGGGAACGCGGTGTCCTGGAACTCGGTGGACTGCAGGTCGGCGGTGGTCGCCGGGAAGGCGCCGTTCTCCAGCCGGGTCTGCACGCCGTCCCCGGCGTTCGCGTACTCGACGAAGGCGTACGCCAGTGCCTCGTTCCTGCCGAGTTCCGGGAGCGCGAGCGCGCTGCCGCCGTTCTCGGCGCTGACCTTGCCGCCCGCGGTCCACTGCGGCATCGGGGCGACCCGCCAGTCACCGGAGGCCGCCTTCGCGCCGGACTCCAGGTTGGCGGGCATCCAGGCGCCGGTCGCCAGCGTCGCGATGCTGCCGTCGCCGAGGCCCTTGTACCACTCGTCGGTCCAGGCGGGGACGGAGGCGAGCAGCTTCTCGTCGATGAGCTGCTGCCAGGTGCCGGTGAAGGTCTTGGCGCCCTGGTCGGAGAAGTCGACCTTCACCTTGGTGCCGTCGACCGTGTAGGGGCGCGAACCGGCCTGCCAGAGCATGCTGGTGGCGAACCCGGCGTCGCCGTTGTCGGCGGTGATGTACGCCTTCGGGTCGGCCTTGTGCAGGTCGCGGGCGGCGTCCAGGTACTCGGCCCAGGTGGTGGGCACCTTGATGTCGTACTTGTCGAAGACCTTCTTGTTGTAGAACAGCGCCATCGGGCCGGAGTCCATCGGCAGCGCGTAGATGCCGTCCGAACCCGCCTTCACCCCGTTCCACGGGCCGGGGGAGAACTGGGCGGAGAGCTTGTCGGCGCCGAAGGACTTGAGGTCGGTGAGCTGCTTGGTCAGGGCGTACTGACCCATCGCGTAGTACTCGATCTGCGCGACGTCCGGGACGCCCTTCTTCGCCGAGATGGCGTTCTGCAGCGCCGTGTACTGGTCCTTGTTGGTCCCCGCGTTGACCAGGTCGACCTTGACGCCCGGGTGTTCCTTCTCGAAGTCGGTGGCCACCTGCTTGAGCGTGGGCTCCCAGGCCCACACCGTGATGGTGCCGCCCTCCTTGAGGGCCGCCTGTATGTCCGCCTCGGAGACGGCCTTCCGGCTCGATCCCCCGTCGTCGGAGTCGCCGCAGGCGGTCGCTCCCAGGGCGAGGGCGCAGACGAGGACCGTGCCGCGCAGGAGGCGGCGCGAGTGCTTGGTCAGGTGTGTGGGCATGGGCGTGCTTCCACTTCTTCGTGGCCGGAACCGGCACCGTTGAGGGCCGGCGGGGTCGTTGGTCGGGGGAGGGCTACTCCTTGACGCTTCCGGCGGCGAGACCGGACTGCCAGTACTTCTGGAGCAGCAGGAACGCGGCGATGAGCGGCAGGATGGTGATGAGCGACCCGGTGACGACGAGGTTGAAGACGGCCTCGCCGCCCGCGGTCGCGGCCTGCTGGTTCCAGCTGTTGAGCCCCAGGGTCAGCGGGTACCAGTCGGGGTCCTTGAGCATGACCAGCGGCAGGAAGTAGTTGTTCCAGGTCGCGACCATGGTGAACAGCAGGACGGTGACGACGCCGGGCGCCAGCAGCGGCAGCGCGACCCGGAAGAAGGTGCGCAGCTCGCCCGCCCCGTCGATGCGGGCGGCCTCCATCAGCTCGGTCGGGATGGCCTCGGTCGCGAACACCCACATCAGATAGAGGCCGAACGGCGAGATCAGGGACGGGACGATCACCGCCCAGGGGGTGTTGGTGAGGCCCATTTTGCTGAACATCAGGAAGGTCGGCACCGCCAGCGCCGTCCCCGGCACGGCCACCGCGCCGATGACGACGGCGAAGACGGACCGCCGGCCCGGGAAGTCGAACTTGGCGAGCGCGTAGCCGCCGAGCACGGCGAGGAACGTCGCGCCGCCCGCGCCCAGCCCCACGTACAGCAGGGTGTTGAGCAGCCAGCGGGCGAAGACGCCGTCGTCGTAGGTGAACGTCTCGGTGATGTTGTCCCACAGCGCGAAGTCGCCGTCGAACCAGAGACCGGCGGAACGGGACAGCCCCTCCTGCGTCTTGGTGGCACTGACGGCCAGCCAGACCAGCGGAACCAGGCTGTACAGCAGGACGAGCGAGGTGAGCACGGTCAGCAGCACGCTGCGCCGGGGCCGGTCGGCGGAGTGCCGGCGCCGGGGCGTACGCAGCCGCGGGGCGGAGCGGGAGGTACCGGACGGCGTGGGCGCGGAACGGTCCGAGGCGGTGGCGACGGGACTGGTCATCGCTGCTTCACACTCCCTTGCGCATGCCGCGCAGCTGCACGGCGTAGGCGATGACCATGGTGATCAGTCCCATGACGATGGCGACCGTCGCGGAGTAGTTGTGCTGCTGCCCGTTGAAGGACAGCGCGTACGTGTAGTAGTTCGGCGTGTAGTCGGTGGTGATCGCGTTGCGCGCCAGGGGCTGCAGGATGCTGGGCTCGTTGAAGAGCTGGAAGCTGCCGATGATCGAGAAGATCGTGGCGATCACCAGGGCCCCGCGGATGGCCGGGAGCTTGATGGCGGTGATCACGCGGATCTGCCCGGCGCCGTCGATCTGGGCCGCCTCGTACAGCGAGTGCGGCACGACGCGCAGTGCCGAGTAGAAGATCAGCATGTTGTAGCCGACGAACTCCCAGGTCACGATGTTGCCGATGGAGGCGAGCACCAGGTCGGGGGAGAGCGGGTCGGGCAGCGAGACGCCCAGCGCGCCGTTGATGTCACCGACCAGGCCGAAGCGGGTGCCGTACATGAAGCCCCACATCAGGGTGGCCACCACGGCGGGCACGGCGTACGGCAGGAAGATGGAGATGCGGAAGAAGTCCCGGCCGTAGAGGCGGCCGCTGTCCAGCGCGAGGGCCACGAGCAGCGCGATGCCGAGCATGATCGGCACCTGTACGGCGAGGAAGAGGGCGACCCGGCCGAGCGAGGCCCAGAAGCGGTCGTCCTTCAGGGCCTCGGCGTAGTTGTCGAGGCCGACGAAGGTGGTCCCGCCGATCAGTTGGTCGCGGAAGAGACTGAGGTAGACCGAGTACGCGATGGGTGCGAGGAAGACCAGGGCGAAGACGGCCACGAAGGGGCCGAGGAACCCCCACCCCGTCCAGGAGCGGCGGTCCCGCCTCACCGGCGGCGGGGCCGGCCGCGGCTCGGCGGCGGCCGGCGGTTGCAGCGTCGTCATGTCGTTCCTCGCTCGTCCAGGTTCTGGAGCTTCGCCTGATGTTTACGTAAACACGGCGCATCGCGAAAGGGCGGCGAGCTGCTATGTTTACGTAAACATCTGATGGCGGCATGTCTACACTGCCCCGATGACGACGGTCAAGGGTCCTCGCGCACCCGGACCCGACAGCGACAGAGAGGCGGCTGACGGCGAGTGAGCACGGCTGAGGAAGTCCCGACGAGCGCACCCGCGCGTCCCCGGCGCGGCCGGGACCGCACGGCTTCCATGGCGGACGTGGCCCGGCTGGCCGGAGTCTCCTCGCAGACCGTCTCCCGCGTCTCCAACGGCTACGCGGGCGTGACCGAGGAGACCCGGCAGCAGGTGCTGGCGGCCATGAAGGAGCTGGGCTACCGGCCCAACAGCGCGGCCCGGGCCCTCAAGCGCGGTGAGTTCCGCACCATCGGAGTCATCACCTTCACGCTGGCCACCACCGGCAACGTGCGCACCCTGGAGGCCATCGCGACCTCCGCGGCGAGCGAGGGATACGCGGTGACGCTGCTGCCGGTCGCCGTCCCCACCCAGGACGAGGTGCGCGGCGCGTTCTCGCGGCTGGAGGAGCTGGCAGTCGACGCGGTCATCGTCATCATGGAGGTCCACCTCCTGGACGCGGCCTCCCTCAAACTGCCGCCGCACGTCCAGGTCGTCGTGGTCGACTCCGACGCAGGCGACACCTACACCGTCGTCGACACCGACCAGGCCGGCGGCAGCCGCGCCGCCGTGCGCCACCTGCTGGACCTCGGGCACGACACGGTGTGGCACCTCGGCGGTCCCGAGGGCTCCTTCGCCGCCCAGCGCCGCACCGACGCCTGGCGGCGCACGCTCACCGAGGCCGGCCGCACCCCGCCGCCGCTCGTCCGGGGCGACTGGTCGGCGGAGTCCGGCTACCGGGCCGGCCTGGAACTCGCCGCCCGCGAGGACTGCACCGCCGTCTTCGCGGCCAACGACCAGATGGCCCTCGGCCTGCTGCGCGCCCTGCACGAACACGGGCGGCGGGTGCCCGAGGACGTCAGCGTCATCGGCTTCGACGACATCGCCGAGGCCGGTTCCTTCCTGCCCCCGCTGACCACCGTCCACCAGGACTTCGCCGAGGTCGGGCGGCTGTGCGTGCGGGCCGTGCTGCGCAAGATGCGCGCGGCGGGCCCGGAACAGGGCACGACACTGGTGCCGACCCGGCTGGTGACCCGGGCGAGCACGGCGCCGCCGCCCGGGTAGGCGGGCGGGGGCACGGGAGCGGGCGAAGGGGACGGACGGCCGGTTTGGGAGCGGCCGGGAGGGAAACCCCACAAGCCGACCGTCGTCCCCCCACGTCCGGGAGAGTTCCATGACCCAAGTCGCCGACTATGTGCTCCAGCGTCTGTCCGAGTGGGGCGTCCGGCGCGTGTACGGCTATCCGGGCGACGGCATCAACGGACTGCTCGGCGCGTTCGACCGGGCCGACGGCGACCCGGAGTTCGTCCAGGCCAGGCACGAGGAGATGGCGGCGTTCATGGCCTGCGGTCACGCCAAGTTCACCGGCGAGGTGGGCTGTTGCGTCGCCACCTCGGGGCCGGGCGCCGTGCACCTCCTCAACGGCCTGTACGACGCCAAGCTCGACCACCAGCCCGTGGTGGCGGTGGTGGGCCAGCAGAAGCGGCTGTCGCTGGGCACCCACTACCAGCAGGAGATCGCCCTCGACCAGCTGTTCGCGGACGTCTCCGAGTACTGCCAGATGGTCGTGCACCCGGGCCAGGCCCGGCACGTCATCGACCGGGCCTTCAAGACCGCGCTGACCAGCCGGGGCGTCGCCACCATCATCATCCCGAACGACATCCAGGAGGAGGAGGCCCAGCCCTCCCCGCCCAGGGAGCACGGGTCCGTCTTCTCCAGCGTCGGCTGGAGCAGGCCGCGGGTGCTGCCCGACCTCGACGAGTTGCGCAAGGCCGCCGACGTGCTCAACGCGGGCGGCAAGGTCGCCATGCTCGTCGGCCAGGGCGCGGCGAACGCGGAGGCCGAGGTGAAGGAGGTCGCCGAACTGCTCGGCGCCGGTGTCGCCAAGGCGCTGCTCGGCCGCCAGGTCCTGCCCGACGACCTGCCCTACGTCACCGGCCCCATTGGCCTGCTGGGCAGCAAGGCCAGCGACAACATGATCCAGGGCTGCGACACCCTGCTCATGGTCGGCAGCAGCTTCCCGTACTCGGAGTGGCTGCCGGAGGAGGGGCAGGCCCGGGGCGTGGAGATCGACATCGACGGACGCATGATCGGCATCCGCTACCCCATGGACGCCCACCTCGTCGGCGACTCCAGGGAGACCCTGCGCGCCCTGATCCCGATGCTCCAGCGCAAGGAGGACCGCGGCTGGCGGGAGAAGATCGAGAAGGACGTCCGGGAGTGGCACGACCTGTGCGACCGCTGGGCGGGCGAGCACTTCGGCAAGACCATCAACCCCCAGGCCGTCGCCGCCGAACTCTCCCCGCGGCTGCCGGACGACGTCATCCTGACGGCCGACTCCGGCTCGGGCACCAACTGGTGGGCCCGCCACCTCCTGCTGCGCGACGGCATGCAGGCCTCGCTCTCCGGCACCCTGGCCACGATGGGCCCGGGGACGCCGTACGCCATCGCGGCGCGGTTCGCCTACCCCGAGCGGCCGGTGATCGCCTTCATCGGGGACGGCGCGTTCCAGATGAACGGCATGAACGAGATGATCACCGTCAAGCGCTATCTGGACCGCCTGTCCGGGTCGGCGCCGCTCATCTTCTGTGTCTTCAACAACCAGGACCTCAACCAGGTCACCTGGGAGCAGCGCGCCATGGCCGGCGACCCCAAGTACCCGGGCTCCCAGGACATCCCCGACGTCCCCTACGCCGCCTACGCCGAGCTCCTCGGCCTCAAGGGCATCGTCTGCACCGACCCCAAGAAGGTCGGCTCCGCCTGGGACGAGGCGCTCGCCGCCGACCGGCCCGTGGTCCTGGAGTTCAAGGTCGACGCGGAGATCGCGCCGATCCCGCCGCACATCATGAAGGACCAGGGCAAGAAGGCCATCAAGGCGGCGCTGCACGACCCGGAGCTGACCGGGATCGCCACCAAGGGCGTACGCCAGAAGCTCACCGAGTACGCCGAGCACCTCCCCGGCCGGGGCAGGAAGTGAGCGGCGCCCGGGACCGGGGCGGGGACGGCGCCGAGGTCGTCGTCGTCACCGGCGCGACCGGCGGCGTCGGCCGGGCCACCGCCCGGGCCTTCGGCGCCCGCGGGGCCGCGGTGGCCCTGCTCGCGCGCGGCGAGCACGCCCTTCGGCGGGCCGCCGAGGAGGTCGAGGAGGCAGGCGGGCGCGCGCTGCCGCTGGTCGTGGACGTCGCCGACGCGGAGGCCGTGGACGCGGCGGCCACCCGCGTCGAGGAGGAGTTCGGGCCGATCGACGTGTGGGTGAACGCCGCGTTCTCGACCGTCTTCGCGCCCGTGCAGGAGATCCGGCCCGAGGAGCTGAGGCGGGCCACCGAGGTCACCTACTTCGGCTTCGTCCACGGCACCCAGGCCGCCCTGCGGCGCATGACGCCGCGCGACCGCGGCACCATCGTCCAGGTCGGCTCGGCCCTGGCCGAACGCAGCGTCCCGCTCCAGGCCGTCTACTGCGGGGCCAAGCACGCCATCCAGGGGTTCACCGAGTCGCTGCGCTGCGAGCTGCTGCACGACCGCAGCGGGGTGCGGGTGACCATGGTGCAGATGCCGGGGCTCAACACGCCCCAGTTCAGCTGGGTCCTCACCCGGCTGCCCCGCCATCCGCGCCCGGTGGCCCCCGTCTACCAGCCCGAGGTCGCCGCCCGGGCCGTGCTGTACGCCGCCGACCACCCCGGGCGGCGCATGTACTGGGTCGGCGGCTCCACCGTCGCCACCCTGCTCGGCCAGAAGCTCGCCCCGGGGCTCCTCGACCGCTATCTGGCGCGCACCGGCTACGACGGGCAGCAGACGGACCGGCCCGTCGATCCGTCGCGGCCGGCCAACCTCTGGAAGCCGCCGGACGACACCGCACCGGACGACTACGGCGCACACGGCATCTTCGACGACGAGGCGCATTCGCGCAGCGTCCAGTTCTGGATCTCCCGCAACCGCCGGCCGCTGGCCCTGGCCACGGCCGTGACGGGGGCGGCGGCCGCGGCCCTGGCCGGCGGACTGCGTCGGCGCGCGGGCTGACGCGCGGGCCGACCGCAGTCCGGTCTCGCTTCTCCGGTCCGTCCGGTCTCCGGGCTGTCCGGTCCGTCCGGTCTCCGGGCTGTCCGGTCCGTCCGGTCTCCGGGCTGTCCGGGCCGTCCGGTCTCCGGGCCGCCCGAGCCGTCCGGGCCGTCCGGTCCATCCGGTCCATGCGGCCGTTCGGCCCCCTGTCCGTCCCGTCTCCGGTCAGTCCGGTCTCCGGTCGATGTTCCTCGCCCACCAGTGGTGCTCACAGAACCAGTGCCCGACCATCGCGCCGCCGAAGACGACGAACCCGACCCCGATCAGCCAGGACTCCACCACCAGCACGATGCCGACCGCGCCGTAACTGAACGCGTTGTCGAGGATCAGCGGCGTGAAGAAGAGGTACGAGAAGCCGCGCAGGCCGATCAGCCCCACCATCGTGGCGACCGCCCCCGGTAGCAGGTCGCGCCAGCGGACCTGGCCGCCCAGCAGGAAGTGCTGGCCCCACCAGAAGAACAGCATGCCGCTGGCGGTCGACAGCGCGATCCGCGCCGTACCGTGCAGCGCGGTGCGCGTCTGCACCTCCTGGTAGAGGTAGGCGGTCAGCAGGGCCACCCAGGTCATCTGGCGCCAGATGCGGTGCCACGGGCCGGAGGGCAGTTCCCAGATGCGCTCGTAGCCGTTCTGGACGCTCGCCGCGAAGGACACGCCGAACACGCCGAGCAGGATTCCGCCCCACAGGCTCGTCGTGCCGACGACCTTGGTCGGCGGACTGATGATGTCGGTCAGCACCTTCGCCGACCGCCCGGACAGCCCCATGCCGTCGGCCAGCCACGAGGCGAAGCCCCCGCGCCCCAGCGGGTCGGCCGCCGCCACGACGATCAGCAGCGGTGCCAGCGTGACCAGGGCGAGGGTGGCGAAGCCCATGGCCCTGTGCATCAGCTCCAGGTCCCGGCCGCGCCGGACCAGGGCGGACGCGGCCAGCCAGTCCCACACACGGTGGAACGGCCGCCACAACCGGTTCACGGGTGCTCCTCGGGCGTCCTTTCGATGGCTCGCGACGGGAGACTGAGTGACCCGGCCCGCGCCCCGACAAACGTCGGTTGACCCGGACGGCCCGCGCATGGACCGGACGGCGCGGGGAACCGGCCCCGGTACGCGAAGGCGAGGAGTGCGCGATGACGTCGCTGACCGGCCCGGACACACCGGCACTGGACGACTGCGTGGTCGACGCGGTCGACGTGCACGCCTTCGAGGTCCCCACCGACGGCCCCGAGGGCCGCGAGCAGGACGGCACCCTGGAGTGGGACGCCACGACCCTGGTCCTGGTGCGCGTGCACGCCGACGGCCGCACCGGCCTCGGTTACACCTACGGGGACGTGTCGGTGGCGTCCTTCGTGCACTCCGTGCTCGCGCCCGTCGTCAAGGGCCGGCCGGTCTCCTCGCCGCCCGCGCTGTGGGAGCGGATGGGGGCGCGGATGCGCAACGCCGGCCGTCCCGGCGCCGGGGCGATGGCCCTGTCCGCCGTCGACGTGGCGCTGTGGGACCTCAAGGCACGGCTGCTGGGTCTGCCGCTGGTCCACCTCCTGCCGGCCCACCACGACCGGGTGCCCGTCTACGGCAGCGGCGGCTTCACCAACTATTGCCTGGACCGCCTCACCGACCAGCTCGCCGGATGGGTCCGGCAGGGCATCGGGCGCGTGAAGCTGAAGACCTCGCGGGACCCGGAGGCCGACCCGCGGCGCCTGAGGGCCGTACGCCGGGCGGTGGGCGACGGGCCCGAGCTGTTCACCGACGCCAACGGGGCGCTCGGCCGCAAGGAGGCCCTGTACTGGGCGCACCGCTTCCACGAGGAGTGGGACGTGCGCTGGTTCGAGGAGCCGGTCGCCTCCGCCGACCTGGAGGGGTTGCGGATGCTGCGCGAGCGGGGCCCGGCGAGGCTGGAGATCACCGCGGGGGAGTACGCCTTCACCGCGCAGGACTTCGCCAACCTCACCGAGGGACGGGCCGTCGACTGCCTCCAGGCCGACGTCACCCGGTGCGGCGGCGTCACCGGTGTGCTGGAGGTCGCGGGGCTCTCCGCCGCCCGGCACCTCGACCTGTCGGCGCACTGCGCACCCGCGGTGTCCGCCCACGCCTTCTGCGCCGTGCGCAGGCTGCGGCACCTGGAGTACTTCCACGACCACGTGCGCGTCGAGCGGCTGCTGTTCGACGGCATCCCGTCGCCCGAGGGCGGGGCCCTGCGTCCCGACACCTCGCGGCCCGGCCTCGGCCTGGAGGTGAGGTGGGCCGACGCGGAGCCCTACCGGGTGCACGGAGTCCGGCCGGCACGCTGACCCCTGCCGGATCGCCGACGTCGCCGGATCGCCGACGTCAGGGGTCGCTGCGCTGCTGGGCCTCCCGCATGCGCTCGTTGTGCCAGGCGACGGCCGCACGGATCTGGGGCTCCTGGAGGCCCGTCCGGCAGCCGAGCTGGTCCATGGAGAGGGCCGGCGGGCCGGTGGTCAGGGCCCGGGTCAGCTTGGCCGCCCACAGCTCCTCGTCCACGAAGGGCCGGTGCGCGTACCCGTCCTTGATCACGTCGAAGTGGTCGTCCGAGCACGCGGTGATGAGCCGCAGCCCGTCGAACCACTCGTTGGTGGCGTGCGCCGCGGAGGAGTCCGGCACGTAGCCCGTCACGGACTCGTCCTCGGGGAAGACCCTGGCGCACAGGTCGCACAGCTCCATGGGGACCGGCCTGGCGGCCCGGCGGTCCTTCCTGCCCTTGCGCTTCCACATGGCGACTCCCGGGGATCGGTGTCCGGAATGCCGGAGTTACCCGCGGGGCGGGATGCAAACGCCCCGCGGGGGAGGGACCGGGCCGCGGCCGGGCGGGGTCAGGCCAGCCTGACCGGCAGCTCGAACAGGTCGTTCTGCGTGACCACCGGCTTGTTGCGCAGCTCCGCGGCCGGCACCGCCAGGTCCAGGTGCGGGAAGCGGGCGTACAGGGCCGGGAGCGCCACGCCCGCCTCCATCCGGGACAGCGCCGCACCGGGGCACACGTGCGGGCCGTGGCCGAAGGAGATGTGCCGGTTCCCGGACGTGCGGGTGATGTCGAACCGGTCCGCCGTCGGACCGTGGGCGCGCTCGTCGCGGCCCAGTGCGCCGTACGACACGATGAGCGCGTCCCCGGCGGGTATCACCCGGTCGCCGACCGGAACGTCCTCGGCCGCGAACCGGATCAGGACGTGCGAGGTGGGCGTCGAGAACCGCAGTGTCTCCTCGACCACCGCGGACCACTCCGCCTCACCGGAGAGCACCAGCGCCCGCTGCTCGGGATGGGCGGACAGGTTGACCACGGCGTTCACGATGAGCGAGATCGTCGTCTCGTGACCGGCGGCCACCATCAGCTGGAGGGTCGAGACGATCTCCGCGTCGGTGAGGCGGTCGCCGTCCTCGGACGCCTGAATCAGCGCACTTGTCAGGTCGTCCCCGGGGTTCGCCCGCTTGGCGGCGACCGTGTCGGCCATGATCGAGGCCAGCTCGGTGAGGGTCGCCACGACCTCCTCGGGCGGGGTCTGCGTCGAGAAGAACTTCTCGAACAGCACCTTCAGACGCGGCAGCCGCGCCTCCTCGATGCCCATCAGGTCGGCGACGACGTACATCGGCAGCGGGTAGGCGAAGGCCGCCTTGAGATCCACGACGCCGCCGTCCGCGGGCAGTTCGTCGAGCAGGCGGTCGGTCAGCTCGGTGATCCGCCCCCGCATGTGCTCCACCCGGCGCACCGTGAGCGCCTGCGCCACCAGGGTGCGCAGCCGGCGGTGCTCGGCGCCGTCCACCGTGAGCATCGAGCGGCCCGGGTTGGCCAGCCCGATCAGCGGCCAGTCGGCGGGGATCTCGCCGCGCCGCCAGGCGCCCCACACGTTGATGTCCTTGACCAGCCGCGGGTCCGTGAGCAGGGCCTTGGCCTCCGCGTGGTGCGTGACCGCCCACACGGGCACGCCGCCCGGCAGCTCCACGGCGGCGAGCGGTCCGGCCGCGCGCAGCCGGGCGCTCTCGCCGTCCAGGTCGGTGACGAACGGGTCCAGCGGGATCCGGGCTTCTTCGGTGCCGGTCGTCATGCTGACGTGCCTCCCAGGGCAGTGGTCGGGGTGAACCGCACGGGCAACTCGGTCAGCCCCCGCAGCCAGGGCGAGGGGCGACGGGTGAGGGACCCGGCGGGCACCGCCAGGTCGATGTCCGGCAGCCGGTCGAGCACGACCTCGATGCCGGTGCGCGCGATCACCTCGGCGACCTCCTGCGCGGGGAACGGGCAGCGGTGCTCGCCGTGGC
Organism: Streptomyces sp. NPDC059906; assembly: GCF_042730645.1. Taxonomy (NCBI): domain Bacteria; kingdom Bacillati; phylum Actinomycetota; class Actinomycetes; order Kitasatosporales; family Streptomycetaceae; genus Streptomyces; species Streptomyces sp. NPDC059906. Next base: position 97,272 of record NZ_JBHWKU010000026.1, read on the forward strand.
CGAAGGAGAAGTGCGCGTTGTTGCCGCCGGTGAGCGCGGAGCCGTCGGTGCGGACCTGCGGGTCGGAGTTGGCGCCCTGCAGCCCGAGCAGCACCAGGTCGCCGGCCCGGATGCGGCGCCCGCCGAGCTGGGTGTCCCGGGCGGCCCAGCGACCGGCCACGTTCTGCGTGGGAGTGTCCTCCCACAGCACCTCGTTCATGGCCTCGGCGACACTGTTGCGCCCGCCGAAGAGGGAGGCGGCGAAGCGGTCGTCGGTCAGCATCAGGCGCAGCGAGTTGCCGATCCAGTCCGCCGTCGGCTGGTGGCCCGCGGCCATCATCACCATCAGGTCCTGGGCGATCTCCTCCTCGGTGAAGCCGCTCTCGTCGGCCAGCATCCGGGAGGCGACGTCGTCGGCGGGCGCCGCCTTGCGGTCCGCCAGCAGCCGCGCCATGGAGGTGGCGAGGTGCGTCTGGCCCGCCAGGGCCCGCTCCCTGCCGTCGATCATGTCGTTGAGCGCGGTGACCAGTGCCGGACCCTGCTCGTCGGGGAACCCGTACAGGCGGGCCAGGACCCGGACCGGCAGCAGCATCGCGTAGTCGCCGACGAGGTCGGCCTCGCCCTTCGCACACAGCCGGTCGACGAGTTCGTCGGCGAACCGCTCGGCGTGACCGCGCAGCAGGTGCGGGTCGACGGCCTCCAGCGCGTCGCTGATCATGGCGGCGCGTTCGCGGTGCCGCTCGCCGACCGTGTACAGGATCGACGGCTGCCTGCGGCCGATCATCGGCAGCAGCGGCCAGTCGTCCGGGATGTTCTCCCACTGGTTCCACAGGTCCGAGTCCCGGCTGAACAGCACCGGGTCGCCGGTCACCTGGTGCAGCTCGCGGTACCCGAGCACCAGCCAGGCCGGTACGTCGCCGTCCAGCACGACCGGCGTGACGGCGCCGTGCTCGCGCCGCATCTGCCGGTACAGCAGGGCGGGATCGGTCTGGAAACGGGGGCCGCCGAGCGGGACGGCGCCCGGGACGTCGTGGGCGTCGGTGCTCACGCGAACTCCTGTCGGGGCCGGGCGGCGGAACCGGCGTAGTGGGCCTGGAGATGCTCGACCAGCGTGATCAGCACCTGCTTGCTGGACTCCCGGGACCGGGCGTCGCAGGAGACCAGCGGCACCCGCGGATCCAGGTCGAGGGCCTCGCGGACGGCCTCGGGCGGATGCTCCGGGCCGCCGAAGTCGTTGCAGGCGACGATGAACGGCGTGCCGTGGTGCTCCAGGCGGTCGATCGCGTACCAGGAGTCGTCGATGCGCCGGGTGTCCACCAGGACCACCGCGCCGAGCGTGCCCGAGAACAGCCGGTCCCACAGGAACCAGAACCGCTCCTGTCCGGGCGCGCCGAACAGGTACAGCACGTTGCGCGCGTCGAGGCTGATGCGGCCGAAGTCGAAGGCGACGGTCGTCGCGGACTTGCCGCGCACCTCGCTGATGTCGTCGACCGCCTCGCCGGCCTGCGTCATCGTCTCCTCGGTGTTGAGGGGGCGTATCTCGCTGACCGAACGGACCATGGTCGTCTTGCCGACGCCGAAGCCGCCCACGACCACGATCTTCAGACCGTTGTCGGCGGCCGCGCCCAGCGGGGTGCGCGCCGGGGCGCTCGCCCGGGTCGGGGCGTCAGAGATTGCGGAGTCCAACGAGCACCTGCTCCAGGATGTCGGGATCGGGGACGGCTGCCGTGTACGGGTGGCGTGCGCTCACCCGGCCGGCGGCGTGCAGGTCGGAGAGCAGGATCTTGGTGATGCTCACCGGGAGCCGCAGTTCGGCGGCGATCTCCACGACGGCCGTGGGGGCCTCGGTCAGCCTGAGGATCGCCGTGTGCTCGGACTGCATGCCGGGCATCGGCGCGCACTCGGCGACCACGAGGGTGACCAGGTCGAAGGGGTTGTCGGGGCCCGAGCTGCTGCGTCCCTGGGTGACGGTGTACAGCCGGTCGGGCGCGTCGTCCCTGCCGGGGCGGCTCATGACGTGCGCGGCCGCGCGGTGAGGTGCTCGCCGAGCTGCTCGATCAGTTCGCTCATGTGGTGTCCGACGAGCCCCGCGTCCGCGTCCTCGGAGGTGACCACGGCGAGGTGCGCGCCCTCGCCGGCCTCCACGATGAACAGGATCCCGCCGTAGAACTCGGTCATCGCCGAACGCACCCCGCCGCTGCCGTCGCCGAACTCCACGGAGGCACCGTGGGACAGCGACTGGATGCCGGCGGCGATGGCGGCCAGCTGGTCGGCCTGGTCGACGGAGAGTTCCGGGGTGCGGCACAGCTTGAGTCCGTCACGGGAGAGGACGAGCGCGTGCCGCGCGCCCGGCGTGCGCTCCAGGAGGCCCTCGATGAGCCAGGTGAGCTTCTCGTCGGCGGTGGTCGAGCCGGTCATGGAGTGGTGTCGCCTTCCGGGTGCGCGGATGAGTGGGACGGGAGGTCGGGGGCCGCCTCGGCCGGTTCGGCGGCGGCGCCGGTGGTGGCGCCGGTGGTGGTGGTCCGGACGGCCTGGCGGAAGCTGCTGAAGCGGGCGGCGCGGGCCTTCGCGTCACCGGCGGACGGCGTGGCGCGCGGCTCGGCGGCCCTGGCGGCGGCGCGGGCGCGTTCGGCGGCGGCGAGGGTGCGGCCACGACGGCGCTTGGGCAGCAGCTCCTCGGCGGACGGGTCCGGTTCCCGGTCCGGCTCCTGGCCGCGGTCGCGATCCGTGTTCTGGCCCCGGTCCCGGTCCTGGTCCTGGTCCTGGTCCCGGTCCTGGTCCTGGTCCCGGTCCTGGTCCCGGCCCTGGTCCCGGTCCCAGTCCTGGGCCCGGCCCCGGCCCTGGTCCCGGCCCCGGTCCTGGTCCCGGCCCCGGCCCTGGTCCCGGCCCCGGCCCTGGTCCCGGTCCCGGTCCTGGTCCCGGTCCCGGTCCTGGTCCCGATCCCGGTCCGCGAGATCGTGGACGGGCGGCGGCTCGGGGGCCGCGCCGGCCGGGGCGGGCTCGGCCGCGGGCGGTGCGGGGGTGTGCCGTCGGTCGTCCCGGGTCTCCGCGGGCGTCGTCGCCGCCGGGGCCGCCCCCGGCGCGGTGGGGACGGCGGGACCGCTCAGGATGTCCTGGGGGACGAGCATCAGTACGCCCGTACCGCCGCGCGCGGACGGCCGGAAGGACACCTTCAGCCCGTACTTGGCCGACAGCCGCCCCACCACGGCCAGGCCCAGCCGGGTGCCGGTCAGGCCGCCGAGCCCCGCCGTCTCACCGGCCACCGCCCGCTGGGCCCGGCGCAGTTGCACCTCGCCCATCACCAGCCCGCTGTCCTCCACGGACACGATGACACCGGCCGGCACCTCCTCCACGTACACGTGGATCTCCGCCGTCGGCGGGGAGAAGTTCGCGGCGTTGTCCAGGAGTTCGGCCAGGGCGTGCATGACGCCCTCGGCGGCGTGCCCGGCCACCGCGGTGTCGCTGCTGGAGTGCACGCGCACGCGCCGGTAGCCGGCGATCCGGCCCATCGCGCCGCGCAGGATGGACTCCATGCCGATCGGACGCGCCCAACGGCGGCCGGAGCGGGCGCCCGTGAGGACGGCGACGGAGTCGGCGAGCCGGCCCGCCTGTGCGGTGCGGTGGTCGAGGTGGAGCAGGTCGGCGAGGACGGCCTCGTCACTGTGCCGCTCCTCCATGACGCGCAGGTCGGCGAGCATGCCGGTGGCCAGCGCCTGCATCCGGCCGGCCGCGTTGGCGGTCGCGGAGACGGCGGCGGCCCGCTCACCGGTGGCCTGCTTGAGACGCTCGCCCAGCCGGGCCGACTCCTCGGTGAGCCGTGCCACCTCCCGGTCCCGCTGCCCGGCGAGCCGGTCCCGCTCGCGCGTGAACTCGGCGACGAGGGCCTCCCGTTCCCGTTCGGCCGTGGCCGTGGCCCGGGTCCGTTCGGCATCCGCCTCCGTCCGGGCGGCCGTCAGCAGCCGGCGGGTGGCCCGTTCGGCGCGGACCGCGTGCACAGCCGCCGTCAGTGCCGCGCAGAGCAGGATCGTCGCGGCACCGGCGCCGAGTCCGAGCGGCAGGCGCACCGAGGAGGGCGCGGCGGCGACGGCCCCGCCGACGACGAGCGCCGACACGAGGGCGCACGGCAGGGCCACTGCGGCGAGGGCGCGGGGAGTGGGGCGGTCGCCGGGGCGGGCGGGCGCGGTCATCAATCGGGTCCTCGCCTGGCCGCCGGAGCGGCCCTCGGGTCGTCCAACGGGGGCGCATACGAGCCGTGGGCTGTCACACGGCACTCAACTGACGATCACTATACGAGGGTTCGTGATCCGAAAGAGCGGAAACTCGTTCATCTTTTCTGTGTTGGCTCAGGGCAGGCCGCCCCGTTCGCAGACCTGGGCCGCCACGTCCCGCAGTTTGACGTTGCGGTCCTGCGAGTACCGGCGCAGGGCCGCGAAGGCCTGGTCCTCGGAGATGCGGTGCCTGCCCATGAGGATGCCCATCGCTTCCCCGATGGTGTGCCGGGTGCCGATCGCCTCCTGCAACTGGGCGTGTGTACGGGCGCTGGAGAAGGCGACCGCCGCGTGGGAGGCCAGCAGCCAGCCGGCCGTCTCGTCGGCCTCGGTGAACGCGCCGGGCTTGTAGGAGTACAGGTTCAGTGCGCCCAGGTCCTCGTCCTCGGTGAACAGCAGGAAGCCCATCATGCTGCCGAGGTTCAGCTTGCGTGCCTCGGGGACGTACTCGGGCCAGCGCCGGGCCTCGTCGGTGAAGTCGGAGATCCGGAACTGGCGTTCCTGCGTGCCGCTGCGGGCGGCGTCGAAGCACGGGCCCTCTCCGACGCGACCCTGCAGTTCGTCGCTGTCGATCACCACCTGTTCGGTGGGGGCCAGGGACTGCACCTTGGTGCCCCGCAGGATGAGGATGCCGGCGGCGTCGCAGTCGTCCACCAGTTCCGTGGCCGAGGCGGTGATCCGTTCCAGTGTGTCGTGCAGTGATTCCTGGGACAGCAGATCGCGGGCCAGCGAGGCCATCTGCTGCGCGAAGCCGCGCCAGTCGTCCATGCCGTGTCCTCCCTGTCCTCCCTCGCTCCCGTGCCGAGTGCCCAGCGGTGGCCGGAAGCAACAGGCGGAGGCGGCGGCGACCCATCTTGTTTCGTACTACATCTAAATGCATAATGCGCTTATGGACACGTCCCCGGAGGGCCCGGACGACCTGATCGTCGCCGTGGAGCAGATGATCCGCTACGTGCGGCAGAGCGCCCGGACCGGCGGTCTGAGCACCGCGGCCTCCTCGACGCTGGCCAGGCTGAGCCGCGAGGGCCCCCAGCGGCTGACCGAACTGGCCAGGGCCGAGGGCGTCTCCCAGCCGAACATGACCCAGCTCGTCACCCGTCTGGAACGCGCGGGCCTGGCCCGGCGCACCGCCGACGCGAGCGACGGCCGTGGCGTGCTCGTGGCGGTGACGCCCACCGGTGTCGAGGTCCTGGACCGGCGCCGCGCCGAGCGCGCCCGGGCCCTTTGGCAGCTCATGGAGGACATGACCGGCCCGGAGCGGCAGGCCACCACCACCGCGCTGCTGGCGCTGGCCCGGGTCATCGACAACCGTCAGGAAACCTCGGAGGAAGACCGCGCATGAGTGCACCACGTGGAAAGGCAGCCAGTCCCTTCCGGCAGCCGAAGGCCGTCTGGGCGGTCGCCTTCGCCTGCGTCATCTCGTTCATGGGCATCGGCCTGGTCGACCCGATCCTGCCGGCACTGGCCGAGAGCCTCGACGCCACCCCCAGCCAGGTCTCCCTGCTGTTCAGCAGCTACCTGATCGTCACCGCCGTCGCCATGCTCTTCGTCGGCTGGGTCTCCAGCCGCATCGGTGCCAAGCGCACCCTGGTCACCGGCCTCGCCGTCATCGTCGTCTTCGCCGCCCTGGCGGGCGCCACCGGCTCCATCAACGGCATCGTCGGCTTCCGGGCCGGCTGGGGACTGGGCAACGCCCTGTTCATCGCCACCTCCCTCGCGGTCATCGTGGCCTCGGCCAGCGGCGGCTTCAGCGGCGCGATCATCCTCTACGAGACCGCCCTCGGGCTCGGCATCGCCGTCGGCCCCCTGCTCGGCGGCGAACTGGGCGGCATCAGCTGGCGCGGCCCCTTCTTCGGCGTCGCCGCCCTGATGGCCGTCGCCCTGATCGCCACCCTCGCCTTCGTCCCCGACCTGCCCAGGCCCAAGAAGGTCACCTCACCGCTCGCCCCGCTGAAGGCCCTGCGCCACCGCGGCCTGCTCACCATGGGCATCATGGCCCTGCTGTACAACTGGGGCTTCTTCACCATGCTCGGCTACGCGCCGTACCCGATGGAGCTGGACGCCCACGAACTCGGCCTGGTCTTCACCGGCTGGGGACTGCTGGTCGCCGCCTTCAGCGTCTTCTTCGCCCCGCGCCTGCAGGCCCGCTACGGCACCGCGCCCGTCCTCTACGCCAACCTGCTCGGCCTCGCCGTCGTCATGGCCGTCATAGCCGCCGGTGTCACCGACCCCACCACCGTGATCGTCGCGGTCGTCGTCAGCGGCGCCTTCATCGGCATCAACAACACCCTCACCACGCAGGCCGTCATGCTCGTCTCGCCGGTGGAGCGCCCCGTGGCCTCCTCGGCGTACGGCTTCCTGCGCTTCATCGGCGGTGGGCTGGCCCCCTACGTCGCCGGAAAGCTCGCCGACGCCACCGATCTGAGCGTCCCCTTCTACCTCGGCGCCGCCACCTTCCTCCTCGCCATCCCCGTCCTGGCCAGCGGCCACCGACTGCTGCGCCGGGCCGAGACGGACACCGGCGAGACAGAGCCCGTGACCCCGGCGCTCACCCCCGTCGGGGCCCCGCCGGCGACCGACGCGCCCCCCGTGGTCGTGGCCGTCGCAGCCCACCACGAGGCCGCCGCCGTCGTGGACGCCGCGGCCCGCCTCGCCCGTGGCACCGCGAGCCCGCTCGAGGTCGTCCACGTACGGCGCACCGCCGTCGTCGAGGAACAGGCCGCCGACACCGAGACCGACGAGCAGGCGAAGGCCGCCGTCACCGCCCACCTCGACCGGCTCGGCGGCATGGGGGTGGCCGCCACCGGCCAGATCCTCACCGGCGTCGGCGACCACGCCGCCGCGGGCCGCGTCCTGGCCCGGCACGCCGCCGAGGTGGGAGCCCGCACGGTCGCGGTCGGCCGCTCCCCGCGCGGGCCGCTGGTCCAGTTCGCCGACGGCAGCTTCACCAGCGCGCTCACCCACGCGGCCACCTGCACCGTCGTACTCGTCGACCCGGACGCCGAGCCGCGCCCGCTGACGGCGCGGTCCCTCACGGAGCTGCGTGCCGAGACACGGTGAGCGGCCTCGGTTCAGGAGGTCCGCTCCAGGTCGGCGCTGCGGGTGAGGCCTCGTTGGCGTCGATCTCGTGCCGCAGCCGTTCAAGGCGGGCGCGGGTACCGGCCAGTGCGTCCGAACCGAGCAGGAGCCGCAGCGGCGGGGCCGCGGCATCCACGACGGCGGCGATCGCGGCGGCGGCGCGGACGGGGTCGCCGGGCTGGCGGCCGGACACCGCCAGGGTGGCGGCCCGGCGCCTGCCCGCGGTCTGCTCGTAGTCCGCCAGCCGCGTCGGCGACTGCCGCATCGACGTTCCGGCCCACTGCGTGCGCAGGCCCCCGGGCTCGACGACGGTGACCGCGATGCCGGGCGGGGCGACTTCCGCGGCCAGCGACTCGGACAGTCCCTCGAGGGCGAACTTGGTCGCGTGGTAGTGGCCCGTCGCCGCGAAGGCCGCGAGACCGCCGGAGGACGAGATGTTCACGATCCGCCCCGAGCGGCGCTCCCGCGTGCCGGGCAGCACGGCCTTCAGGACGGTGACCACGCCGTGCACGTTGGTGTCGTACAGGGCGCGCACCGCGGCGTCCTCCCCTTCCTCGACGGCGGCGAGGTAGCCGTATCCGGCGTTGTTGACCAGGATGTCGATGCGCCCGAACTCCTGCTCGGCCCCTTCGGCGGCGGCGACGACCGAGGCGGGGTCGGTGACGTCCAGGGGCAGTGCGGACGACACGGCGCTGCGGGCCCTCGTGCGCGCGGAGACCGCCGGTCCGCCGGCGTCGCCCGGGGTCTGATCAGGCGTCACCGCCGAGCGACCGCCGCAGCCGGCCGGCGGCCTCCGGCGGCTGGACGCGCATGCCGGGGCGCCGACGGTGCACGGTCAGGTACGTCGCCCCGTCCGGCCCGGCGAGGACGGCCCGGGTCGAGCCGTGCGGCAGCCAGGTCAGGACGCCCGCGCGCAGGGCGTGCCCGCCGTCGGCCGACTCCAGGCGGGCGGCGCCGTCGAGGACGAGCAGCAGGACGTCGAGGTCGGGCTCGGTGTGGGTGTCCACCCGGCCGCCGGCGGGGAGGCGGACGACGTTGGCGTCGAGCTGCCGGCCGGGTTCCGCCAGCTTCCACAGGGCGCCGGCGGGCGCGTCGCCGCCCAGGGACAGGAGTTCCGCCGTGTCGCACAGCACCCGGGGGAGGGGAGGGCCCGCAGTGCCCGGGGAGCCGCCGTCTTCCGCTGCCATCAGGTGCCGCCGTTCCGTGTGCCCAACCGTGCCCGTACGCCGCCCCGTTGGGCGGTGCGTCCCGGGGCGGCTGGCCCAGTGACGCACCGCACAGGCTCAGTACCCCGGGTAAAGGCGAATCTAGCATGCGCATTTGATAGCGTCCTGGTGTGCGGCTGACGAAGTTCACCGACCTGGCGCTGCGTTCGGTCATGCGCCTGGCGGTGGTGAGAGACGGTGACGAACCACTGGCCACCCGAGAGGTGGCCGAGGTCGTGGGGGTGCCGTACACGCACGCGGCGAAGGCCATCACCCGCCTGCAGCACCTGGGTGTGGTGGAGGCGCGACGCGGTCGCGGCGGCGGGCTGACCCTGACCGACCTGGGGCGCAACGCCTCGGTGGGTTGGCTGGTGCGCGAGCTGGAAGGCGACGGCGAGGTGGTCGACTGCGAGGGCGACAACCCCTGCCCGCTGCGCGGGGCCTGCCGGCTGCGCCGTGCGCTGCGCGACGCCCAGGAGGCGTTCTACGCGGCGCTCGACCCGCTGACCGTGACCGACCTGGTGGCCTCACCGACCGGCCCGGTTCTGCTCGGCCTGACGGACCGCCCCTCGGGATGAGGGCGGCGGTCCCCAAAGGCCGTCGAGCTGTGACCTAAAACACGAATATCATCTACCAATTAAGGAGTCGCTGTGCTCTCCGAACAGTCCGTTCCCGTGGTCCGAGCCACCCTTCCCGCCGTCGGAGCGGCCATCGGTGACATCGCCGACCTGTTCTACCGCAAGCTCTTCGACGCCCACCCGGAGCTGCTGCGGGACCTGTTCAACCGGGGGAACCAGGCCAACGGCGAGCAGCAGCGGGCCCTGGCGGGCTCGGTCGCCGCGTTCGCCGGCCTGCTGCTGGAGAATCCGGACGAGCGCGCCGACGTGATGCTCTCCCGGATATCGCACAAGCACGCCTCGCTCGGCATCACCCCCGACCAGTACACGATCGTCCACCGGCACCTGATGGCCGCCGTCGGCGACGTGCTCGGCGACGCCGTCACCCCCGAGGTGGCCCGGGCCTGGGACGAGGTCTACTGGCTGATGGCCAACGCGCTCATCGCCCTGGAGGCGCGCCTCTACGCCGAGAAGGGCGTCGCGGAGGGAGACGTCTGGCGCCCCATGGAGATCCTCGACCGGGTCGAGGAGAGCGCCGGCGCGGTCTCGCTCGTCCTGGGGTCCGCCGACGGCCGTCCCGTCGTGCCGTTCCGGCCGGGTCAGTACGTCAGCGTCCAGGTCGAACTGGCCGACGGCGCCCGGCAGATCCGCCAGTACAGCCTGTCCGCCGCGCCCGGCCGGTCCGACTGGCGCATCACCGTCAAGCGCGTCCGGGGCGACGGACAGCCGGACGGCGAGGTCTCCTCCTGGCTGTACGCGAACGCCCGCAAGGGCGACGTGCTCGACGTGTCGCTGCCGGCCGGGGACCTGGCCCTGGCGGAGCACGACGGTCCGCTGCTGCTGGCCTCCGCCGGTATCGGCGTCACACCGATGCTCTCGATGCTCGGCCACCTGGCCGCCGCCGGCGCCACCCGCCCGGTGACCGTGGTGCACGCCGACCGCGCCCCCGACCACCACGCCCACCGGCAGGAGCAGCTCGACCTGATACGCACGCTGCCCGACGCCCGGCTCCACCTCTGGTACGAGGAGCCCGGCGACCGGGCACCGGAGGCGTCCACCGGCCGGGCCGACCTCGGCGGCCTCGACCTGCCCGCTGACCTCACGGTCTACCTGTGCGGCCCGGTGCCCTTCATGCGCGCGGTCCGCGGCGACCTGCTGCGCCGCGGGGTGCCCGCCGAGGACATCCACTACGAGGTGTTCGGCCCCGACCTCTGGCTCGGACGGCAGTAGCGGCGGCGGCGGCCGACGGCACCCGCCGCGGAACTCCGGTACGGGGCGTTAGGCCGCGGCGGTGAACGCGGTGCTGATCGCGGTGTCCACGCGGGCGTGCACCACCAGGCGCGGCCCCGAGGAGTCGGCGTTGGCCTCCAGCAGCCGCCGGACGGGCGCGCTGTGGGTCACGACGGACATCAGGACACCGAGCCGCCCGCACCACTGATGGGCCCGGAGCACCGCGCTGACCGCGGCGTGGCCGCCCGCCCGCTCGGTCAGGACGATGACGACGGGGGTCGGCTGATGGGCGTCGACCAGGTTGGTGATGTGCGTGGTCAGCGTGGCCCGCCCGGCGATACCCGGGTCCTGGTCCACCGTGATGACCAGGACCCCATGCTCCAGGGTGTGGGACAGCATCGCGGCCTCCGATCCGTCGCCTGGTGGCGAAGTTGTGTTCAGTGAAGGTGCCCGGACCCGGGTCCGCAATGCGCCCCGCGACGGACCGGCCGGCCGGCCGCCGGGACACCGGCCCCGAGTACGATCGTCCGGCCCGCCTTTGACCCGCGCCGATCACCGCTGGGAGCCCCCACCCGTGCCCGCCCTCCTGCCGCCGCCCCGCACCGGGGCCGACCACCTGCTGAACGTGGAAGACCTGACCCGGGTGGAGGACGGCGAACGGCTGCGCGCCCTGCTGTGGCGCCCGGGGCCGGGGTGGCGGATGGTCAGCAGCGCCGTGCTGGGCGGCGGGACCGGGGAGCGCGCCTGGGTGCTCAACGCCCAGGTCGCCCACGGCTACCGGCGCACCGACCCCGCACGGCACCTGGCCGACCTGGCCCGAGCCGCCGGGGCCCGCGGGCCGGGCGTGGGCCTGATGACGGCCGCCGACGTGTCCGCCCACGGCCGGGCGCGGGACGGCGGAGCCGAGGCCGTGGCGACCGCCGGCATCTCGGTGCGGGGCTGGGCGGCTACGCCGCAGGAGGGCGCCGCCGGGTCCGGGCCGCCCGGAACGATCAACATCGTCGCCGCGCTGCCGGTCGCACTGAGCGACGCCGCCCTGGTCAACGCGGTGATGACGGCGACCGAGGCCAAGGTCCAGGCGCTGCTCGACGCCGGTCTCGACTGCTCCGGCACCCCCACCGACGCGGTGTGCGTCGCCGCCCGGGCCCCGGTCGGCGACGCCGAGGTGCACGCCTTCGCGGGACCCCGTTCCGAGTGGGGCGCCCGGCTGGCCCGGGCCGTCCACCGGGCCGTACGCGCCGCGCTCCCCGCCGTCGCGCACCCCTGAGCGCGGCGCGCTCCGGTACACGCGTGTGTGGGCGGCCCGGCCGGGCCGCCCACACACGGTGGTCCGCTTACGTCAGCGCTGGGAGGCCTTCTCCAGCGCCTTGTCGAGGGCGGCCTGGAAGCCGTAGGCCCACAGCTGGTTCACCCGGCCGCGCTCGTTGGAGTTCGGGTAGGGGTTGGTGCAGGACGGGCCGGGGCCGCCGCCGGACATCAGCTCGCTGCACGGCCCGGAGTAGTGGTCGGGGAGGCCGAGCACGTGTCCGGTCTCGTGGGCGGTCACGCGGGTCGAGTCGTACTGCTGGTTCTGCCGGTAGTCGAGGAAGATGTAGCCTCTGCCGTGCCCGTCGGTGGAGGCGTACGAGCCGCGCGAGTCGTTGCCCTCGTAGTACGCGAAGTCCGCGCCGGAACCCGACTCCGCGAGCCGCACGTTGGACACCGAGCTGTTCCAGATCTGGGCGGAGCGGGATATCTGGGAACGGAAGCTCGGCGCGTTGGTGGCGCTGTAGTAGACGGTGACGGCCGCGGCGGCCGACGGGTTGGCGGCGCGCTTCTCGGCGACGGACTTGACGACCGCCTCGAAGAACGCGCGGTTGGCGGCCGCGTCCTCGCCCGAGCCGGGCGAGGGCTGGTAGCCGAGCTGGGCGGCCCGGACCGGCTCCTGGGGCGCCGCGGCCGTCGCGGCGGGGCCGGTGCCGAGCACGGCGGCCGTCAGGCCGAGACCGACCGCGGTGGACAGCAGGGGCAGGGTGATACGCATCGATGACTCCTTGAGTGGGGGAGTGGGGAGAAGTCGTCATCGGTGAGTGTGGGGCGCCCATGAGCCCGCTGTGATGATGGCAACAGGTGATAGGGCCGGGCTATCACCCGCCGCCCGGCCACTCGTTCCAGCTTTGACCAGAGTGCAGAACTCGCCCTGATCCGCCGCGTTTTGTTCACCTGGCGCAACCAACTGTTCCGCTTTACGCTCCCTGCATGGAGCTCGAGGTGAGGCACCTACGCGCACTGTGCGCCATCGCCGACGCCGGCAGCCTGCACCGGGCGGCACGCCAACTGGGTGTCGCGCAGCCCACGTTGAGCACCCAGTTGACCCGCATCGAACAGGCCCTGGGCGGACCGCTGTTCACCCGGGGGCGCACCGGCTGCCGCCCCACCCCGCTCGGCCGGACGGTGCTCGGCCGGGCCCGTCCGCTGCTGACCGACATGAACACCCTGGTCCGCGAGGCCCGCGCCGCCGCGGCCGGCGGCGACAGCAGGCTGCGGGTCGGCTCCACGGCCAGCCGGGCCCTGGCCGGCTGGCTGCGCCGGCTCAGACGGCCGGGCCTGGAACCGACCCTGCAGATGGACGTCTCCGCCAACGCGCTGCTGCGCCGGGTGACCGACGGGCAGCTCGACGTCGCCTTCGTGCACGAGGTCGAGGGCTGTGCGCTGCACATCCCCGAGGACCTGCGGCTGCGCGTCCTGGTCGAGCGCGAACCGCAGTTCGTCATGCTGCCCGCCGACCACCCCGCGGCCGCCCGGCCCGTCGTCCGCCTCGCCGACCTCGCCGAGGACCGGTGGATGGTCGACCCCACCGTCGACGGCGAATGGGACGGCGTGCACCGCATGCTGCGCGCCGTCGGCCTCAACCCCCGGGTGCTGCACGGCGACTACCACACGGCCGCCTCCCTGGTCGCCACCGGCGAGGTCGTCACGGTCTGCCAGCCCAGTTCCCAGTCCCGCCCCGACACGGCGGTGCGGCGCCTGTACGGCGACCCCCTCGGCGTACGCCTGCTGCTGGCCGCCCGCACCCGGGCCGAGCTGGACGCCGTCTTCCCCGCCCTGGAGGACGCGTACTGGGAGGCCGCCCGCCAGTCCACCGCGTACCGGGAGTGGCTGGAAGGGGGTGGGATCCGGACGCTGCCCCGATGCCCGGTGACCGCCGCGGGAGGCGGTCGGGTGGAGTTCGTGCGGGCCCGCTGAAGCCAATAGGGTGATTTTCATACCGGACCGGTGTGTCCGCGTGACGGAGCGGTTACGGACAGCATCATGAGCTCTGCACGACGATTTCCCACCTTGCGTTCGCTGGCCGTGACCGGTGCCCTGGGCGCCTCCGTCCTGCTGCTGACGGCCTGCACGAACGCCGATACGACCCGTTCCAGCGTCGCGGAGGCGGCCCAGACCGAATCCCCCTCCGCCACCGACACCGCGTCCGCGTCCCCCTCCGGCTCCCCGTCGGCCTCGATGAGCGAGGACCAGACGGAGCGCAAGGAACTCGTCTCGGCGACGAAGGTCACCTGGGACAAGGCCGCCGACACCGCCGTCAAGGAGGTCCCCGAGGGCAAACTCGTGGACCTCGAACTCAAGCGCACGGAGGCCGACGCCACCGCGTCGCCGTCCGGCTCGCCGACCGGATCGGCGAGCCCCAGCATGCCGAACCCCGCCCCGAGCGCGGGCGCCCCGGAGTGGGAGGCCAAGGTCGCCCAGTCCGACGGCACCCTGCACCGCATCGACATCGACGCGGTGAGCGGCAAGGTCTTCCGCACCATGGTCGACCCGGACCAGGACCCCGACGACAAGACCCAGGTGACCGACTGGCTGGACCAGGCCAAGCAGACGCCGGAGCAGGCGGTCAAGGCGGCCACCGCCAAGGCGAAGGGCACCGTCACCCACGTCGAACTCGGCGACAACGACGACCAGCAGGTCGTCTGGGGCGTCGACGTGGTCGACAAGAGCAACTGGAACAAGACCACCGTCGAGGTCGACGCGGCCAACGGCAAGGTGCTGAGCCAGAAGGTCGACAAGGACTGAGACACCCCCCCGGACACCGACGGGAGCAGCGGGCCGCGCGGCCCACTGCTCCCGTTTCTCATGTCCTCAGGGCGTCACCCGGCCGGCGGTGCGGCGGGCGGCGCGGCCGTCGCGGCCCCGCCGCCGCGCGGCAGCGTCAGTACGGCCAGGAAGCCGAGGACCGCCACCGCGGCGAAGAAGTAGAAGCCCCACGGGTGCCCCACCCCCGAGGCGACCAGGGCGCCGGTGATCGACGGGCCGACGATCGAGCCGATCCGGCCGATGCCGGACGCGGAGCCGAGCGCGGTGCTCCGCACGGACGCCGGGTAGTAGTGCGTCACGTACGCGTAGACCAGCACCATGGCCGAGAAGACGAACACGCCGGTGAAGAAGACGACCACGTTGAGCAGCAGGTCGCTCTCCATCTTGATGCTCAGGCACCCCAGCATGAGCACCGAGACGGCGAACCAGACCATGGTGGTGCCCTTGATGCCCCGCCGGTCGGCGACGTATCCGCCGAGGACCAGGCCGACGACGCCGCCGATGTTGAGCACCAGGAGCTGGGTCACGGCCGTCGGCACGGGGTAGCCCGCGTCGTTCATCAGCTTGGGCAGCCACGTGTTGAGGCCGTAGACCAGCAGCAGGCCCATGAACGAGGCGACCCAGATGCCGATGCCCGCGCGCAGGTACGCCGGCTTGAGCAGCTCGGTGAACGGCACCCGCTGCGCCCCGTCCCGCTTGGCCCGCTCGAAGGCCGCCGACTCCGGCAGCTTGAACCACTGGATCGCGGCGATCACCAGGCCGACGACGCCGAGCAGGTAGAAGAGGATCTCCCAGTTGTCGGTCACCTGGAGGGCCAGCAACGAGGTGATCACCGCACCGGTGTGGTAGCCGGTCATCGTCAGGGTGCTGGCCCGTGCCCGGCGGCCTGCCGGCATGTGCTCGGCCATCATCGTGAGCGAGACCGGCATGCAGGCGCCCAGGCCCAGACCGGCGAGGAGACGCAGCGCGGCGAACATCGCGACGGAGTTGGCCAGCGGCACCACGATGGTGAGGACCGAGAAGAGCAGGACCGAGCCGATGAGCAGGCGACGGCGGCCCAGCCGGTCGGCCAGCGGACCGACGCAGACCGCGCCGATGGCGACGCCCACCAGCGAGAGCGTCGCGATGGTGGTCGCGTCACCCGCGGTCATGCCGAGGTGGTGGGTCTTGAGCAGGGTGGGGATGATGGCGCCGAGGACGACGAGGTCGTAGCCCTCCAGCAGGACGGTGATCCAGCACAGGATCACCGTCCAGGTGCCGCCGGCGGCGCGGCCGGTCTGCGCGGGCGCGCCGGACGTGGTGGTGGAAGCCATGGTGACTCTCCCCCCGGGGGACGGGTGTGAGTGAGCGGAGCCGGACCGGCCGGGGCGGCCGGGTGGGACCGGTACGGGTGACCGGAGGGATCAGAACGGGTAGTCGGCGATGTCCGGGCGGACCGTGAGCCACTGGGTTTCGGTGAACGCCTCGACGTTGGCCGCGGCGCCGCCGAAGCGGGAGCCGGTGCCCGACGCCTTGACCCCGCCGAAGGGGGCGTTGGGCTCGTCGCTGACCGTCTGCTCGTTGATGTGCACCTTGCCGGAGTCGATCCGGTCGGCGAGCTTCATCGCCGTACCGACGTCGCCGAGGATGCCGACCGACAGCCCGTACTCGCAGTCGTTGACGATCCGCGCGGCCTCCTCCGTGGTGGAGAAGGAGATGACGGGCGCGACCGGGCCGAAGATCTCCTCGCGCCAGGCCGGCATGTCCGTCGTCAGGCCGGTCAGGACGGTGGCGCGGTATCCGGCGCCGTCGATCTCGCCGCCCGCGGCGACCTTCGCGCCCGCCGCGACGCTGTCGGTGACGATGCCGTGCACCCGCTCCAGCTGCCGCCGGTCGATGATCGGGCCCAGCGCCACGTCCTGACGCGCCGGGTCGCCCACCGGCAGCGCCTCGGCCTTCGCGGCGAGCGCGGCGGTGTACTCCTCCACCAGCGACTCGTGCACGATGTGCCGGCCGGTCGTCATGCAGATCTGCCCCTGGTGCAGATACGAGCCGAACGCGCCCGCCGAGGCCGCCTTCGCCACGTCCGCGCCGGGCAGCACGACCAGTGCGTTGTTGCCGCCCAGCTCCAGGTGCGCCCGCTTCAGCAGCCGCCCGGCCTGCTCGCCGATCGCCCGCCCGACCGGCGTGGAACCGGTGAACGAGATCACCCGCACCTCGGGCGCCTCCACGACCGCCCGGCCGACCGACCCGTCGCCCGGCAGCAGGTGCAGGACACCTGCCGGAAGCCCCGCCTCCTCGAAGATCCGGGCGATGACGACACCGCCGCTCACCGCGGTGCGCGGGTCCGGCTTCAGCAGCACGGCGTTGCCGAGCGCCAGCGCGGGGGCCACCGAACGCAGGCCGAGGATGAGCGGGAAGTTGAAGGGCGCGATCACGCTGACGACACCGGCCGGGCGGCGCCGGGCGAGCGACCAGCGGGCGTCCTCCGAGGTGAGCACCTCGCCCTGCGGATGCGTGGGCAGCCCGGCGCACTCGAAGCACTCGCCGATCGCCAGCCCCGCCTCGAAGGCCGCCTTGGACCGCACCGAGCCGGCCTCGCGCACCAGCCAGTCCTCGATCTCGGCGGCGTGCTCGGTGAACAGCTCACCCGCGCGCCGCAGCACGGCCGCCCGCCGCTGCGGCGAGGTCGCCGCCCACTCGCGCTGGGCCTCGGCGGCCCGGGCGGCCGCGCGGTTCACGTCCTCGGCCGAGGCCAGGCCCACCGTGCCGAGCCGGTCACCGGTGGCGGGCTCGGTCACCGGCTGTTCGGTGGGGGAGCCCTGCCAGCCGTCGCTGGAGAACTTCCCGCCCCAGACGGCGCTGTCCAGGAGTGTCATCGTCTTCCCTCTCGTCGGTGTCTTCGGTGTGGTGATGGCGAGTCGGTTCAGGAGGGCGTGGTGAGTGCCGTGTCCACCTGGATCAGGCGGGGGTGGTCCGGCGTCTCGGCGAGCGCGGCGCGCAGCTGAGCCACCCCGCCGACGTGCTGGGCGCGGACGCCGTAGCCCTCCGCGATACGGGTGAAGTCCAGGCCCGGGATGTCGAGACCCGGCGCGTCCGGCACGCCGAGCAGACCGCCGAACCAGCGCAGCGCCCCGTACGTGCCGTTGCGCAGCAGGACGACGGTCAGCGGGACCCGGTGCTGCGCGGCCGTCCACAGGGCGGTGATGCCGTAGTTGGCCGAGCCGTCCCCGATCACGCCGACGACCGGCCGTCCGGGCTGTGCCATCGCCACGCCGACCGCGCCGGGCAGCCCGAAACCGAGGCCTCCGGCTGCCGGGAAGTAGTAGGAGCCCTGACGGCGCAGGTCCATCTGGCGCCACCACGCCGCGTTGGTCGACGTCGACTCGACGACGTACGCGGTGTCCTCGGGCATCTCGTCGCGCAGCGCGGCGAAGACCTGCTCGGGATGGAGCCCCGGCCCCTCGGCGGCGAGCGGCTCGGGCACGGGCCGGAAGGCACCCGCACCCGCACCCGCACCCGCCGCCGCACCCGCACCCGCCGCCGCACCCGCACCCGCGGGCGCGCCGGACGCGTCGAGCGCCTCCAGGAGTACGTCGATGACGGCACCCGGGTCGGCGACCAGCGCCTCGCCCATCGGCGCCCGCGCGGCGGCGCCCGCGTCCTCGGTCACCTGGATCAGCCGGGTGCCCTCGGGCAGGTACCGGCCGGGCAGGTACTCGTGGTAGCGGAAGACCGGCGCGCCCAGCACCAGCACCAGGTCATGGCCCTCGAAGGCCGCCGAGACCGGCGCGATGCCGGCGGGCAGCACGCCCCGGAACAGCGGATGCCGGTTCGGGAAGGGCAGCCGGAACTGCGAGGGCGCCGCCCACACCGGACCGCCCAGCCGCTCGGCCAGCCGCACCGCGTCGTCGAACCGGCCGGCCGAGTCGATGTCGCCGCCCAGCACGAGCGCGGGGCGCCGGGCCGAGGCGACCTGCTCCACGAGCCACCGGCGCTGCTCACCGCCGGGCACCGCGGCCCGCAGCACCCGCCGGTCGAGCACGGCCAGGGCGTTGTCGTCGACGTCGGCCGCCCAGTCGTCGTACGGCACGGACAGGTAGGTCGGCCGGCGCTGCAGCCGCGCCTCGAAGACGGCCTGGGCGAGCGCGCGCGGCACGTCCCCGGCACACGCCGGTTCCGCCGCCCAGCCGACCAGCGGCTTCATCAGGGCGGGGGCGTCGACGCTGGCCAGGTTGGCCTCGGGCCCGATGGCGGGGCGCACCTGCTGCCCGGCCACCACCACGAGCGGCGTACGGGAGGCGACGGCGTTCGTCAGGGCGCCCATGGCGTTGCCGGAACCGGAGGCGGCGTGCAGGTTGACCAGCACCGGGCGGCCGGTCGCCTGGGCGTACCCGTCCGCCATCCCGACGACGGCGCCCTCGTGCAGACCGAGGACGTAGCGGAAGCCGTCGGGCAGCTCGGCGAGGAAGGGCAGCTCGTTGGAGCCCGGATTGCCGAAGACGGTGGTGAGCCCCTGGCGCTCCAGGAGTTCGTGGGAGACACGACGCACGGATGGCACGGACGTTTCCTTTCGAAGTGACGCGGCACACGCTAGGCACCCCACGACATGGGCACCAATAGATGTTTCGCCACTCCGATATAGAGTTCGTCGATATGGGCACCTTCGATCTCAACCTGGCCCGCGTGTTCGTCCTGCTCTACGAGACGGGCAGCGTCACGGCCACCGCCGAGACGCTCCACGTCACGCAGCCCACGGTCAGCTACAGCCTGGGCAAGCTGCGGCGGCACTTCGACGACGAGCTGTTCCGCCGCAACGGACGCGGGCTGACCCCCACCGCCGGCGCACGGCGGTTGTACCTGCCGCTCCAGCGCGCGCTGGCCGAGATCGACGGGACGGTCCGCCAGGGCGACCTCTTCGACGCCGGGAGCATGTCGGGCCGGTTCACCATCGCCCTGTCCGACCTCGGTGAGGCGACGCTGCTGCCGAGGCTGGTGGCCACCGCGCGCGAGCGGGCGCCGGGCGTGTCGTTCACCGTCCGCCCCTTCGACGTGGAGGACGCCGAGGGCCAGCTGCGCCGCGGCGACCTCGACGCGTTCGTGGCCACCCCGGTGATCACCTCGCACCTCACCGTGCGCATCCCGCTCTTCCGCGAGCGCTACGTCCTGATGGTCGCGGCCGACCATCCGCGCGTACGCGGCGACGCGGTCACGCCGGCGGACCTCGCCGCGGAGCACCACGCGACGGTGTTCGGACCGAGCGGCCACGTCACGCCCAGGGCACTGCTGGGCGCGCACGGGCTCCTGGAGCGGGTGGCCGTGGACGCCACCCGCTTCTCGATGCTCCCCTACCTGCTGGAACAGACCGACCTGGTGGCCATCGTCCCCGAGTACGTCGGCGAGGTCTTCACCGCGTCCCACCGGGTGCGCCTGGTGCGGCTGCCGTTCGAGACCGAACCCATCGAGATCGCCCTGTACGCGCGGCACGAGTCCTCGCGCAGCCCGGCCCAGCGCTGGCTCGTGCAGTTCATGGCCGAGGTACTGGGCGAGCAGGTGAGCCCGGCCCAGCTGCCGCCGTCAAGCCGTCGTTAGGATCACCGCATGACGGCACCGGAACCCACCATCCTCGCCACCTCGGGCGGCCATCGCGCGGGCGGCCGGACCATGGTGGCCTTCGACGCCCTGGTCCATCACGCGGTGGACCTCTCGGGCGCGCACGGCCGCCGCCCGCGTGTCCTGTACGTGGGCACCGCGATAGGGGATGCCGAGCACTTCACCGCCCGCATGACGGAGGCCGCCCGGGTCGCCGGGTTCGACCTGACGCCGCTGCACCTGTTCCCCATGCCCAACGTCGAGGACGTCGAGGAGACCGTGCTCGACCAGGACGTCGTCTGGGTCATGGGCGGATCGGTGGCCAACCTGCTGGCCGTGTGGCGCGTGCACGGCCTCGACCGGGTCATGCGCAAGGCATGGGAGGCGGGCGTCGTGCTCAGCGGCGTGAGCGCGGGCTCCCTGTGCTGGTTCCGGGGCGGCGCCACCGACTCCTTCGGCCCCGAACTGCGCCCGATCACCGACGCGTTGGACTTCCTGCCCTACGGCAACGGCGTCCACTACGACGTCGACCCGGGCCGCCGTCCCCTGATCCACCGCCTCGTCGCCGACGGCACCCTCCCGACGGCCCACTGCACGGACGACGGGGTCGGCCTCGTCTACCGCGGCACCGAACTGACCGAGGCGGTCACCGAAGTCCCGGGCAAGGGCGCCTACGTGGTCGTCCGCGACGGCGACACGGCGGCGGAGGAGCGGATCGAGCCGCGGGAACTGCACCGTCCGCGACGGTGACCGGGCCCCGGCGGCGAACGGTCCCCGGCCTGAACGGTCCGCGCCGGGGACCGGGACCAACGCCTCGACGGCCGGACCTCGTTGAGCGTCGCGACCGCCGTGACGCACCGGTGCGGGGGCGTCCGTGTTTGCCCGCGCGGTGAGGGGCAAGGCGATGTCCATGAGCGATCCGAACAAGAACACGAGCAAGAAGCCGACCGGCACCGCGACCGTCGAGTCCAAGGCGGGTGACGCCGCGTCGGCCGCCAAGGCCGGTGCCCAGCGCTCCGCCGACGCCGCGAACGGCGCCGTCCGGACCGCGGCCAAGGGTGTCGCGGCCGGCCGCCAGGCCGTCTCCGCCACCTCGGGCCAGGTCGCGGCCACGGCGAAGACGGCGTGGACGGTCGTCGCCCACCGCAAACTCGTCGCCGCCGGCGTGGGCGCCGGCCTCACCGTCGTGAGCGCCGCCTCCTACGCGGTGGGCCGCCGCGCCGGACGGCACGCGCACGGACCCCTCACCCGCCTCACCGGCGGCCGGATCTGACACCGGACGGCCGGATCTGACACCGGACGCCACGCACGGCACCACTCCGCGGACAAGGGAAGATGGGACCCGCGAGCGAAGTCCCGACCTATGCGGAGGAGTGGGCGCATGCAGCACGACCGAGCCGGGAAGCCGGCCGGCCCCGAGGACCTGATCGACGTCGCCCGGCTGGTGACGGCGTACTACGCCCTGCACCCGGACCCCGGCGAGCCCGCCCAGCGCGTGGCCTTCGGCACGTCCGGGCACCGGGGCTCGTCGCTGGCGGCGGCGTTCAACGACGACCACATCGCCGCCACCAGCCAGGCCATCTGCGAGTACCGCTCGGCACAGGGCACCGACGGCCCGCTCTTCCTGGGCGCCGACACCCACGCCCTGTCCGAACCCGCGAGGGTGACCGCGCTGGAGGTGTTCGCCGCCAACGACGTGACCGTCCTCGTCGACAGCGCGGACGGCTACACCCCCACCCCGGCGGTCTCCCACGCCATCCTCACCCACAACCGGGGCCGCACCTCGGGCCTCGCCGACGGCGTGGTCGTCACCCCCTCGCACAACCCGCCCGCCGACGGCGGCTTCAAGTACAACCCGCCGAACGGCGGCCCCGCGGGCTCGGACGCCACCTCCTGGATCCAGGACCGGGCCAACGAGATCATCGCGGCCGGACTGAAGGACGTACGGCGCATCCCGTACGCGCGGGCGCTCGCCGCCCCCGGCACCGACCGCCACGACTTCCTCGACGCGTACGTCCGCGACCTGCCAGGCGTCCTGGACCTCGACGCGATCCGCTCGGCGGGCGTGCGCATCGGCGCGGACCCGCTGGGCGGCGCCTCGGTCGCCTACTGGGGCCGGATCGCCGAGCAGCACCGCCTCGACCTGACGGTGGTCAACCCGCTCGCCGACCCGACCTGGCGGTTCATGACGCTGGACTGGGACGGCAAGATCCGCATGGACTGCTCGGCGCCGCACGCCATGGCCTCCCTCATCGAGCGGCGCGACCGCTTCGACATCGCCACCGGCAACGACGCCGACGCCGACCGGCACGGCATCGTCACCCCCGACGGCGGCCTGATGAACCCCAACCACTACCTCGCCACCGCGATCGCCTACCTCTACGCCCACCGCACCGACTGGCCGGCCGGGGCGGGCGTCGGCAAGACGCTGGTGTCCTCCGGCATGATCGACCGGGTCGCCGCCGACCTCGGCCGCCGCCTGGTCGAAGTACCCGTGGGCTTCAAGTGGTTCGTGGACGGACTGGTCGACGGCTCCCTCGGCTTCGGCGGCGAGGAGTCCGCCGGCGCGTCGTTCCTGCGCCGGGACGGCTCCGTGTGGACCACCGACAAGGACGGCATCATCCTCGCGCTGCTCGCCTCCGAGATCGCCGCCGTCACCGACAAGACGCCCTCCGAGCACTACGCCGCGCTCACCGCCCGGTTCGGCGAGCCCGCCTACGCCCGTATCGACGCCCCCGCCACCCGCGAGGAGAAGGCCCGCCTGGCCAGGCTGTCCCCGGCCCAGGTCACGGCCGACACCCTCGCCGGGGAGCCGGTCACGGCCGTGCTCACCGAGGCACCCGGCAACGGCGCCCCCATCGGCGGCATCAAGGTGACCACCGAGAACGCCTGGTTCGCGGCCCGCCCCTCCGGCACCGAGGACGTCTACAAGATCTACGGCGAGTCCTTCCTCGGCGCGGACCACCTCCGCCAGGTGCAGGACGAGGCCAAGCTCGTCGTACTCGGCGCCCTGGGCGGCTGACACCGCCGCGCCTACGCCGTACGGCGGTCCCGGGCCGGTCAGCCGTGTCAGCCGCGGCCGGCCCGGGGGAGCGACACCGTCAGCCCGCGGATCTCGTAGCCGTCGATGGCCTCCTGGAAGGTGACGCGCGGCTCACCGCTCATCCGGACGCCGTCGAGGGCGAACAGGCGGCTGAGGAACACGTCGGTCTCCAGCAGGGCGATGTGTGCCCCGGGGCACCGGTGCGGCCCGTCGCCGAAGGAGAGTCCCGCGCCGACCGCCCCGGAGCGCTCCGGGCGGACCAGCAGCGGTTCTTCGCCCACGGCACTCGGGTCCGCGTTGGCGTCGTCCAGGTGGACCTCGACGTACTCGCCGGCGCCCACCGTCACCGGCCCGTCGGGGCAGGACAGCTCCACCGGCCCGGTCGCCCGCCTGCGCAGGCGCCCGATCACGGGCTCCAGCCGCAGCAGCTCCTGGAGCACGGCCAGACGCCCGGTCTCGTCCGCCGACCGGTAGTGGCCGAGCAGTTCGGCGTCCGAGAACAGGTGCCAGGCGGCCAGGCACACGAACTCGCGCGTGGTGACCATGCCCGCCGCGGCGAAGGTCAGGCACTCGCCGAGGATCTCGACGTCCGAGCAGCCCTCCGCGATCAGGTGGGAGATCAGGTCGTCGTGCTCGCGGCGGCGGTGCGCGCGGACGGCGGGGCGCACGTCGGCCAGGTGGATGCGGAGCCAGTTGGTGTTCTGCCGCACCAGCCAGTACAGGCCCCGGACACTGGTCAGTCCCGGCTCGCCGAACTCCTCGGGGAAGAACCGCTCCAGCCTGCGGCGGATGCCGGGCCTGCTGTACCGCAGCCCGACGACCTCGCTCACCACGCCGACGGCCAGACCGAAGGCGAGGTCGGAGAGCGGGGCCTCGCCGGCCGAGCGCAGGACGGCCAGCTGCTCCTCGGCGATCCGGACCATCGGCTCGCGGTAGTGCTCGTCCACCCGGCGGGGAGTGAAGTAGCGGGCGGTCTGCCTGCGGTGCTCCCGGTGCTCGGGGCCGTCCCGGTAGAGCACGGGCCGGCGGACGCGCGGCGGGAGCTTCTCCACCGTCTCGATGCCGAGACCGGCCTGCACGGTGCCGGGACCGCGCAGCAGCGCCCGCGCGACGGCGAAATCGTGCACCCGCCAGGTCCCGTCCGCCGCCCGGTCGACCGGGCACGCCGGCCCGGCCCGGCCCGGGTCGGCCTTCCGCGCTGAGACCCGTCCGTCCTGCACCACGTGGCCACCCCCCACTCCGGCCGTGCGGCCCCGGCGGCCACCCGGCTCGACGACGTGGTCACCAGGATCGGCCATCCGCCCGACGCAGACCAGCCCCGGACCGCGCGCAGGCGCTGCGGGGCTGCCGGGACTGCCTGTGCTTCTTCTGCCGGGTCCTGCGTCCGACGGACGCGGAACATCTGCGCGCAGCACGACTCCGTGGGGCGGGTGATGTTCGCCGGATTCGGGGGTAGACGGGTCGGCGTAACGGTCAAGGCTCAGGAAGAGGGCGGATCGGATGGACGGGGCTGCCCATACGGGGGACCGGCTGAAAGACGGGTCGGTCAAGGTTTCGGCGGAGTACCAGGGCATGCCCGGCGACATCGCCAGGGGCCGGGAACTGGCCCGGCGGTTTCTGGCGCGCGTGCGCGCGGCGCAGGGCGCCCAGGTGTCCGACCGCACGGTGGAAGTGGTGCAACTGGTGGTCAGCGAGCTGCTGACGAACGCGTGCAAATACGCGCCCGGGCCCTCACTGGTCGATCTCGAACTGGCCGAGGGCCGGGTGGAGGTCACCGTGTGGGACAGCGCGCCGGTGCTCCCCGTGCCCGGGCTCGCGGACCCCGGCCGGGTCGGCCGGCACGGGCTGGAGATCGTCATGGCCGTCTGCGAGAGCTTCGAGGTGCACCGGGAGCCGGTCGGCAAGCGCATGAGGGCCGCCGTGGGACTCGCCGACGACCTGACCGGCAGGGCCACCCTCGGCCACCCGGCCTGACCCGCCCGGCCCGACCCGCCCGGGAGGACGTCGGCGGCAGCGGGCCCCGCTCGGCGTGGCGGCGCAGCATGCGTCCGTGGTGACCGGGCTTGCTCCGGGCGGTGGCGCAGTACCTGCTTGCGCGATGGCGTGGCCGGCTCTCGGCGGTCGCGCGGCACCTGCCTGTGGGCCCGTGGTGGGCGGTGGCGGGGCACCAGCCGGCACGGCGGCGCGTTCCGCTTCGGGATGTGACAATCACCGGCGTGCGGGGCGGCGGCCCCGTCCCACACGGTGACCCGGCCCCCACTACAGTGCGCCGGACCGGTGGTCCCGGGACCGGAGGCGGTACACCACGGAGCGGCGCAGGGGGCCCTCGGGGATCTCCGGGTCGTCGAAGTCGTCGGCCGGGTCGTAGGTCATGCCCAGGCGGTCCATCACCGCCCGCGAACGCCGGTTGCCGGCCGCGGTCACCGCGAGGACCTCCGCCAGCCCGAGTTCCTCGAAGGCGTGGGTCACCGCGGCCCGTGCGGCCTCGGTGGCAAAGCCGTTCCCCCAGGCCGGGCGGGCCAGGCGCCAGCCCGCCTCCACCCCGGTGAACGGCATGCCGTCCTCCACGGGATCGAGCCCGGCGAAGCCGATGAACTCGCCGGTGGCGGCGATCTCCACCGCCCACCAGCCCCAGCCCCGCCGGTCGAGGTCGGCCTTAAAGCGGGCCACGGACGCCTCGCTCTGCGCCCGGGTCAGGACCTCGGGGAAGTACTCGCGGACCACCGGGTCGGCGTTCATCGCCGCCCAAGGGTCCAGGTCGGACGGCCGCCAGCCGCGGAGCACGAGACGATCGGTTCGAAGTTCGGACATCCCGTGAACGTACGGGACACGGGCCGGACCGGGCGACAGGATTACGCACCCCGTCCCTCCCCCCCGGCCGCGCGGAGCGGTTCATCACCGTCCCCCGGGGAACCTGGCGGGATGGACGGCATCGGAAGGCTGTGAGGGTCGTGACATCACGCTGGGCGGGCCACCACAACGGCGAGGAACCAGGGCACGACACGGCGGCCGAGGCACAGCACCGTGCGGCGGCCGGGGCACACGGCGTGCCCGAGTCCGTGGAGCCCGACCTCTCCCGTGCCGTCCTGCGCGCCCTCGGCGCCGGCGTCCTCACCCTCGGCCCCACCGCCCGGATCACCTCGGTGAACCCCTGGGCCGAGCAGCTGCTGGGACGGTCGGAGCAGGAGATGCTCGGGCACGACGCACACGACCTCCTGCACCGGCACGCCGACGGCAGCCCCGTACCGCGCGAGCGGTGCGCGCTGCGCCGCCCGCTGCACGGGGTGCCCGCCGAGGAGGGCAGCGACGAGTACTTCCAGCGGGCCGACGGCACCACGGTCCCCATCATCTGGGCCACCACCCCCCTCGTCCGCGGCGGACGGCAGGAAGGGCTGGTGCTCGTCTTCCACGACTTCAGCCTGCACCGCAGCGCCACCGAGGAGACCGAGGCGCGGACCACCGCCCTGGAGGCGCTCACCGCCCAGCTGCACCTGGTCGCCGAGATCTCCACCGTGCTGGTCCCCACCGAGCGCACCTCCACCACCCTCCGCCGGCTCGTGCGGCTGCTGGTGCCGGAACTGGGCCAGTGGGCGGCGGTCGACGTCTACCCGGGCCGGTCGGACCTGCTGGAACGGGTGGCGGTACGCAGCAGCACCCGGCCGGACCGGGCCAGACCGCTGCGCGGGCCCATGACCTCGCTGCCGGACCAGGCCCGCGCCGCGCTCACCCTGCTCATCAAGGGCGACCGGCCCGTCCCGCTGAAGGCCGACGACCTGTTCCGGGACCCGGAGCACCCGCTCGCCGCCACCCACCGGGTGCTGTTCGAACGGCTCGGCGGCCACGCGGCCGTCGCCATCCCGCTGCGCACCCGCCAGCGGTCCTACGGCATCCTGACGGTGGGCCGCGCCGGAGAGCGCCCCGCCCACACCGAGGCCGAGGTCGCCCTGCTGGCGGACATCGGCCGCCGGGTGGGACTGGTCCTGGACAACGCCCGGCTCTACCACGAGCAGCAGAACGTCGCCGAGACCATGCAGCGCCAGCTCCTGACCCCGCTTCCCCAGGTCGACCACCTCCGGATGGCCGCCCGCTACTGGCCCGCCGAGAGCGCCATGGAGGTCGGCGGCGACTGGTACGACGCCTTCCTCCTCGGCGACGGCGTGATGGCCCTGGTCATCGGGGACGTCGTCGGACACGACCTGCAGGCCGCCGCCCACATGGCCGAGGTCCGCAACATGCTGCGCGCCCTGGCCTGGGACCACCAGGAGCCGCCCAGCGTGATCATGCGCCGGCTGGACGAGGCCGTCACCAACACCAGCGACGCGCCCATGGCCACCCTCGTCTTCGCCCGCGTCGAAGGGGCCGAGGGCGGCCCCTGGCGGCTGCACTGGGTGAACGCCGGACACCCGCCGCCGCTGCTGGTCACGCGGGACGGCGACACGCGCTTCCTGGAGGGCGGCCACGGCCCGCTCATCGGCATGAGCGCCACCCTGCGCCTCGGCCTGGACTGGCCCGACACGCGCGAGGAACTGCCGCCGGAGAGCCTCCTCCTGCTCTACACCGACGGCCTGGTCGAGAGCCGTGACCGTCCCATCGACGTGGGCATGGACCAGCTCCGCCACCATGCCGGCGTACTGGCCCGGCGGGCGGACCGGTGGAGCGTCGACGACTTCTGCGACGAACTGCTCGCGCGCATCGCGCCCCGCGGGGACGACGTCGCCCTGCTCGCCCTGCGTCTGCCCGCCGCCGGCATGGGCGCGCCCGACGACACCGAGCCGCCCCCGCCGCCCCAGTCCGGGCAGAGCGAGGCCACCCCCGACCGGGCCGCTCCCGGCTCCCTGCGCCAGGAGGCCGAGGTGCGGGACCCGACCCACGTGGACCCGGAGGAGTAGCGGACCCCGGGGCCCGCGCAGACGGGGGTGACGGGTCGTCGCGGGGTGACACCCCGTCCGGACCGGTCCAACTCCACAGCCGTCCACGCCGGTTCGCGGCCCGGCGGGGAGCGGGCACCGCACCCGAACGGGCGGCGTGTTCACCCGGCTGAGCGCCTTGAGTGGTGCGAGACGGACGACGGGCTGACGGTGATTCACGTCGGGGCCGGGTCACCTCAGCTGACGAAGCACCAGCTGCCCGGCCGTGACGGAAGGAACCACAGATGCGTTCTGCTCGGATGCTCCTGACCACGGCGGCGGCCTCGGCCGTCTTCGTCCTCGGTGCTCCCGGCGCCTACGCGGCGGCCGGTGGCGACTGGGACCACGACGACTCTTCGTACAGCAAGGAGCACGACAACGGAAGCAAGCACGACGAGCCGCGCGGCGGTATGCACACCGGCGGCGGCGCGCTGGCCGCGGTGAGCGAGGGCGACTGGGACCACGACGACGCGTCCTCCGGCAAGGAGCACGACAACGGAAGCAAGCACGACGAGCCCCGTGGCGGCATGCACACCGGCGGCGGCGCGCTGGCCGCGGTGAACGAGGGCGACTGGGACGGCGGCGGCCGCGAGTCCAAGGAAGGCGGCTCGCAGACCTACCAGCAGGACGAGGGCGAGAGCTCCAGGGGCGGCGGCGACCACGAGAAGCCGCGCGGCGGGATGCACACCGGCGGCGGCGGACTGGCCACCCCGACCACGACCGCGGGCGGGCTGGCCGTCCTGGCCGTCGCCGCGACCGGTCTGTACGCCGTCCGACGCAAGAAGTCGGCTCACGGAGTGGCGTAAGCCGTGCCGGGCGCCATAGCAGCCGGGCCGCCACCCAGGAACCACGGGGCGGCCCGGCTCGCCCGCTCCGCCCACGCCCCGCCCCCCTCGTGTCCGTCCTGCCGCCGCGTCCCAGTGAGGTCGTCCCCGATGTCAGTCCCCCCTCCCACCCCCGCCCCGGCCGACGACGAGACGACGACCGGTCAGGGCTCCCGCTCCGGCCTGATGGTGCTGTGCGCCGTGGCCCTGCTGATCCTGGCGGTGAGCCTGGTCGGCGGCAACGACACGTCCGCCGACTCCTCCCGCCCCCCGCTGCCCGCGCATCCCGGCACCACCGCCTCGTCCGCCCCGCCCGCGACCGGCGCGGCCGACTCCGCCCTGCCCCGGTCGAAACCGGTGCGCCTGCTGATCCCGGAGATCTCCGTCGACGCCCCCTTCACCGACCTCGCCATCGGAGACAAGGGGCAGCTCCAGCCGCCGCCGGCCGGCGACACCAATCTCGTCGGCTGGTACGCCAAGGGCGTCTCGCCCGGCGAGAAGGGCACCTCGATCATCGCCGGGCACGTGGACACCAAGACGTCGGCCGCCGTCTTCGCCCAGCTCGACCAGCTCGACAAGGGCGACAAGTTCCAGGTCCGGCGCGCGGACGGGCGCAGCGCGACCTTCGTGGTCGACAGCCTGGAGACCTTCGCCAAGGACGAGTTCCCGAGCGACCGCGTGTACGGCGACGCGGAGCGGCCCGAGGTGCGACTGATCACCTGCGCGGGCGACTACGACCACAAGGTCAAGGACTACACGGACAACCTGGTCGTCTTCGCACACCTCGACTGAGGCCGCGCACCGGGTGAGCCACGGCGCCGGTCACCCGCGCACCGCACACGAGTCGCGCGCGGTCGGGGCCCGGCACAGGATCGAGGCAAGCCGGCGTCGCATCACCGCGGCCGACGTTCAGTTCCGCCCCCGCGAAGGAGATGTGCGCAGGATGACCACCACGTCCACCCCTGCTTCCGAACCGCTGACGCGACAGCTGTCGCACCAGGTCTCCCAGTCCGTGTTCGACGGCTCCCGGCTGCGGGTCGTCCTGCTGGTGGAGGTCTACGACGGAGCCCAGCAGCAGTTCCTCGAGACGTACGAGAACCTGCGCAGCCACGTCGAGTCCGTCCCCGGCCACATCGGCGAGCAGCTGTGCCAGTCCATCGAGAACCCCTCCCAGTGGCTGATCACCAGCGAGTGGGAGAGCGCGCCGCCGTTCCTGAACTGGGTGAGCAGCGAAGAGCACGTGCGCATGGTCAAGCCGCTGCACAGCTGCGTGCGGGACACCCGCTCGCTCCGCTTCCACGTGGTCCGCGAGACCGGCCGCCCGTCGACCGGCGCCGATCCGGCCGGGGGCGGACTGCAGGCCGCGCCCCGCGTCGGCGACGGCGTCATCCGGCACGCGCTCACCTTCACGGTGAAGCCGGGCAGCGAGGAGGCGGTCGGCAAGATCCTCGCCGACTACGCCTCTCCCGAACCGCGCGTCGACGACACCACCCGTCTGTGCCGTACGTCCCTGTTCCTGCACGGCAACCGCGTGGTGCGGGCCATCGAGGTGCGCGGCGACCTGCTCGCCGCCCTGCGGCACGTGGCCGAGCAGCCCGAGGTGCGGGCCGTCGAGGAGGCCATCAACCCCTACCTGGAGCAGGACCGGGACCTCGGCGACCCGGAGTCCGCCCGGGTCTTCTACACGCGGGCGGCGCTGCCCGCCGTCCACCACGTGACGGCGGGGGAGGAGCAGGACCGGGCGCAGCGGCACGCGCTGTCGTACCCGGCCCGTCCGGGCTGCGGCATGCGGCTGGCCCAACTGCTCGCCGAGCGCGACGAAGCGGCCGCAAGGGATCCGCGCAGCCCGGTCCTGTGCAGCACGATCTTCCAGCGCGACGACGTTGTGGTGCGGCTGGTCGACGTACGCGGGGATCTCCATGACGGCGATCCCGCGGTGACCCTCGGCCTTCCGGACCCCGGCCGGGTGTCCGAGCTGACGACCCTTCTGGACGGTTTCACCGACGCCGGTTCCCCGACCGGCGGCGGACTCGTCCGCGCTCTGGAGGGTGCCCGGATGGAGCTGGTCACCGACCGGCGCGCACCGGACGCCTGAACGGCCCCGGCCCACGCGTCGGCCGCCGGACCGCGACCGTGC
>NZ_JBHWKU010000027.1:0-96793 GCF_042730645.1 Streptomyces sp. NPDC059906
CCCGTCACACCCCATTAGCATCATTATCGTGGGCTCGGAGTTCTCTATCCCACCGAGCCTCCGCCCTCCCCGAGCCTCCGCCCTCCCCGAGCCCCCGCCCCTCCCCGAGCCCCTCCCCCCCCCGAGTCGTCCGTCAGCCGGGCGTTCGCCTTTCAGCCCACCGAGTCGGGTGGTGGGTGGGCACAGGCCCGGGGGTCCAGGGGGCGGAGCCCCCTGGTACGGCCACCGCGGCGCCGGCCACCACGCCCCCGGCGTCATCCACAGCCCCCGACGCCCGCGCATGCGGAGACGTACGCTGGAGACACCCCGGCCCGCAGCGCGCGTCGGGCCCGTCGTGTTGTACACCCCCGCACGGAAAGCGCCCCGAATGAGCCTGCACGGTCTGCTCGACGCCGTAGTCAAGGACACCGCCCTCGCGGAAGCGATCGCGGCGGCCGCAGACGGCAACCGCATGCACGTCGACCTGGTCGGCCCGCCCGCGGCCCGCCCCTTCGCGATCGCCGCCCTGGCCCGCGAGACGGGCCGCCCGGTGCTGGCGGTGACGGCGACGGGACGCGAGGCGGAGGACCTGGCGGCGGCCCTGCGCTCCCTGCTGCCCCCCGAGGGCATCGTGGAGTACCCCTCCTGGGAGACCCTCCCGCACGAGCGGCTCAGCCCGCGCAGCGACACCGTCGGCCGCCGCCTCGCCGTCCTGCGGCGCCTGGCCCACCCCCGCCCCGACGACCCCGAGACCGGCCCGGTCTCCGTCGTCGTCGCACCCGTACGCTCCGTGCTCCAGCCGCAGGTCAAGGGCCTGGGCGACCTGGAGCCCGTGGCGCTGCGCACCGGACAGAGCGCCGACCTGGAAGAGATCGTCCAGGCGCTGGCGGCAGCGGCGTACGCGCGCGTCGAGCTGGTGGAGAAGCGCGGCGAGTTCGCCGTGCGCGGCGGCATCCTGGACGTCTTCCCGCCGACCGAGGAGCACCCGCTCCGGGTCGAGTTCTGGGGCGACGACGTCGAGGAGATCCGCTACTTCAAGGTCGCCGACCAGCGCTCCCTGGAGGTCGCCGAGCACGGCCTGTGGGCCCCGCCCTGCCGGGAGCTGCTCCTCACCGACGACGTGCGCGAGCGCGCCCGCGTCCTCGCCGAGGACCACCCCGAGCTGGGCGAGCTGCTCGGGAAGATCGCCGAGGGCATCGCGGTGGAGGGCATGGAGTCCCTGGCGCCCGTCCTCGTCGACGACATGGAACTGCTCCTCGACGTGCTGCCCAAGGGTTCGATGTCGCTGGTCTGCGACCCCGAGCGGGTGCGCACGCGGGCCGCCGACCTGGTGGCGACCTCGCAGGAGTTCCTCCAGGCGTCCTGGGCGGCCACCGCGGGCGGGGGCGAGGCACCGATCGACGTGGACGCGGCCTCCCTGTGGTCCATCGCGGACGTCCGGGAGCGGGCCCGCGAGCTGGACATGATGTGGTGGTCGGTCTCGCCCTTCGCCGCCGACGACGCGTTCGCCGAGGCCGACACCCTCAAGCTCGGCATGCACGCCCCCGAGACCTACCGCGGCGACACGGCGAAGGCGCTGGCCGACACCAAGGGCTGGCTCGCCGACGGCTGGCGCGCGGTCTACGTCACCGAGGGCCACGGCCCCGCCTCCCGCACCGTCGAGGTCCTCGGCGGCGAGGGCATCGCCGCCCGCCTCGACAACGACCTCGAAGCCCTCAGCCCCTCCGTCGTGCACGTCTCCTGCGGCTCGATCGACCACGGCTTCGTCGACCCGGCCCTCAAGCTGGCCGTGCTCACCGAGACCGACCTGACCGGCCAGAAGGCCGCCGGACGCGAGGGCGCCCGGATGCCCGCCCGGCGCCGCAAGACCATCGACCCGCTCACCCTGGAGGCGGGCGACTACATCGTCCACGAGCAGCACGGCGTCGGCCGCTACATCGAGATGGTGCAGCGCACCGTCCAGGGCGCCACCCGCGAGTACCTGGTCGTGGAGTACGCCCCCGCCAAGCGCGGCCAGCCCGGCGACCGGCTGTACATCCCCACCGACCAGCTGGAGCAGATCACCAAGTACGTCGGTGGCGAGGCCCCCACCCTGCACCGCCTGGGCGGCGCCGACTGGACCAAGACCAAGGCCCGCGCCAAGAAGGCGGTCAAGGAGATCGCCGCCGACCTGATCAAGCTCTACAGCGCGCGGATGGCGGCGCCCGGTCACGCGTTCGGCTCGGACACCCCCTGGCAGCGCGAGCTGGAGGACGCCTTCCCCTACGCGGAGACGCCGGACCAGCTCACCACCATCGCCGAGGTCAAGGACGACATGGAGAAGACGGTCCCGATGGACCGCCTGATCTGCGGCGACGTCGGCTACGGCAAGACGGAGATCGCGGTCCGCGCCGCGTTCAAGGCTGTCCAGGACGGCAAGCAGGTCGCCGTGCTCGTCCCCACCACCCTGCTGGTGCAGCAGCACTTCGGGACGTTCGGCGAGCGCTACGCCCAGTTCCCGGTGAACGTGCGGGCGCTGTCCCGCTTCCAGAGCGACACCGAGTCGAAGGCGACCCTGGAGGGGCTGCGCGAGGGCTCGGTGGACATCGTCATCGGCACCCACCGCCTGTTCTCCTCGGAGACGAAGTTCAAGGACCTCGGCCTGGTCATCGTCGACGAGGAGCAGCGCTTCGGCGTCGAGCACAAGGAGCAGCTGAAGAAGCTGCGCGCCAACGTCGACGTGCTCACCATGTCCGCGACCCCCATCCCGCGCACCCTGGAGATGGCGGTCACCGGCATCCGCGAGATGTCCACGATCACCACCCCGCCGGAGGAGCGCCACCCGGTGCTGACCTTCGTCGGCCCCTACGAGCACAAGCAGATCGGCGCCGCCATCCGCCGCGAGCTGCTCCGCGAGGGCCAGGTCTTCTACATCCACAACCGCGTCGAGTCCATCGACCGCGCGGCGGCCAAGCTGCGCGAGATCGTCCCCGAGGCCCGCATCGCCACCGCCCACGGCCAGATGTCGGAGCAGGCGCTGGAGCAGGTCGTCGTCGACTTCTGGGAGAAGAAGTTCGACGTGCTGGTCTCCACCACCATCGTCGAGTCCGGCATCGACATCTCCAACGCCAACACCCTCATCGTGGAGCGCGGCGACAACTTCGGCCTCAGCCAGCTCCACCAGCTGCGCGGCCGCGTCGGCCGTGGCCGCGAGCGCGGTTACGCCTACTTCCTGTACCCGCCGGAGAAGCCCCTGACGGAGACCGCGCACGAGCGCCTCGCCACCATCGCCCAGCACACCGAGATGGGCGCGGGCATGTACGTGGCGATGAAGGACCTGGAGATCCGCGGCGCGGGCAACCTGCTCGGCGGCGAGCAGTCCGGCCACATCGCCGGTGTCGGCTTCGACCTGTACGTGCGGATGGTCGGCGAGGCCGTCGCCGACTACCGCGCCTCCCTGGAGGGCGGCGTCGAGGAGGAGCCGCCGCTGGAGGTCAAGATCGAGCTGCCCGTCGACGCGCACGTCCCGCACGACTACGCGCCCGGCGAGCGGCTGCGCCTGCAGGCCTACCGGTCCATCGCCTCGGCCAACAGCGAGGCGGACGTCAAGGCCGTACGCGAGGAACTCGTCGACCGCTACGGCAAGCTGCCGGAGCCGGTGGAGAACCTGCTGCTGGTCGCCGGTCTGCGCATGCTCGCGCGGGCGTGCGCCGTCGGCGAGATCGTGCTCCAGGGCAACAACATCCGCTTCGCGCCGGTGGAGTTGCGCGAGTCCCAGGAGCTGAGGCTCAAGCGGCTCTACCCCGGCAGCGTCATCAAGTCGGGTACGCACCAGGTGCTCGTGCCGCGCCCGAAGACCGCGAAGGTGGGCGGCAAGCCGCTGGTCGGGCGGGAACTGCTCGGCTGGGTGGGCGAGTTCCTGACCTCGATCCTCGGGTCGTAGCCCGAAGTCCGCGCCGGCTCACGTAACCCGAAGTCCGGGCCGGCTCACGGCGAAGCCGTCCACGGGTCGGTTCCGTGGACGGCTTCGACGTGTCCGAGTACGGGGTACGGGGTACGGGGAGTGGCTTCTACTGCTGCTCCCGGCCGCCGCCCTGCTCGCGTCCGAAGCCGAGCTTGCCCTCGGCCTGCTGCTGCGCGGCGTCGACCTGCTTCTCGTACTTGCCGCCGGTCCTCTGGTTGACCTGGCGTTCGGCGGCGTCGGACATCTTCCGTGACCTGTCCTTGTCCTTGCCGGCCATGCTCTTCATCTTGTCGAGGATGCCCATGCAGAGCTCCTTCCGAGGCGTGACTCACTGTCGAAGGTACGACAGATATGTCCCGGGTGCCCACTAACGCCCGCTTAAGGCCCCCTATGGGCCGGACCTCTCCCTCGCTACGGTGGTGGCTGCGAACGGCAAGGGAGGGGCGCGCATGACGCGGCACAGCAGGATCCGTACCGGTTGGGCCGCGGGGGCGGCCCTCGCCCTGGCCCTGGTGACCGGCTGCGAAGGCCTGGAGGCCGACGACGGCGCCCCGACCCCGGGCAGCGGCGCCGAGGCCCCCGCCGCGGGCCACGCGGTCAGCCCGCTGGACAACCCGGACGGCACCGAGCCGGGCCTCGCCCCGGTCACCGGCGACAGCCCGCAGGCGGCCGCCCGCAAGCTGATCGACGGTCTGCGGACCAAGGGACGCGGCCCGAAGACCGGGTACGACCGCGACGAGTTCGGCTATGCCTGGATGGACACCGCCGACGGCGTCCCGCTCGCCCGCAACGGCTGCGACACCCGCAACGACCTGCTCAAACGTGATGGCCAGGAGGTCCGCTTCAAGTCCGGCTCGGACTGTGTGGTCATCGCGATGACGCTGGACGACCCGTACACCGGGACGAGCATCGAGTGGCGCAAGCAGAAGGCGAGCGAGGTCCAGATCGACCACGTCGTGCCGCTGTCCTACAGCTGGCAGATGGGCTCCTCGCGGTGGCCGGAGAGCAAGCGCGAGCAGCTGGCCAACGACCCGCTCAACCTGCTCCCCGTCGAGGGCCGCGCCAACTCCGCCAAGCGCGACTCCGGCCCGGCCTCCTGGCTGCCGCCCGCCAAGTCGATCCGGTGCGCGTACGCGGTCCGCTTCGCCCAGGTCGCCGTCAAGTACGAGCTGGCGGTGACGGAGGCGGACCGGGCGATGATGTCGAAGCAGTGCCGGGGCTGACGCGGCTCACCGACCCGGTGCTCCACGTGCGCGACGGGCTGATCGCCCTGGCCCGCGACCGCATGGACGGCTTCGGGATCGCCGCGGCCCGGGGGTGAGGGGGCCCGGCTCCCGCGGCTCAGGTGCTCGTCCCGTCCATGTCGTCCAGGCCGTCCAGGTCGAGGACCTCTCCGGCGGGGGACTCGGCGGGCACCGGCTCGTCGTACCCGGTGAAGGACAGGGCGCCGGGCTCCTGCTTCGATCCGCTCTCGAAGCGCAGCAGGTACGGCTTGCCCTCGGTGGCGACGTACACCGTGTCGCGCACGGAGTCGTCCGTCTCGTACAGGGTGAACGCGGGCTTGCCGTCGACGGTGGTGGCCCTGCCGCGGGTCACCTTCGCCGGGGCGTCGTCGCCGCTGCCCCCGGCGTCCTCCAGCAGCCTGTCCAGGTCGCAGAACCCGGCCATCTCCTTCGCGTCCGCGCCGTCGGCGGACATGCTGGTCCACCGTCCGGCCAGCAGTGACACGAGGGCCTCGGTGTCGGCCTGCGGCTCGCCCTTGCTCTGGGCCCGCAGGAACCGCTCGTCGTACTTCAGGTAGAGCGTGTCGCCGGTCTTGATCAACTCGGCCTCGCCCTGGCCGTCCATGCTCATCGTCCCGGCGCAGTCGCCCCGCCGGTCCAGGGCGAGGTCGATCTCTATGGTGCCGCCGCTCTCGTCGTCGGGGACGCTGCCGGTCATGCGCAGCGAGCGTGCCCCGGTGGTGGCCTCCAGCGCCCGCTCGGATATCTCCGCGCCGGTCAGCCCGGCGAACGGCTCGTCCGGCGACGGCGCCGAGGCGGACGCGGACGCCTCGGCCGGTGTTGCGGTCGAGCCGGGGGCGGTGGCGGACGGCGACGCGGTCGAGGATCCGCCGGACGCGGCGGACCGGGCGGCCCCGTCGGAGGTGCCGTCGCCGTCCTGGCCGGACTGGCAGCCGGTCAGGCAGGCGGTGGCGCCGGCGGCGAGGAGAAGAGCGGTGAGTGCGGTGCGGCGCGCGCGACGGCGCATGGTGGATCCCCCCGGGGATTCTCGGTGAACGGTGAGCGCGGTCCGGCGCTCAGAACTGGCCGTTGCCGAGCAGTTCGCCGTCGGCGTCGTAGATCGTGACGAGGCCGTTCTCGCTGTCCTTCCAGTCGGCGAACGCGGAGGCGATGAGCTTGGCCGGCCCCGTGCCGGGGCCCATGATGCCGCCGGTGAAGTCGGTGTAGACGTCGGCGGCGTCGAGGATGTCGTTCTGCTCGTCGGCGCCCTGCACCTTGGTGACGTGGGAGACGGCGTCCTTCTCCTTGGGCGTCCCGTTCTTCTGCACGAACGCCTTGAACCGCTCGGCCTGGGACGCCTTCTCGACGGCCTTGTCCTCGGCGGGCTTCGCCTCGGACGCGCCGTCCGCGCCGGCGCCGTCCGTCTTCGCGCCGTCCGCGCCGGCGCCGTCCGTCTTCGCGTCGTCCGCGTCCGCGCCGTCCTGCTTCTCGCCCGCGCTCGCCGAGGTCCGGTCGCCGCTCTTGGCGTCGCCGTCCCCGTCGCCCGCGTTCGCCGACAGCGCGCCGATGACGGCGATCCCCACCACGGCGCCCAGCGCGATCTTGGTCTTCATCCCCATGACGTCGGTCCTCTCCCCAGAGACAGATCGGTCGACCGTGAACCGAAGCCCGTCGCCTCGGCCGGTTCGATGGGTCAATAAGAACAGAGCTTGTGAACCGAGTCAACACGGTTCACGGGGCCGTGCAGGTACACGATGTGAACGGGGTCGGATCGCGTTCATCGGTAGGATCGGCCCCACACACCAGGACGAGGGGGCCCCGAGCGTGCAGGACCACGGGACAGAGGTGACCGCCGCCGGTATCGCGCGGCTCGCCGGCGTCGGCCGCGCCGCCGTCAGCAACTGGCGCCGTCGCCACGCGGACTTCCCCAGACCGGTCGGCGGCACCGAGACCAGCCCGTCCTTCGCCCTCGCCGACGTCGAGGCATGGCTGCGCGCCCAGGGCAAACTCGCCGAGGTCCCCCCGCGCGAACGCGTCTGGCAGCAACTGGCCGGGCACCCGGAGGGCCCGGTCGCCGCCCTGGTGCAGGCCGGCTGCGTCCTCCTGCTGATCCACGACCGCCCCACCCTCTGGCTGGACGCGAGCGCCGGCTCCGACGAACGCCTCGCCGACCTGCTGCCCGCCGCCCTCGACCAGGTACTCGACGCCCGCTTCGGCACCGGCCCCGAGCGCGTCGTCACCACCCCGGCCGCCCCCCGGCTGCTCCCCTCCGTACCGCTCCTGCGCGGCGCCGCCGAACTCGCCGCCGGACCGGGCGCCCGCAAGGCGTACGAGTTCCTGCTCGGCCGGCACCTCGACGCCAACCCGCGGCAGTACACGCTCACCCCGGACCCGCTCGCCGACCTGATGGCCGAACTCGCCGGTCCCGCCCGCACGGTGCTCGACCCGGCCTGCGGCACCGGCTCCCTGCTCCGCGCCGCTGCCGCCACCACCCGGCCCGGGCAGGAGCTGTGCGGCCAGGACAGCGACCCCGCGCTGGCCGCCCTCACCGCGCTGCGGCTCGCCCTGAGCACGGACGCCGCCGTGCGCATCGCCGCCGGTGACAGCCTGCGCGCCGACGCCCGCACCGACCTGCGCGCCGACGCCGCGCTGTGCCACCCGCCGTTCAACGAGCGCAACTGGGGCCACGACGAACTCGCCTACGACCCCCGCTGGGAGTACGGCTTCCCGGCCCGCACCGAGTCCGAACTGGCCTGGGTGCAGCACGCCCTGGCCCGGGTCAGGGACGGCGGCACCGTCGTCGTCCTGATGCCGCCCGCCGCGGCCTCCCGCCGCTCCGGCCGCCGGGTCCGCGCCGACCTGCTGCGCCGGGGCGCGCTGCACGCCGTGATCGCCCTGCCGGCCGGCGCGGCACCGCCGTACAACCTCCCCCTGCACCTGTGGGTGCTGCGCCGGCCCGAGCGGGCGCCCGCACAGCCCGGGGTGCTGCTCGCCGACACGGGGCAGTTCGCCGCAGAGGGGCGCGGCGGGCCGGACTGGCGGTCCGTGCGGGACGCCGTACTCGACGCCTGGACCGCGTTCGACCGCACCGGCCGGCTCGACGACCGGCCGGGCCTCGCCCGCTGCCTGCCCGTCATCGAACTCCTCGACGACGACATCGACCTGGCCCCCGCCCGCCACCTGCCGCCCCCCACCGCCACCGGCGGCACCGAACGGCTCACGGACGTCCGCGAGCGCCTCGACGAGACCCTGCGCCTGACCGCGGAGCTGACCCCCGCGGCACCCGGCACCGGACGCGCCGCACCGCGCAGGCCGCTCACCACCGTCGGCGAACTCGCCCGCGGCGGCGCCCTCGTGCTGCGCACCGGCACGAACGGCGGCCACGCGCGCGTGCCCCTGCTCACCGACCACGACGTCCTCACCGGCACCGGCCCCTCGGGCACCCTCCCGGAGGGCGACGAGGAACCCGTCCTGACCGAACCCGGTGACGTCGTCGTGCCCGTCCTCGGCGGCGGCTCCGTCGCGCGCGTGATCGACGCGGACACGGCCGGCGCCGCCCTCGGGCGCAACCTCGTGCTCCTGCGCCCCGACCCCGCCGCCCTCGACCCCTGGTTCCTGGCCGGGTTCCTGCGCGGCACCGCCAACCACCGGCAGGCCAGCAGCTACGCCTCCACCGCCACCCGCCTCGACGTACGGCGCCTCCAACTGCCCCGGCTGCCCCTCGACGCCCAGCGCGGCTACGGCGACCGCTTCCGCGCCCTCGACGAGTTCGAGCGCGCGCTGCGCCTCGCGGGCCGCTTGGGGGAGCAACTGGTGCGGGGCATGTACGACGGGCTCACGGACGGCACGGTCGCCCCCGGCTGAGCCGCCCGCGCGGGCCGAGTGACCAGGACGGCAACGGTTCGGTACAACCGTGACCCGTTGTCCGTCCGGGCCGATACGCTCGGACTCCCACTCCGAACGGCCCGGTCCGTTCGACGAGTCCTCGGCATCACCGGTCCAGGAGCAGTCATGTACGGCAACAGCGCCGGGCCGCCGCCCACCCGCGGCGCGGCCACTGTCATCACCCTGCGGGTGCTGTACGCCGCCGCCGGTTTCCTGACCTGCGGTCTGCTCGCCTGTGTACCGCTGTTCCGGGTCGCCGTCCTGCGCGGCCGCTGGTACGACTGGACGGCCGCCTGGGTGAGCCTGCCGCTGTCCATCGCCTGCCTCGCCGTGGTCGGTTCGCTGCCCGAGACGGACCACCGGACGGACGCCGCGCTGGCCGGGCTGCTGTTGACAGGGGCGGCGGCCGCCGCGTACTTCCTCGTGATCGACATACGCGTGCACGCCGCCCCGCGGCCCTTCGTCGGCAACCCGCCGCCCCACGCCCACTTCGCAGGACCGCACTACGGTCCGGGGCATCCGGTCGGGCCGTACACGCCTCCTGCCCCCCTCCAGCACCCCGTCGCCCCGCCGCAGCACCACCCGGCGCCCGCCCGCATCGACCAGGTCCGCGCCGAACTCGACGAGCTCAGCGACTACCTGCGCAACCACGACGGCCGCGACGGCGGCCACCGGGGCGGAAGGTGACCGTGGCGGCCGGACGCGTCGTCGCCGGCCGGTACGAGCTGTCCACACTCATCGGCCAGGGCGGCATGGGACAGGTCTGGACGGCCTACGACCGGCGCCTGGACCGGCGCGTGGCGGTGAAGCTGCTGCGCCCCGACAAGGTCGCCGGGGCGGAGGCCGACGAACTGCGCCGCCGGTTCGTGCGCGAGTGCCGCATCACCGCACAGGTCGACCACCCCGGCCTGGTCACGGTGCACGACGCGGGCAGCGAGGGCGAGGAGCTGTTCCTCGTCATGCAGTACGTCGACGGCGCCGACCTCTCCGACCACCTCGCCGAGCACGACCCGTACCCGTGGCAGTGGGCCGTCGCGGTCGCCGCCCAGCTGTGCGCCGTCCTCAGCGCCGTGCACGCCGTGCCGATCGTCCACCGCGACCTCAAGCCGCGCAACGTCATGGTCAAGCAGGACGGCACCGTCACCGTCCTCGACCTCGGCGTCGCCTCCGTCATGGACGCCGACACCACCCGCCTCACCCACACCGGCACCCCCATCGGCTCGCCCGCCTACATGGCCCCCGAGCAGGCCATGGGCGGCGCCGTCGGCCCGTACACCGACCTGTACGCACTCGGCGTGCTGCTGCACGAACTGCTCAGCGGCGACGTCCCGTTCGCGGGTTCCACGGCGCTCGGCGTGCTGCACCGGCACCTGTACGAGCCCCCGCTGCCCGTGCGCCGCATTCGCCCCGAGGTCCCGGAGGCGCTCGAAGCCCTGGTCCTGCGCCTGCTCGCCAAGGACCCGCAGCACCGCCCCGACTCCGCGCAGGAGGTCTACGAGCACCTCGCGCTGCTGCTCCCCGCGCTCGGCGTGCCCACCGGCGGCCCCCTGGACCCCACCCGCCCCTTCGTGCGCCCGCACGCCCCCTGGCCCGACCGCGCCCGCACCCCCGCGCCGCAGCCGGCCCCCGTACCGCCCGCCGCCGAGGCCGCCAAGCCGGACGTCGCCCGCGCCGTCGACGACGTCAAGCGCCTCCTCGGCGAGGGCCGCATCACCCAGGCCGTCGACGTCCTCGGCGCGATCCTGCCCGCCACCGCCGAACAGCACGGCGAACGCTCCCCGGTCGTGCGCACCCTGCGCAGGCAGTACGCGGCGACCCTCATGGACGACGGCCAGTACCGGCGCGCCCTGCCCGAACTGCGCCGCCTCGCCGACGAACGCGCCGCCGAGGCCGGCCAGGCCGACCCGCAGTGCCTGCGCCACCGCTACGACGCGGCCCAGTGCCTGGAACAGCTCGGCGAACCGGCCGCCGCCCTCGCCGAGTACCGGGCGCTGCTGCCGTACTACGAGAACCAGTACGTCGCCGGCGACCCCGACCTCGCCCACGACGTCCGCCGCCGCATCGGCCACCTCCTGCTCGCCCTCGGCGACCGCGCCGCCGCCCACGACACGCTGGCCCGGCTGCTGCACGACGTGGAGCGCGTCCACGGCCCCGGCCATCCGCTCGCGGCCGACATCCGGCGCACGCTCCAGTGGCTGGGCCGGATGCACGGCTGACCACCGCCGCCACGCGGACCGGGCGCGAGGCGGTGCCCGAAGTCCTGATGAATCGTTGGTCCAATGGGTTGGCCAGAGCCGGGCCACTGCCTAACATCGATCATCGCAAGACTTTGTGCACCGTCGCACAATCTCCAACGGGAGGTTCCCTTGCACCGCCGCCGTCGCTCCGCGCTCCTCCTCACCGCCGCGATCGCCGCCGCGGCACCCCTGCTCGCCGCCTGCGGCAACGACGCGCATCCGGGCGCGGCGGCCGTCGTCGGCGACCAGCGGATCACCGTCGCCCAGCTGGAGAACCGCGTGGACGAGGTGCGCGAGGCCCAGCGCGCCGCCGTGCCGGACGACACCCAGTACCAGCAGGTCGTCGCCCGCACCGGCACCCTCACCCGCGACACCCTGCACGGCATGGTCCTCGACCGGGTCCTGCACCGCGCCGCCCAGGACGCCGGGGTGAGCGTCAGCCGCAAGGAAGTGCAGGACATGCGCGGCGAGCTGGAGAAGCAGGCCGGGGGCCCCGAGCAGCTGGAGACGGTCTGGCTCCAGCAGTACGGCGTCGCCCCCGACCGCCTCGACGACAACCTCCTCGTCCAGATCGAGGCCCAGAAGCTCGCCCAGAGCCTCGGCACCGACACCAGCCGCCCCGAGTTCTGGCAGGCCCTGTCCGAGGCCTCCAAGAAGCTCGACGTCGACCTCAACCCGCGCTACGGCGCCTGGGACGTCCAGAAGAGCAGCCGCGTCGACACCCGGACACCGTGGGTGCGGGAGATCACGGCGGCGGGGTCCCAGCAGCCGGCGTAGCACCCCTGAACAGCGGCGATACGGCCCCCTGTGGACAACTCGGGGGGCCGTCGGCGGTGTGCGTTAGGTTCGAGGAGTGAACGCAACCACCGCCGGCCCGACCGCCCCCGACCAGGGCCGCATCGTCCTGCTCACCACCAGCCACCGCGTCGCCCCCGGCCTGCTGTCCTGGCCCGCCTGGCAGGCCCTGCGCACCGCCGACCGCGTCCTGTGCGCCGACGGAGCCCACCCCCAGCTGCCCTATCTGCGCGAGGCGGGGATACGGGTGGAGGAGGCGGCGATGGCCGCCGAGGAACTGGTGGACGCCTGCGCCGGCGGCCGCACGGCGGTGGTCGTCGCGACCGGCGAGGGCGAGCCCGCGCTCACCGACTCACTGGCCCGTCTCGCCGGTTCCGGACGGGTCCGGATGCCCGACCTCGAGCTGCTCCCCGCCTCCTACGACCTCCCGGGCGCCCGCCTCCTCGACCTCGTCCAGGTCATGGACCGCATCCGCCTCGCATGCCCCTGGTCCTCGCAGCGCACCCACAAGGGCCTGGCCAAGTACGCCATCGAGGAGGCCTACGAACTCGTCGAGGCCATCGAGGACGGCGACCGCGACGAACTGCGCGAGGAACTGGGCGACGTGCTCCTCCAGGTCGTCTTCCACGCCCGCATCGCCGAGGAGGACCCCGACGCCCCGTTCTCCGTGGACGACGTGGCCGGCACCATCGTCGACAAGCTCGTCCACCGCCACCCGCACGTCTTCGGCGACGAGAGGGCCGACACCCCCGAGGAGGTCCGGGAGCACTGGCTGCGCACCAAGGCCGCCGAGAAGCAGCGCACCTCGGTCACCGAGGGCGTCCCCCTCGGCCAGCCCGGCCTGGCCCTCGCCGCCAAGCTCCACTCCCGCGTCCGCACCGCGGGCCTCGACGTCCCGCTGCCCGCC
Organism: Streptomyces sp. NPDC059906; assembly: GCF_042730645.1. Taxonomy (NCBI): domain Bacteria; kingdom Bacillati; phylum Actinomycetota; class Actinomycetes; order Kitasatosporales; family Streptomycetaceae; genus Streptomyces; species Streptomyces sp. NPDC059906. The sequence goes on from NZ_JBHWKU010000027.1 coordinate 12,970, forward strand.
GGCGAGGGCATCGGCTACGACCTGCTCGCCCTCGCCGCCCGCGCCGAGTCCGAGGGCACCGACCCCGAGGCGGCCCTGAGAGCGGCGGCCCGCGCCTACCGGGACGCGATCCGGGCGGTCGAGGGATGACCGGTCGCCCATCCGTCCCCGGCCCCGCCTCCGGCCCCGCACCCGAGCTGTTCACCTGGGAGTTCGCCACCGACCCCTACCCCGCCTACGCCTGGCTGCGCGAGCACGCCCCCGTGCACCGCACCCGGCTGCCCAGCGGAGTGGAGGCGTGGCTGGTCACCCGGTACGCCGACGCGAAAGAGGCGCTCGCCGACCCGCGGCTGTCCAAGAACCCGGCCCACCACGCCGAGCCCGCGCACGCCAAGGGCAAGACCGGCATCCCGGGGGAGCGCAAGGCCGAGCTGATGACTCATCTGCTCAACATCGACCCGCCCGACCACACCAGGCTGCGACGGCTGGTCAGCAAGGCGTTCACGCCGCGCCGCGTGGCCGAGTTCGCGCCCCGGGTGCAGGAGCTGGCCGACGGCCTCATCGACCGGTTCGCCGCCACCGGCTCCGCCGACCTGATCCACGAGTTCGCCTTCCCGCTGCCCATCTACGCCATCTGCGACCTGCTCGGCGTCCCCCGCGAGGACCAGGACGACTTCCGGGACTGGGCGGGCATGATGATCCGTCACCAAGGGGGCCCGCGGGGCGGCGTCGCCCGGTCGGTGAAGAAGATGCGCGGCTACCTCGCCGACCTCATCCACCGCAAGCGCGCCGCACTGCCGCCCGAGCCCGCCCCCGGCGAGGACCTCATCTCCGGTCTGATCCGCGCCTCCGACCACGGCGAGCACCTCACCGAGAACGAGGCCGCGGCCATGGCCTTCATCCTGCTCTTCGCAGGCTTTGAGACCACGGTCAACTTGGTCGGCAACGGCCTCTACGCGCTGCTCACCCACCCCGGGCAGCGGGAGCGCCTGCAGACCTCCCTCGCCGCCGGGGAGCGCGGCCTGCTGGAGACCGGCGTCGAGGAACTCCTGCGCTACGACGGCCCGGTGGAGCTGGCCACCTGGCGCTTCGCCACCCGGCCGCTGACCATCGGCGGCCAGGACGTCGCGGCCGGCGACCCGGTCCTCGTCGTCCTGGCCGCCGCCGACCGGGACCCCGAGCGGTTCACCGACCCGGACACCCTGGACCTCGCCCGCCGCGACAGCCAGCACCTCGGGTACGGCCACGGCATCCACTACTGCCTAGGCGCCCCGCTGGCCCGGCTGGAGGGGCAGACGGCGCTGGCCACGCTGCTGACCCGGCTGCCGGACCTCCGCCTCGCCGCCGACCCGGCCGAACTCCGGTGGCGCGGCGGCCTCATCATGCGAGGTCTGCGCACCTTGCCCGTCTCGTTCACACCGCTCGCGTCATCGGCCGGCAACGGTCCGTCGCCGACGCAAAAGTGACACGCGCTCACCTCTGTGATCTTCACGTGATCTGCGCGGCATGAACTTGTGACAAGCGATGATCTCCCTATACGTTCACGGATCAGCGTGGTGTAGAGCGTCATCCGCCGCGCGGTCCCCGTCGTCTCGTGAAAGGTCGTCGCATGCTCTCCGGGAACGGTCGTCACCGCCGCCCCCGCCAGGCACCCGCACTGGTCGTCGCCGCCGGAGTGACCGGCTCCGCCATCGCGATCCCGCTGCTCGGCGCCACCGGCGCCCACGCGGCCGACTCCGCGAACTGGGACCAGGTCGCCGAGTGCGAGACCGGCGGCGCCTGGAGCCAGAACAGCGGCAACGGGTACTACGGCGGCCTGCAGCTGTCCCAGGAGGCCTGGGAGCAGTACGGCGGTCTGGACTACGCCCCCAGCGCCGACCAGGCCAGTCGCTCCCAGCAGATAAGAATCGCCGAGAAGATACACGCGGACCAGGGCATCGCCGCCTGGCCGACCTGCGGTCTGCTCGCCGGCCTGGGCAACGACTCCGGGGCCACGGGCGATGGTTCCGGCACGGCCGGTGACGGGGCGTCGGAAGGTTCCGACACCTCGGGGGAGCAGGACACCACCAAGTCGTCCGAATCGCCCGCGACCACCGAAACGCCCGAGTCGTCCCAGTCATCCGAGTCATCCGAGTCGTCCGGCTCGACCGGCTCGTCCGAGACGTCGGAGTCGACGTCCGGAGCGTCCTCTTCGTCCCCTTCGCCGTCTTCTTCGGCCTCTTCGTCGCCCTCCTCTTCGTCGTCTGACGCCCCGTCCGACGGTTCGAGCGGCGTGTCGGGCGACTCGTCCGACGGTGCGGACCAATCCGCCAAGCCGGACACTTCCGTCGAATCCGACCCCTCCGGCAGTGCCGAACCGCAGGGCGCCGAGGGCTCGTCCGGTTCCGGCAAGCACCGCGGCGGCAGCGCGGACGAGGACGCGACGGGAGAGGGCCGTACGGACCCGACGTCGGGCCGGCATGCCTCGCGCGACGGTGACGAGCCAGCGGCCGGGGACGGGCGTTACGTCGTACGCACCGGCGACAGTCTCTGGGCCATCGCCGACTCCCTTGACATCGACGGCGGGTGGCACGCGCTCTACGCCGACAACGAGACCGTCGTCGGCGCCGACCCCGACCACATCCTGCCCGGTCAGACGCTCACGGTCACGGGCGAATCGGGCGAAAAGTAGGGGGAGTTCGCGTCACGGTTAGAGACCGTATGTCCCTTTTGGATCTCGTGAGAGATAGGTCTCAGAAGCCGTGATCGTCTTTGAAAATCCGCGGAGCGCGTGTCTACGGTCATGACCGCTCGCCACCGCGGGCCCCGACAGCCGCAACGCCGAATCCTGCCAGCGGCCGTACGGGAACAGTCGTCGCGTCAAGCGCCGCAGGCAGGAGCGGGGGACCCAAGGTAAGTGCCGCACCGGGCAGTTGAGCCGGAGCGGCTAGGGGTGAAGCCGAGTTCCGGGAGGAACCCGGCCGGGCAACTCAACCGGCCCGAACCCGACAGCTCACCTCGCAGGCGTCGGTGAGGGGATCAACCATGCTGTTTTCCGGCAAGGGCAAGCACCGTCGCCCGTCCAAGGCCACCCGTGTCATCGCCGTCGCCGGCGTCACCGGTGCCGCCGTCGCCGCCCCGCTGATGGCGGCCGGCAACGCCTCCGCCGCCACCGCGTCCGAGTGGGACGCCGTCGCCCAGTGCGAGTCCGGCGGCAACTGGTCCATCAACACCGGCAACGGTTACTACGGCGGTCTGCAGTTCTCCGCCTCCACCTGGGCCGCCTACGGCGGTACGCAGTACGCCTCCAGCGCCGACCAGGCGAGCAAGTCCCAGCAGATCGAGATCGCCGAGAAGGTGCTCGCGGGCCAGGGCAAGGGTGCCTGGCCGGTCTGCGGCACCGGCCTGTCGGGCGCCGCCTACACCGGTGGCGGCTCCGAGGACAGCGGCTCCGGCAGCTCCGAGAGCTCGCAGAGCCAGAGCGGCGGCTCCACCGCCGAGCGCTCCACCGAGCAGAAGGCCTCCCGCTCCTCCGAGCGTCCGGCCGCCGAGCCGAAGGCCGAGAAGCCCGCCAAGAAGACCGTCACCACCCCGACCGGCAAGAAGGTCGAGAAGGGCGACGGCGAGTACAAGGTCGTCAAGGGCGACACCCTCAGCTCGATCGCCGAGGAGCACGACGTCAAGGGCGGCTGGGCGAAGCTGTTCAAGCTGAACGACGACATCGTCGACGACGCCGACCTGATCTACCCGGGTCAGCAGCTGCACCTGAAGTAAGGGGCGGCGGCCCCGCGACTCCCGCCCCGGTGCGTGTTCCCCCGTACGCACCGGGGCGGGACTTTTCATGTTCCGCCTTTGTTCCGTTCGGAAACAATTTACTCTCGGTTCTGTCCAGCGGGTGGGCGATCGGCTGGCCGATCGCCCGGAGCCGGTTAGGCTCGGTCCCGCAGAGCCGTCGCGGCCCCGAGGGACCGCGGCAGACCGAAGCGTCACAGTGAAGCGTCACAGTGAAGCGTCACATTGAAGAAGGAGATGCTCGTGCCGTCCATCGACGTCGTCGTAGCCCGGGAAATCCTGGACTCCCGAGGCAACCCCACGGTCGAGGTCGAGGTCGGCCTCGACGACGGCAGCACGGGTCGTGCCGCCGTTCCGTCCGGCGCCTCCACCGGTGCCTTCGAGGCCATCGAACTGCGTGACGGCGACCCGAGCCGTTACCTCGGCAAGGGCGTCGAGAAGGCCGTGCTGGCCGTCATCGAGCAGATCGGCCCGGAGCTGGTCGGCTACGACGCCACCGAGCAGCGCCTGATCGACCAGGCCATGTTCGACCTGGACGCCACCGACAACAAGGGCTCGCTCGGCGCCAACGCCATCCTCGGCGTCTCCCTCGCCGTCGCGCACGCCGCCTCCGAGGCCAGCGACCTGCCGCTCTTCCGCTACCTGGGCGGCCCGAACGCGCACCTGCTGCCGGTGCCGATGATGAACATCCTGAACGGCGGCTCGCACGCCGACTCCAACGTGGACATCCAGGAGTTCATGATCGCCCCGATCGGCGCGGAGTCCTTCTCCGAGGCGCTGCGCTGGGGCGCCGAGGTCTACCACACCCTCAAGAAGGTCCTGAAGAGCAAGGGCCTGGCCACCGGCCTCGGCGACGAGGGCGGCTTCGCCCCGAACCTGGGCTCCAACCGCGAGGCCCTCGACCTCATCCTCGAGGCGATCAAGGAGGCCGGCTACACCCCCGGCGAGCAGATCGCCCTCGCGCTCGACGTCGCCGCGTCCGAGTTCTACAAGGACGGCTCCTACGCCTTCGAGGGCAAGACCCGCACGGCCGCCGAGATGACCGAGTACTACGCCGAGCTGGTCGAGGCGTACCCGCTGGTCTCCATCGAGGACCCGCTGTTCGAGGACGACTGGGACGGCTGGAACACCATCACCGCCAAGCTCGGTGACAAGGTCCAGCTGGTCGGCGACGACCTGTTCGTCACCAACCCGGAGCGTCTGGCCCGCGGCATCGAGGAGAACTCGGCCAACGCCCTGCTCGTCAAGGTCAACCAGATCGGTTCGCTGACCGAGACCCTGGACGCCGTCGAGCTGGCCCAGCGCAACGGCTTCAAGTGCATGATGTCCCACCGCTCCGGCGAGACCGAGGACGTCACCATCGCCGACCTGGCCGTCGCCACCAACTGCGGCCAGATCAAGACCGGCGCCCCGGCCCGCTCCGAGCGCGTCGCCAAGTACAACCAGCTGCTGCGCATCGAGGAGATCCTCGACGACGCCGCGGTGTACGCCGGCCGCAGCGCCTTCCCCCGCTTCAAGGGCTGACCCCCGCCGTCGAGGGCTGACCCGCCCGCAAGAGGCGGCGTCGTACGTACGTCCCCGTACTCGGTCCCGTACCGTGTGCGGGGACGTACGCACGTATGACGACGTGAAGGCGGAGGCGGGGACAGACATGGCGGTGAAGGACCGGGACCGTTTCTCCACCGCGACCAGGATCCGGATCATCGGGGAGCAGACCGCGGCCCGGGTCTACCGCTCGCAGACCAGGCGCCAGGCCCGGCGCTCCCGGCTGACCGGCCGGGCCGCGCTGCTCGCGATGGTGCTCTGCTCGCTCGTCGTGGCGCTCGCCTACCCGATACGGCAGTACGTCGCCCAGCGCGCCGAGATCGCCGATCTCCAGCGGGAGCAGCGGGAGACCCGGCAGCGGGTCGAGGACCTGCGCGACCTCAAGGCACGCTGGCAGGACGACGCCTACGCCGAGCAGCAGGTCCGGCTGCGGCTGCACTACGTGATGCCGGGGGAGACGGGGTTCGTCGTCGTCGACCCGGAGGCGGCCGAGCAGACCCGCGTCCGGGCCGGTGCCGCCGACCGCCCCTGGTACCGGAACGTGTGGGACGGGGTCGACAAGGCCGACGCCGCCGCCCGCCGGCAGTGACTCAACAGGAAGACCAGCAGAAGACAGTCATGCAGACTCCCCCGCCGACCACCCCGCGCACCGAGCCGACCGACGCGGACGTGGCGGCCTTCAAGCAGCAGCTCGGACGTCCGCCGCGCGGACTGCGGGCCATCGCGCACCGCTGCCCGTGCGGACAGCCGGACGTCGTGGAGACGGCGCCGCGGCTGCCCGACGGCACGCCCTTCCCCACGCTGTACTACCTGACGTGCCCCAAGGCGGCCTCCGCCATCGGCACGCTGGAGGCGAACGGCGTGATGAAGGAGATGACCGAGCGGCTGGGCTCCGACCCGGAGCTGGCGGCCGCCTACCGCGCCGCGCACGAGGACTACGTCCGGCGCCGCGACGAGATCGAGGAGCTGACCGGCTTCCCGAGCGCGGGCGGCATGCCGGACCGCGTGAAGTGCCTGCACGTGCTGGTCGCCCACTCGCTGGCCGCCGGCCCCGGCGTCAACCCGCTGGGCGACGAGGCGATCGCGATGCTGCCCGAGTGGTGGCGCAAGGGCCCCTGCGTGACGCCCACCGACCTGACCGGCCGGACCGACGGGGAGGACGCCCAGTGACCCGGGTCGCCGCCGTCGACTGCGGTACGAACTCCATCCGCCTCCTGGTGGCCGACACGACTGTGTCCGACAGCGCCTCCGGCGCGGGGGCCACGGGCGAGCTGACCGACCTGGACCGCCGTATGACCATCGTGCGGCTCGGCCAGGGCGTCGACCGCACCGGGCGGCTCGCTCCCGAGGCGCTGGAGCGGACCTTCGCCGCCTGCCGGGAGTACGCCGGGATCATCAAGGCGCACGGCGCCGAGCGGCTGCGCTTCGTCGCCACCTCCGCCTCCCGCGACGCGGAGAACCGGGACGACTTCGTGCGCGGTGTGCTGGACATCCTGGGCGTCGAGCCGGAGGTCATCTCGGGCGACCAGGAGGCCGAGTTCTCCTTCACCGGCGCGACCAGGGAGCTGGCCGGGCGGGACCATCTGGACAAGCCCTACCTGGTCGTCGACATCGGCGGCGGCTCCACCGAGTTCGTGGTCGGCGACGACCACGTGCGCGCCGCCCGCTCCGTGGACGTCGGCTGCGTCCGGATGACCGAGCGGCACCTGGTGCGCGACGGCGCGGTGACCGATCCGCCCACCGCTCAGCAGGTCGCCGCGATGCGGGCCGACATCGAGGCCGCCCTGGACCTGGCCGAGGAGACGGTGCCGCTGCGCGAGGCGCGCACGCTGGTGGGTCTGGCCGGGTCGGTGACGACGGTGTCCGCGATCGCGCAGGAGCTGCCGGAGTACGACTCGGCCGCCATCCACCACTCCCGTGTCTCTCGCGACCGGGTCCGGGAGATCACCGACTGGCTGCTGGCCTCCACCCACGCCGAGCGCGCGGCGGTCCCCTCCCTGCACCCGGGCCGGGTCGACGTGATCGCGGCCGGCTCCCTGACGCTGCTGGCGATCATGGAGCGGACGGGCGCGGCGGAGGTCGTCGTGAGCGAGCACGACATCCTCGACGGCATCGCGTGGTCGATCGCGTAGGGCGCTCGCCGTGGCGGTGGCGGTGGCGGTGGCGGTGCGGTAGCGGTACCGGTAGCGGTCTGAGCAGGACGGACGACGATTGAGCGGGTGCCGGGGGGTCTTTCGGGCCCCCCGGTGACGTCCCGTCGGGAAAGTTCGTGAAGTTCTTCACAAGGAATTGGGCCCTGCCGGACGACGAAAGCGCGCGCGTTGACCCTTTTGGGGTTTCAACTGCCCTTTGAACGTGTTCAGGTCGGTGTCGCGGAGGGGTCCCGCAGAGCCCTCGCGGAAGGGTGGTCCATCGCTCCCGAAGCGCGGAGGTGCAGCTCACGCGGCATTGACAACGGGGTCCTCTACACGCTGGTTCCTTCGTCCGCCATGATCTCCGTCACGTGGGTGGCGGATGGTAGCACAGCACCCACTGAAGCTTGTGAAGGGGCGCACGATCCACCCCCCTCAACCGGGTGGATACTCGATGGCATGAGCACCACGGAGCGTCCCAGGATCCTCGTAGTAGGCGGTGGGTACGTAGGCCTGTACGCAGCTCGACGCATCCAGAAGAAGATGCGTTACGGCGAGGCGACCGTCACCGTCGTCGACCCGCGGTCGTACATGACCTACCAGCCCTTCCTCCCCGAAGCCGCCGCCGGCAGCATCTCCCCGCGGCACGTCGTCGTCCCCCTGCGGCGCGTGCTTCCGAAGGCGGAGGTCCTCACCGGCCGGGTCACCACCATCGACCAGGACCGCAAGGTCGCCACCGTCGCGCCGCTGGTCGGCGAGGCGTACGAGCTGCCCTTCGACTACCTGGTCATCGCGATGGGCGCGGTCTCCCGCACCTTCCCGATCCCCGGCCTCGCCGAGCAGGGCATCGGCATGAAGGGCATCGAGGAGTCCATCGGCCTGCGCAACCACGTGCTGGAGCAGCTCGACAAGGCCGACTCCACCACCGACGAGGAGATCCGCCGCAAGGCGCTCACCTTCGTCTTCGTCGGCGGCGGCTTCGCCGGCGCGGAGACCATCGGTGAGGTCGAGGACATGGCCCGGGACGCGGCCAAGTACTACAACAACGTCTCCCGCGAGGACATGCGCTTCGTCCTCGTGGACGCCGCCGACAAGATCCTCCCCGAGGTCGGCCCCAAGCTCGGCCAGTACGGCAAGGAGCACCTCGAGGGCCGCGGCGTCGAGGTCTACCTGTCCACCTCCATGGACTCCTGCGTCGACGGCCACGTGGTGCTGAAGAACGGTCTCGAGGTCGACTCCAACACCGTCGTGTGGACGGCCGGCGTCAAGCCCAACCCGGCGCTGGCCCGCTTCGGCCTGCCGCTGGGCCCCCGCGGTCACGTCGACACCCAGGCGACCCTCCAGGTCCAGGGCACCGACTACATCTGGGCCGCGGGCGACAACGCCCAGGTGCCGGACCTCGTCGGCCGCAAGGCGGGCAACGAGAACGCCTGGTGCCCGCCGAACGCCCAGCACGCGCTGCGCCAGGCCAAGGTCCTCGGCGACAACGTGATCTCCGGTATGCGGGGCTTCCCGCAGAAGGAGTACAGCCACGCCAACAAGGGCGCGGTGGCGGGCCTCGGCCTGCACAAGGGCGTCGCGATGATCGTCATGGGCAAGATGAAGATCAAGCTCAAGGGCCGTCTCGCCTGGTACATGCACCGCGGCTACCACGGCATGGCCATGCCGACCTTCAACCGCAAGATCCGCGTCTTCGCGGACTGGACGCTCGGCATGTTCCTCAAGCGCGAGGTCGTCTCCCTCGGCGCGATGGAGACCCCGCGCGAGGAGTTCTACGAGGCCGCCAAGCCGGCCCCGAAGCCCGCCGCGGCGAAGGCCGCCGACAAGGGCGACCAGAGCGAGAAGGCCGCGAAGCAGGAGAAGACCGAGGCCAAGGCCTCCTGACTCCCGCCTGCGCGCAGCCGTAGCGGCGCCCGGTAGTACTCAGCAGTACCCAGCAGTACCCAGCGGTTCCCGAAGGGGCCGTCCGCCATCCGTGGTGCGGACGGCCCCTTCGCGCTGCGCGCGTGCCGCGCCGTCGGGGCGACAAGTCCGTTGGTGTGTACAGCTATTTTGCCGAGTCGTAATGCGCGCCGGGGACTGTACCGGGGGCTCCCAGGTGTTTACGTGGTGTTGGACATTCCGGGATCGCTCGTCACGGAGGTACGCCATGGCTGACGCCGCGCTGCGGCTGCAGAACCTCTTCGAACAGTTGCTGGGAGCACCACTTCCGGTGCGCATCCGCGCCTGGGACGGCTCGCAGGCGGGTCCGCCGGGCGCGCCGACCCTCGTCGTCCGCAACCGCAGGGCCCTGCGCCGCCTGTTGTTCAAACCGGGTGAACTGGGCCTGGCCCGCGCCTGGGTGGCCGGCGACATCGACATCGAGGGAGACCTCTACACCGCCCTCGGTCTGATGGCCGGCCTGATCTGGGAGCGCGGCGAGGACGCCCGCGGCCTGGTCGAGGCGCTGCGCGACCCGGAGGTCCGGGCCGCCGCACGCGGACTGGTGAAGCTCGCCGGGCCGCCGCTGCCGCCCGCCCCGCCGCCCGAGGAGGTCCGCCGGGCCCGCGGCCACCTGCACACCAAGCGCAGCGACAAGCGGGCCATCAGCCACCACTACGACGTGGGCAACGACTTCTACGAACTCGTCCTCGGCCCCTCCATGGTGTACTCCTGCGCCTACTGGCCCGCCCCGCCGGCCGAGGGCGGCACCCTGGAGGACGCCCAGCGCGACAAGCTCGAACTCGTCAGCCGCAAGCTGGACCTGAGCCCCGGTCAGCGTCTCCTCGACGTCGGCTGCGGCTGGGGCTCGATGGCGATCCACGCGGCCCGCGAGCACGGCGTGAGCGTCGTCGGCGTGACCCTGTCCCAGGAACAGGCCGCCTACGCCCGCAAGCGCGTCGCGGACGAGGGGCTCACCGACCGGGTGGAGATCCGCGTCCAGGACTACCGGGACGTCGCGGACGGGCCGTACGAGGCCATCTCCTCCATCGGCATGGCCGAGCACGTCGGCGCCGAGCGCTACCTGGAGTACGCCACCGACCTGCACAAGCTGCTCAAGCCCGGCGGACGGCTGCTGAACCACCAGATCGCCCGCCGCCCGCAGCGGGACGAGTCCTCCTACAACGTCGACGAGTTCATCGACGCCTACGTCTTCCCCGACGGCGAACTGGCCCCCGTCGGCACCACCGTCACCCAACTGGAGCGCGCCGGGTTCGAGGTGCGCGACGTGGAGTCGATCCGCGAGCACTACGCGCTCACCCTGCGCCGCTGGGTCGCCAACCTGGAGTCCGACTGGGCGAGTGCCGTCCGGCTCGTCAGCCCCGGCCGTGCCCGGGTATGGCAGCTGTACATGGCCGCCTCCGCGCTCGCCTTCGAACGCAACCGCATCGGCGTCAACCAGGTCCTCGCGGTGAAGACGCCCGACTCGGGCGCCTCCGGGCTGCCGCTGCGGGCCCGCGTGTGGGGCGCGCCCGGCCGCGCCTGATCCGCACCCGACCCGAAGGGCCGGGCCCCCGCGCGGGGGCCCGGCCCTTCGGTGTTCCGCGTCGCCGGCGAGGTCACTCGGCCTTGATCGCGTTCAGCATGTTCAGCCGGGCGGCGTTGCGGGCCGGCCACAGGGCGGCCAGGACGCCCACCAGAGCGGCCAGCAGCACGAAGATCCCGATCCGGTCCCAGGGCAGGACCAGCGCGTACCCCGGGATGCTGTCCGCGACGGTCTCGCCGATCGCCCAGCCGAGGAACGTGCCGAGGCCGATGCCGACCACCGCGCCGAACACCGAGATGACGACGGCCTCCAGCCGCACCATCCGCTTCACCCGGCGCCGGTCGAGACCGATCGCGCGCAGCATGCCGATCTCCTGCTGCCGTTCGAAGACGGACATCGCGAGGGTGTTGACGACGCCGAGGACCGCGATGATCAGGGCCATCGCCAGCAGGCCGTACATGACGTTCAGCAGGGTGTTGATGGCGCCGCCGAACTCGTCGCGGATGTCCTGCCGGTCCATCACGGTGATCGCCGGGTTGTCGCCGAGCGCGTCGACGAGGACCTTCTCGTTCGCCGCGGTCTGGCCGCCGTCGGTCTTCACGAAGATCTGCCGGATGGACGGCTTCGCCTCGTGCCGGTCCACGACCTTCCGGTCGACGAGGACGGGGGAGAGGAACTCGCTGTCCTTGTAGACGGCGCCGACCGTCAGCGTGGCCTTCTCGTCGTCGTCGAAGGTGACCGGGACGGTGTCGCCGGGCTTCCAGCCCCTGTTCTCGGCCGTCTTCTCGGCGACCGCGATCCGGCCCCGGGCCAGCGAGCCCGCGTCGCCGCTGACGACGTCGACCGTCAGGACCTTCTCGATGTCACCGGGGGTGACCGCCGAGGCGGACACGTAGTCGCCGTCGACCCGGAAGTAGGCGTCCTGCTGCGGCGACACCGCGGACACGCCGTCGGCCTTCTCCAGGGCCGTCAGCGCGGACCGGTCGAGGTCGCCCCCGTTGGCCATCGAGACCATGTAGTCGGCCCTGATGTTGTCCGTGGTCATCTTGTCGATGGCCGCGCCGACCGTGACGCCGAGCACCGACAGAGCGGTCACCAGCGTCAGTCCGATCGCCAGCGCCGAGGCGGTGGCGCCGGTGCGGCGCGGATTGCGGACCGCGTTCTGGCCGGCCAGCTTGCCCGCCACCCCGAAGGGGCCGACGAGCAGCGGACGGACGAGCGCGATCACGGGCCGGGACAGCAGCGGGATGAGGACGATCACGCCGATCAGCGCGAAGAACGCGCCCGCGCCGATGTACATCCGGCCGTCGTCGCCGCCGGCCGAGGCGCCCGCCACGATCCCCACCGCTCCGAGGGCGGTGATGGCCGCGCCGATGGAGTTGCGCACCACCAGCGACTTGGTGGTGGCCACCGCGTGGACGCTGTTCATGGCCGCCACCGGCGGGATCTTCGCGGCCCGGCGGCCGGGCAGCCAGGCGGCGAACACCGTGATCAGCACGCCCACCGCGAACGCCGCGACCACCGGCGTGGCGGACAGGACCAGCGGACCGGCCGGCATCTTCATGTCGAACGCGGCCATGCCGGAGCGCAGTCCGACGGCCAGACCGACGCCGAGGGCGAAGCCGACGGCCGAGGCCACCAGGCCCACCAGCGCGGCCTCGGCGAGCACCGAGCGGGTGATCTGCCTGCGGGACGCGCCGACGGCGCGCATCAGGGCGATCTCCTTGGTGCGCTGGGCGACCAGCATCGTGAAGGTGTTGGAGATCAGGAAGATCCCGACGAAGAGCGCGATGCCCGCGAAGCCGAGCAGGACCTGCTTGAGGTTGCCCATGCCCTGTTCGATCTGGTCGGCCTGCTCGTCGGCGAGTGCCCGGCCGGTCTGGGCCTCGGCGGTCTCGGGCAGCAGCGGCTCGACCGCCTTCAGGATCCGCGCGTCGTCCGCGCCGGGCGCGGCGGTGACGGTGACCTCCTCGAAGTAGCCCGGCCGGAGGTACTGCTTCTGGGCGACGGCGGTGTCGAAGAGGACGAGGCTGCCGCCCGCGTTGACGGCGCCGTCCTCGGTGGTGAAGACACCGCTGAGGGTGTACTCCTTCACCGGGCCGTTGGTCGCGACCCGCACCCGGTCGCCGACCTCGTACTCGCCCTTGCCGGCGGACTCCTCGTCCAGGGCGATCTGGTCGTCCTTCACCGGGCCTGAGCCGTCGGTGAACGTGTACGCGGTGTCCTTGCCGTCCTTGCCGGGCGCGAAGTTCGAGCCCTTGTTGGACCAGCCGACGCCGATGAGCTTGCCGTCGGGGTCGGCGACGCCGGCGAAGCCCTCCACGCGGCCGTACACCCCGGCGACGCCGTCCACGGCGGAGATCCTGTCGAGGACCTCACGGGAGAGGCCGTACTCCTCCTCGGAGTTGTCCGAGTCGGCGTACGAGGTGACGGCGACGGCGACGTCCTGGTAGCTCTTCGCCGACTGGTTGCGGAAGGCGTTGGAGAGGGTGTCGGCGAAGACCAGGGTGCCGGAGACGAACGCCACGCCGAGCATCACGGCGAGCACGGTCATCAACAGCCTGGCCTTGTGCGCGAAGACGTTGCGCAAGGCGGTACGGAACATGGGGGTCTTCTCTGTCCAGACGTACGGCGTACGGGGTACGGGGTGGGGGCGGACGGGGCGCGGACGGCAGCGGGCGCAGTCGCGGACGGCAGCGGCCGGGGAACGTCAGCTGGTGCGGCCCTTGGCGTCGAACCGCTTCATGCGGTCGAGCACCGAGTCGGCCGTCGGCCCGTACAGCTCGTCGACGATGCGTCCGTCCGCGAGGAAGACCACCCGGTCCGCGTAGGCGGCGGCCACCGGGTCGTGGGTCACCATCACCACGGTCTGGCCCAGCTCCCGCACCGAGTTGCGCAGGAAGCCCAGCACCTCGGCGCCGGAACGGGAGTCGAGGTTGCCGGTCGGCTCGTCCCCGAAGATGATCTCCGGCCGGGAGGCCAGCGCCCGGGCCACGGCGACCCGCTGCTGCTGCCCGCCGGAGAGCTGGGCGGGCCGGTGCCCGAGCCGTCCGGACAGCCCGACCATCTGGATCACGGAGTCCACCCACTGCTTGTCGGGCTTGCGGCCCGCGATGTCCATCGGAAGGGTGATGTTCTCCAGCGCCGTCAGCGTCGGCAGCAGGTTGAACGCCTGGAAGATGAAACCGATCTTGTCCCGGCGCAGCTTGGTGAGCTGCTTGTCCTTGAGCGAGCCCAGCTCGGTCTCGCCGATGCGCACCGAGCCGGACGAGAAGGTGTCCAGGCCGGCGACGCAGTGCATCAGCGTGGACTTGCCGGAGCCGGAGGGGCCCATGATCGCGGTGAGCTCGGCCTGCCGGAAGTCGATGGAGACCCGGTCCAGGGCGACCACCTGGGTCTCGCCCTGGCCGTAGATCTTGGAAAGCTCCGTGGCGCGCGCGGCCACGAGGGTGGACCGGTCGGCGATGGGTGCGGTGGTCACGGGAAGGGCGCTCCTGTCGGTACGGCGGGTGCGGTCGGCACGGTGTGTGCTCGGGGACGTCATCCATCGTCCCGGCCGTACGGCGCCCTGTAGTCAGCCGCTGTTCCGGTTCAGGGGGGCGACTTCGGTCGGACGGGCCGGGCCGGTGTCATACCTGCGGATGACGGCCGACCCCGACGGCCGGGCGGGTGAGAACGGGGCGGGCGCCCTTGTCGAGACGGTGAAATCCCGTCATTCCGCATACGGCGCGGGCGGTCGCACGCAAGGCTGTTGGCATGTGCTGTTGGCCTGACCCGGTAACTGATGCACCCTCAGGCGCCAATAAAATAAGACAACATCGGCCGTCCCGCCCGAGGTCGGGAGGAGCGTCCCGATAGGCTCAAGGCGCGCGAAGCGGAGCCCACGGCCTGCCCGGATGGTGGAATGCAGACACGGCGAGCTTAAACCTCGCTGCCCCTTCGAGGGCGTGCCGGTTCAAGTCCGGCTCCGGGCACTCTCCTCGCACCTGCGCACTCGACGAGCAGGCACGGCGAGGCCGCCGGCCGCCGGGGCGGTGGCCGGCGGCCTCGCTCGGTACTATTTTGCTGTCGTCAGGACCTCGTAGAGGTCTTCCCAGGACTTGGTGACGACGTCGGGTCCGTATGCGGCGGCCTTCTGCAGGGCCGCCCGGGAGAACTTGCGGCGCAGCTGCTCGTCCTCGATCAGACGGATGATGCCCGCCGCCAGGGCCGCCACGTCGAGCTCGGGGACGAGCAGACCGTCCACGCCGTCCGCGACGAGTTCCCGCGGGCCGACCGGACAGTTGAAGCTGACCACGGGGAGACCGACGTTCATGGCCTCCAGCAGCACCATGCCGAAGCCCTCGGACTTGGAGCTCATCGCGAAGATGGAGCCCTTGGCGAGCTCCTCGTCGAGCGTGCGCGTCGGACCCATGAGGAACACGTGGTTGTACAGGTGCCTGGTCCGGACGGCCTTGCGCAGGGCCTCCATCTCCGGGCCGTCGCCGTGGACGCGCAGGGTCCACTCCGGGTGGGCTTCCACGACCTGGCCGAACGCCGCGATCAGCTTGTCGATGCCCTTGTTGCCGTCGAGTCGGCCGGCGCTGACGACCTGGGGTCTTGAGAGGTCGCTGCGTGGCACGTCCAGGGAGTGCAGCGCGTTCGGGATGCGCTCGACGCGGACCTGGGGGAACGCCTCGGCATACGCGGCACGGTCCGCCTCGGTGAGGCAGACGAGCGCGTCCATCTTCACGTAGGCGGCGTCGATGGCCTCGCGCCACTCGCCCTTGTGCGTGGACAGACCCGCGTGCTCCTGGACGACCCGGACCAGCGCCGGGTCGGTGTACTCGGCGACGATCAGGTTGATCGTGGGCCGGGTGCCGATCACGATCCGGTCCTCCAGGCCACGAAGAAAGCGGATCATCGCGCCGATACGGCGACGGCTGTCGGCGTTCTTGGAGACACCCGCCGGGAACCGTTCGTGCCAGGAGGTGTCCTCGGGGCCCGCGTACCGGTCCCAGTCCACGTACGAGCCGGACCGGTTGTCCACGAGCGCGGTCACCTTCACCCGCGGGTCCAGCGGGAAGGGCGGCTCCTCGTGGTAGCGCAGCATGGTCGCGATCTCTACCTCGTGGCCGCGCTCGACCATGGCGTTGGCCTGGTTGAACACGGTACGGACGGTGCCGCCGACGCCGAACGCGTTGTAGATCAGGTAAGTGAGCTTCATGCGGCGCTCCGGTTGGCGTCGTCGCGTCGGGCGCAGCGTATGGAGAGGTCGTCGCCGTCGGTGTAGTACGGCAGTACGGCGACACCTGAGCTGTACTGCTCCGGGAACTTGACGATCTGCTTCTTGCCCGGCATGTCGTCGAGGTGGCGGCCGACCCGAAGGGTCACCTTCTTGCCGCCGCGTGTCGCGAGCACGTGCAGGTCCCAGTGCTCTCGGGGCAGCGCGTCCCAGACGGCCAGCTTGCCGACGGACACGACTGTCTCGAAGCGCGCGCCGTCGTTGACGACGGGGAAGAACAGCTGTCGCGGTGTGGGCGCCGCGGTACGGGTCACCGTACGCACGAACCGGCCCTTGAGCCGCTCGGTGCCGGACAGGACGGGAAGCTCGGGCCGTTCGCGAGAGGTGAGGCGCAACGTCCACGACTTGTCCACGGGGACGTCGTCCGACACCCCGCCAGTGACGATCGTCCCCAGGATGCGAATGTGACCGTCGCGCGGCCAGACCCGTCTGATCTCGGCGTGCGGCCGTTCCCCGGCACTGGCTTGCATGGCCACCTTCTCTTCTGTTCCCGTCAATGGCCCACCCCCTGGGGAGGCGGAGAGGTCAGGCAAAGCAGCGGCGCCAGACAGTCGGCGTCGACGTCTCGACACCGAGCGTCGGCACGCCACTGAGGAACGCGCCGACGCTCCGACCGGGAGGAGGCTAGGCGGCGGCCCTGGGGCCGACCACGGGTGACTTCATGACGTCCGTCTCGGCCGCCTCGGCGGCCTCCGGCGACGGGGCTGGCGTCCGCTCGTCCAACGGCACGACCGGCGGCTTGTCCGCCGACTCACCCAGCATGATCTGCCGTATGACCCGCTCGGCCGCCCGGCCGTCGTCGTACTCGCAGAACTTGCGGCGGAAGGTGTCGCGCAGGGTGTCCGACTGCTCGTTGCGCCAAGCGCCGCTGACGAAGATCTCGTGCAGTTCGTTCTGGGTGCGAGCGACGTGCCCGGGCGGCTCCTCCGTGACATCGAAGTACACACCGCGGGAGATCTTGTACGCGTCCCAGTCGTTGGCGTAGATCACGATCGGCCGGTCGAGGTTGGCGTAGTCGAACATGATCGACGAGTAGTCCGCCAGCAGCACGTCCGCGGCGAGCTGCAGCTCCTCCGAGGAGGTGTGGGAGGTGACGTCGATGACCTGGGCCGAATCCTGCAACGCTCGCAGTTCCGCGGTCTGTTCGTAGAAGTGGTGGCCCCGCATCAGCACCACGAACTCGTCTCCGAGGGCTTCGGCGAGACGGGCGACGTCGAGCTGGGGGACGTAGCTCTTGGTGTAGTCCCGGTGGGTCGGCGCGTAGAGAACGGCGGTCTTCCCCCGCGGAATGCCGAGCCCCTCCCGAATGCGACGGACGTCGGCGGCAGTCGACGTGTAGAAGACGTCATTGCGCGGGTAGCCGCTCTCCAGCGGTGCGAAGGAGCACGGAAAGGCCCGCTCCCAGATCTCCGAGGAGAACCGGTTGGAGGAGATGCAGTAGTCCCAGCGGTCCGAGCGCTCCAGGAGTTTCCTGAAGTTGGTGCCCTTGGCGGCGACCGGGTGCGGCAGCAAGTGGATGCCCATGGTCTTGAGCGGCGTACCGTGCTGCGTCTGCACGTGGACGGTGCCTGGCCGCTTGACGAAGCGGTCTTCGAAGTTGACGTTGTTGAAGAAGTACTTGGCGCGCGCCATGATCTCCCAGTACCTGGCGGTCCCCGGGATCACGTAATCGGTGCCGGGCGGGAGCTTCTTCACCTCGTCCGGCTTGGCGACGACCACGCCCTTGATGTGCGGGGCTATCTCCTTGGCCTTTGCGTGCAAAGCAGCGGGGTTGCACACGTAACCGCGACCCCAGTAGGACGAGTAGACGGCCAGATTCTGGTCGACGGGCTGCTTCAGCGCGGCCTCGTAAAGGCGGTCCATCCGCTTGACGGCCGCCTTCTTCCGGGTCTCGCGCACCGTCTTGCGGACTTTGCGTCGGCCGTTGTTGGCGACCTTCAGAGTCTGGTAGACCGGGTAGGCGCCGCGCGCGATGAGTGCGTGCCGTATGCCTGTGTGCCCCTCGGGCCGCACGTAGCCGGTCGGCACATAGCGCCGATAGTGACGATGTGCTTGTGCGAAGAATTCGGCGCGCAGCTCTTCGGGCACTCGGTTGCTCTTCGCCAGAATGGCGATGAAGTGGTCGATCATCTTGGTGAAGAGCTGGGCCCGCCACTCACCGAGGGACGGGTCGCTGTCGATGAAGGCGAAGACCCGCTGGTACTGGTCGAAGATGTCGAAGTGCTTGCGGCTGACGGTGCGAAGGATGTTGCCCTGGCGACGCTGGCGGTAGTGGACGACCACGTGGTCGAGGGCGGCGATCCGGTCGGCCGCCATCAGGACCGGGAAGGTCCAGGGAGTGTCCTCGTAGTACCCCGGGGGGAATTCGAAGCCGCGCTGCTCGATGAACTCACGCCGGTAGACCTTGTTCCACACCACCATGATCAGGGTGAGGAACTCCGGTCTCTGCTTTGCAGTGAAGACCTCCGGCCCCTGCGTCTTGAAGACGGATGCCAGACTGTTGCGCGTCTCCCCGCCCCACCAGAATGTGCGCGCGTAGTCGAAGATCAGAACATCCGGGTCGGTGGTCTGATCCAGCCGGTCCGCAATGAGCTGAAGCGAGCCGGGCGTAAGCGTGTCGTCGCTGTCGAGGAAGAAGAGATAGTCGCCGCGCGCCATCTCCATGCCGGCGTTCCGCGCCCGGCCCAGGCCCACGTTCTCGGGCAGGTGCAGTGCCCGCACCCTCTCGTCGGCCGCGGCGTATTCGTCGACGATCTCTCCGCAGCGGTCGGGCGAGCGGTCGTTGACGGCGATTACCTCGATGTCACGGAAGGACTGGTCGAGGATGGAGTCGAGACACTCCTGCAAGAAGGGCTGAACTTGGTAAATCGGCACAATCACGCTGATACGCGGCTTCGACACGCCCTGCTCTTCCAATCCTTCGACCGCACCGGTTCGCTGTCCGGGTTCCGGTTCGGGTCCTGAGTCCTTCGTCATCCTGGGGGCCTGGAGGGCAGGCGCGTGGTTGACAGATGAGGCAGGATACACTGACGAACAGTTCATATGTTAGGCGCATGACCTGACGTCCCGTTCGGCGATCCCGCGGGCCTGTGACGTGAATCATGACTTCGCGGTCGACGGTGATGTGACGTAGTCGGTGACCACGCGCGGCGCTTCCTTTCGGAACGTGAAAGCCCAGTCGTCGGCTTCTCCCGATGAGTGGCGGGAATGCGTCGATTCCGGCCAACGGCCTTCTTGGTGGCATCGGTTACCCGACGGTCGCACTCCTTGGCCGCAACGTGGGCCGCAGGCCGCCGAGTTGGCCGACCGGAGCGAGCCCTCGCCCTCCGTGTCGTCGAGGGAACTCCACAAGAATGCCCGATTCGCCCGTTGACAGTGATGTGCGATCGGGCTGAAACTCGACGTATTGGTGAAAGAAATTTCACTATGCGAACAAGCGACTGGGTTCGAGCAAGGCAACGACGCCGATCGAAGGGAACGACCGATGCGCACCACCGTCGGCATCATCGGGGCAGGCCCCGCCGGGCTCCTGCTGGCCCGGCTGCTGCACAACGCCGGGATCGACTCGGTCGTCCTGGAGAGCCGCGACCGTGCCTACGTCGAGCGCAGGCAGCGCGCCGGGATCCTGGAGCAGGGCACGGTGGACGTGCTGCGCGCGGCCGGGGCCGGGGAGCGGATGGACCGGGAGGGACTGCGCCACGACGGCATCGAGCTGAGGTTCGACCGCCGCCGCCACCGCGTCGACTTCCCGGCGCTCACCGGCGGCAGGTCCGTCATGGTCTACGCCCAGACCGAGGTCTGCAAGGACCTCATCGCCCTCCAGCTCAAGGAGGGCGGCCCGCTGCTGTTCGAGACCGAGGCGCTGGCGGTGGAGGGCGCCGACACGGACCGGCCGCGGGTCCGCTTCCGCCGCGAGGGCGTCGAGGACGTGCTGGAGTGCGACTACGTCGTCGGCTGCGACGGCTTCTGGGGAGTGGCCCGGAGCGCGGTCCCGGGCGGGCGCACCTTCGAGCGGACGTACCCCTTCTCCTGGCTCGGCATCCTCGCCGACGTCGCCCCCTCGCACGACGAACTGGTCTACGCCCGCCATGCCCGCGGCTTCGCCCTGCTGTCCATGCGCTCCCCGTCCGTCTCCCGCCTCTACCTCCAGGTCCCCGCGGACACGGACGCCGACGACTGGAGCGACGAGCGGATCTGGGACGAGCTGGAGCGCCGCTTCGAGACCGACGACTGGACCCTGCGCCGGGGGCCGATCACCCAGAAGTCGGTCACGCCGATGCGCTCCTACGTCCACGAGCCCATGCGGCACGGCCGCCTCTTCCTGGCCGGCGATGCCGCGCACATCGTGCCGCCCACCGGAGCCAAGGGCCTCAACCTGGCCGTCGGCGACGTGGTGACCTTCGCGCGGGCGCTGGCCCACCGCACCGCGACCGGCTCCGGCGAACTGCTCGACGCCTACTCCGCGACCTGTCTGCGCCGGGTCTGGCAGGCCGAGCGGTTCTCGTACGACATGACGACGCTGCTGCACACCGCCCCGGACGCCACGCCCTTCGAGGACCGGCTCCAGTCGGCCCGCCTCGACCGGATCACGTCCTCCCGCGCCGCCGAGACCGACCTCGCCGAGGCCTACACCGGGTTCCCGATCGGGTGAGCGGGGCCGGGCGGCCCGGGCACCCCCGGCCGTGAGGGGAATCACTGATCGGCGTAGCGTGTTGAGTCGCAAGGCGAGGGAAAGATCCTCCCCAAGCAGTAGGGTCATTCCTTTGCCGTTCTATTACTCTTGAGCCAAGGCTGCGCCGTGTGGCCATGGAGGAGTGAAATGAGGAGCAGAAACCCGGTCTTCTCGCGACGGGGGTTCAGCCGCGACAACGGCTACGCGGGCTTCAACGCCGCGCCGCAGGCCGGGGGACCCGCCGTCGCCACGCAGGCCAACCCGTACGCGCAGGGCACCCAGGGCAACCCGTACGCCCAGCAGCCCGCCGGCAACCCGTACGCGCAGAACCCGTACGCCCAGCCGGACCAGCAGTTCGGCGCGCCGCCGCAGGCGCCCGCCACCACCGGCCGGATGACGATGGACGACGTCGTCATCCGTACGGCCAGCACGCTCGGCGTGCTCGTGGTGACGGCCGCGCTCGCGTGGGCGCTGCTGCCGGTGGACGACGCGAACATCAGCCGCTCGTACGGCATCGGCATCGGTGCCGCGCTGATCGGCATGGTCCTGGCGCTCGTCCAGTCCTTCAAGCGCAAGCCCACGCCGGCGCTGATCCTGTCCTACGCGGCGTTCGAGGGTGTCTTCCTCGGCGTCGTCTCCAGCGTCGTCGACAACCGCATCGCGGACGGCGCGGCCATGCAGGCCGTGATCGGCACGATGGCGGTCTTCGCCGGTGTGCTGATCGCCTACAAGGCGGGCTGGATCCGCGTCAACCGGCGCTTCTACGGCTTCGTGATGGCGGCCGCGCTCGGCTTCGTCTTCCTGATGATGGTGAACCTGCTGTTCGCCGTCTTCGGCGGCGGTGACGGCCTCGGCTTCCGCAGCGGCGCGCTCGGTGTCGTCTTCGGCATCGTCGGCATCATCCTCGGTGCGTGCTTCCTGGCCCTCGACTTCAAGCAGGTCGAGGACGGCCTCGCCTACGGCGCCCCGCGCGAGGAGGCCTGGTTCGCCGCGTTCGGCCTCACGCTGACGCTGGTCTGGATCTACCTGGAGTTCCTGCGCCTCATCGCGATCCTGAACAGCAACGACTAGCAGGACCGCACATCCGAAGGGCCCCGGGCTTCGTGCCCGGGGCCCTTCGGCGTCGTGGGGCCGGTGCCGCTCACCGCAGCTTGCGTGCGGCCCTTCTCAGGTCGTACTCGTGGACGATCGCCTTCGCGTGGCCGTAGGCGAGGTTGTGTTCGTGGCGGAGCCAGCTGACCTTCTCCTCGAAGCGGAAGAGGGAGGGGCCGTCCTCGACGGCGCGCAGCCAGTCGGAGATCTCACGGCCGGTGCACTGGGGGATTCGGGCGAGCAGATTGCGATGGGTCTCCTCGGAGAAGACTTGGGACATCGGCGCCTCCGGGCGAAAGGGGATGTGAGCCGGTCCTTCAGGTCACCGTGCCTGAGCGTTCGTCCGTTGGCAACAGTCCCGGACGGCCGCGTACGCTCGCGCCGTGGTTGATACGACGCCTTTGACCCGTGCCGTGGACGACTTCGCCGACCGTCTGCGGGCCGCCCCGCAGAGCAGGCTGCAACGCGGCGCCGCCGCCGAGGCGCTCGGCCTGGCCAGGGAGTTGGCCCGGCGCGCCCAGCTCGTGGAGGAGCCCGGGGCCGAGCCCCGGGAGATGCCGGACGCGGGCATGTTCGCCGCCGCCGACCAGATCGCCGTCGCCGCACACGACCTGGCCCTCGTCCTGGAGGACGAGGGCCAGGTGGAAGAAGCGGCGGCGCTGGTCGAGGAGGCCCGCAAGCGGGCCGGGGTCTGATGCGACCGGCGGGGCCGGCGTGACCGGCCCGACCGGCGTTACTGGCGTTACTGGCGTTACTACAGGGACGCGATGACGCGGTCCGCCAGGATGTACACGTTCTCCTCGCCGCACGCGAAGGTCAGCGTGTAGGCACCGGAGATGCCGGAGCCGCCGAGGAGGTACGGCGTCTGACCCGCGCCGAGCGCGGCGGCCAGGCGCTCCGCGGTCTCGCGGTGGCCCGGGGTCATGCACAGGGTGGTGCCGTCGGCGAAGACGTACACGTCGAGGGTGCCCAGCGGACCCGGACGGACGTCGGCCAGCGCGACGCTCGACTCGGCCAGCCCCTCCAGGGTCGCCACGGTGCGGTCGTGATCGTTCACGGCCGGGGACGGGTTCGGCACGAAGTCCGGGTGCGAGGGGTGCCGACGGCGGGCGGCGGCCAGCTCGGCGGACTCCCTGGGACCGGCGTGACCCGCGTCCTGCGCGGACGGCTCGTCGGCGTCCGCGGCCGGCTCGGTCACCGGCTCCAGGCCCACGAGGTCCGCCTGGCGGGGCAGGAACAGCTCACTGTCGGACAGACCGAGCAGCAGGGGCGCGTCGGACGCGTCCCGGGTCTCCTGGGCGGCCCAGAAGGCGCGCGCCTCGGCGAGCTCCCGCTCGCGCTCCTCGGCGAGCGCCTCCGCGACGGCGGCGCGTATCTCCTCGGCGTCGGCGGTGGTGCGGGCGGCGGGCACCCGGCCCCGCGTGGCGGTGGCCCGGCTCTCGGCCAGCTCGGCGCGCAAGGCGGTCACCTGGCGGCGCAGCACCAGGATGCTGCGCAGGACGGCGACGCCCACGGCGCCGGTGGCGGCCGTGGTGAGCAGCAGGGCGATCGGCATGGCGCTCACTGACGTACTCCCGGTTCAAAGTCGACCCCCGACTTCCTACATCAGCTTGAAGGGAGGACTAACCGTCTGTCAGTGCGTAACGTCACGAAACGGACAGGACTTTGGGCCCGCGAGGTAGGGGTGGGGATGGTCTGACCTGCGTAAATCCATGGGGCAGGAGAGGTAGGTCACATCCTGGGGGAGTTTGGGTCACAAAACGGCCCAGAACCCTGGGGTGAACGGGTTCCGGACCGGGCTGTCACACTGGGTCCGCGAGGCGTTACTGACGGTCCCTCAGTGCCCTTCGGCGTGGGTCAGCTCAGGCGCTCGATCACCATGGCCATGCCCTGGCCGCCGCCGACGCACATGGTCTCCAGGCCGAACTGCTTGTCGTGTGTCCGGAGGGAGTTGATCAGCGTGCCGGTGATGCGGGCGCCGGTCATGCCGAAGGGGTGGCCGACGGCGATGGCGCCGCCGTTGACGTTCAGCTTCTCCAGCGGGATGCCGAGGTCGCGGTAGGAGGGGATGACCTGCGCGGCGAACGCCTCGTTGATCTCGACCAGGTCGATGTCGCCGACGCCCAGCCCGGCCCGGGACAGGGCCTGCTTGCTGGCCTCGACCGGGCCCAGGCCCATGATCTCGGGGGAGAGGCCGGAGACGCCGGTGGAGACGATGCGGGCCAGCGGGGTCAGGCCCAGCTCGCGGGCCTTGGTGTCGCTCATGATCACGAGGGCGGCGGCGCCGTCGTTGAGCGGGCAGCAGTTGCCGGCGGTGACCAGGCCGTCGGGGCGGAAGACCGGCTTGAGGCCCTGGACGCCCTCCAGGGTGACGCCGGCGCGCGGGCCGTCGTCCTTGCTGACGACCGTGCCGTCGGGCAGGGTCACCGGGGTGATCTCGCGCTCCCAGAAGCCGTTCTTGATGGCTTCCTCGGCGAGGTTCTGGGACCGGACGCCGAACTCGTCCATGTCCTGCCGGGTGATGCCCTTGGCGCGGGCGAGGTTCTCCGCGGTCTGGCCCATCGCGATGTACGGGTCGGGGACGAGGCCGTCCTCGCGCGGGTCGTGCCAGGTGGTGCCCTCCTGCTGGGCGACCTCCGCGGTGCGGGCCTCGGCCTCGGCGAAGAGCGGGTTGCGGGTGTCCGGGAGGCTGTCGGAGTTGCCCTTGGCGAACCGGGAGACCATCTCGACGCCGGCCGAGATGAAGACGTCGCCCTCACCGGCCTTGATGGCGTGCAGGGCCATGCGGGAGGTCTGCAGGGACGAGGAGCAGTACCGGGTGACGGTGCAGCCCGGCAGGTGGTCCATGCCCATCTCGACGGCGACGATCCGGCCGAGGTTGTTGCCCTGCTCGCCGCCGGGAAGACCGCAGCCGAGCATCAGGTCGTCGATGTCCCGCGGGTCCAGCTCGGGCACCTTCGCGAGGGCCGCCTGGATGATCGTGGCGGCCAGGTCGTCGGGGCGCAGGTCCTTCAGGGAGCCCTTGAAGGCGCGGCCGATGGGGGAACGGGCGGCAGAGACGATCACGGCTTCGGGCATCACGGCTCCAGTGGCGAGGCGGTACGGGGCGGGCAGGGCTGGTTGGGAAGTTACCCGGCCGTATGGCCCGGGTCACGGCTATGGGCATGTGACATGGACCGCAACTGTCTAAGCGCTTGCTTGGCGTCGCCGTAGCTGCGGGCAGTCGTGCCGCTGGGGCGGCACGGGTGGGCGCAGCGGCACCGGTCAGCGCCGGCGAGCGCCCCCGGCCCCTACCCCGGCTGTCCCGAAGGGGCCGCCGGCTCCGCCTCCGCCACCCGACGCCGCCGCCTCCGCTTCAGCAGCGCCCAAGGCCCCCGCGGCCCCGTGGGCAGCGCCGCCGCCACCTCCGTACCCGCCTCGGACGCCGCCTCCGCCGCCGCACGCGCCACCGGCAGGAAGCCCTCGCGGCGCAGCGCGTCCGGGTGCTCCTCCTCGGCCGGCCACAGGCCGAGCGCGGCGCACACCGAGGGCAGTACCGCCATCGCGGCGGTGGCGTACCCCTCGGCGGAGGGGTGGTAGTTGTCGGGGCCGAAGAGCTCCCGCGGGTTCTGCGCGAACTCCGGGCCCAGCAGGTCGCCCAGCGACACCGTGCGCCCGCCCTGCTCGACGGCGCCGATGGTCTGTGCCGCCGCGAGCTGCCGCGAGGCCCGCCGGGCCAGCCAGCGCAGCGGCTGCCGCACCCGCTCGATCGTGCCCAGGTCCGGACAGGTGCCGACCACCACCTCCGCACCGGCCGTGCGCAGCCGCCGTACCGCCGAGGACAGGTGCCGCACCGAGCGGGTCGCCGGCATCCGGTGGGTGACGTCGTTGGCGCCGACCATGATCACGCAGATGTCGGGCACCCGGTCCGGCTCCGCGAGCACCAGCGCCACCTGCCGGTCCAGGTCGTCCGAGCACGCCCCCGGCTGCGCGACCGACCCCAGCCGCACCGGCCGCTCCGCCACCGCCGCGAGCCCGGACGCCAGCAGCGCGCCCGGCGTCTGCCCGGCCCGGTGCACGCCCTGCCCGGCGGCCGTGGAGTCGCCCAGCATCATCAGCCGCAGCGGCGGGTCACCGGCCGTGGGCAGGGTGCCGCCGTACAGTCCCTGCGCGTTCGGCACCCGGGTCGGCGTGCCCACCCCCACCCGGCGTCTGGCCAGCTGTACCTCCGCCACCACCAGACCGACCGCCGCCGCGCCCGCCAGGCCGATACCGCCGCCGCCGTACGCCGCGCCGGCCGCGATCCGCCGCGCCACCCTCGCCCTCGACATGCTCGTCATGCGTAGCCGCCACCTCCTCCAACCCGTACACCCACTCCTTGCCCCGTACGGACGGTCGCCCAATCCCCACGCAGGGTGAACGACTGTCACGGGGCACCCGCGGGCCCGCAGGCCATAGGCTGGCCGGACCGATATCGACCCTTCATTTGCGGCATCCGGAGACCACGGTGCAATTCCACGACTCGATGATCAGCCTCGTCGGCAACACCCCGCTGGTGCGGCTCAACAGCGTGACCAAGGGGATCAGGGCGACCGTCCTGGCCAAGGTGGAGTACTTCAACCCGGGCGGCTCGGTGAAGGACCGCATCGCCCTGCGCATGATCGAGGCCGCGGAGAAGAGCGGAGAGCTGCAGCCGGGCGGCACCATCGTCGAGCCGACCAGCGGCAACACCGGCGTCGGCCTCGCCATAGTGGCCCAGCAGAAGGGCTACAAGTGCATCTTCGTCTGCCCCGACAAGGTGTCCACCGACAAGATCAACGTGCTGCGCGCGTACGGCGCCGAGGTCGTCGTCTGCCCGACCGCCGTCGACCCGGAGCACCCGGACTCCTACTACAACGTCTCCGACCGGCTGGTCCGCGAGACGCCGGGCGCCTGGAAGCCGGACCAGTACTCCAACCCGAACAACCCGCTCTCCCACTACCACTCCACGGGCCCCGAGCTGTGGGAGCAGACCGAGGGGAAGATCACCCACTTCGTGGCCGGGGTCGGCACCGGCGGCACCATCTCCGGCACCGGCCGGTACCTGAAGGATGCCAGTGACGGCGCGGTCAAGGTGATCGGCGCCGACCCCGAGGGCTCCGTATACTCCGGCGGCTCCGGGCGCCCCTACCTGGTCGAGGGCGTCGGCGAGGACTTCTGGCCGACGGCCTACGACCGCGAGGTCGCCGACGAGATCGTCGCCGTCTCCGACAAGGACTCCTTCCAGATGACCCGCCGCCTCGCCAAGGAGGAGGGCCTGCTGGTGGGCGGCTCCTGCGGCATGGCGGTCGTCGCCGCGCTGGAAGTGGCGGCGCGGCTCGGCGAGGACGACGTGGTGGTCGTCCTGCTGCCGGACAGCGGGCGCGGCTACCTCAGCAAGATCTTCAACGACGAGTGGATGGCCGACTACGGCTTCCTGGAGGACGCGGGACCCAGCGCCCGCGTCGCGGAGGTCCTGAACCACAAGGAGGGCGGCCACATCCCCTCCCTCGTCCACATGCACCCGGACGAGACCGTCGGCCAGGCCATCGAGGTGCTGCGCGAGTACGGCGTCTCGCAGATGCCGATCGTCAAGCCCGGCGCCGGTCACCCGGACGTGATGGCCGCCGAGGTCGTCGGCTCGGTGGTGGAGCGCGAGCTGCTGGACGCGCTGTTCGCCAAGCGCGCCTCGCTGGAGGACCCGCTGGAGAAGCACATGTCCGCCCCGCTGCCCCAGGTCGGCTCCGGCGAGCCGGTCGCGGACCTGATGTCGGTGCTCGGCGCCGCCGACGCGGCGATCGTCCTCGTCGAGGGCAAGCCGACCGGTGTGGTGAGCCGGCAGGACCTGCTGTCCTTCCTCGCAAAGGGCAAGTAGGGCTAGTAAGGCAAGTAGGGCTAGTAAGGCAAGTAGGGCGCGCGGGGCGTAGGACGAGCGGGGCGGACTGGGTCCGTGGTGGCCCGGCCGGTGATCTTCGTGGACTTCGCGGAAGTGGTACGCGCGCGTCATGTGCGCGCAGCAGTCGCTTAACACGGGACCGGCAGAGTAAGGGATGTCGGCAGGGACTGGTGGGGGTACCTCCCAGGCGTTCAGCCCTGGGGGAGGCTCCCCGGTCCCGCCGGCGCCGAACGGCGTCACGGACCTTCCGGAGCGGCTCCCGGACCTCCAACGACGCCTCGGACGCGCCGCCCCCGGCCGTGAGGCCCGGCACCGCGCGCGTCCCCCGCGGGGACCGCCGTCGTCCCGCCCCCCAGCGATGGGGGTGCGGCGGTCCCCGCGCAGTCTTCGCCCGCTCCTCCCGGCCCTCCCGGCCCTTCCGGGCGTCTCTTCTCAGTCCTCCCAGGCGTCACCGCGCCCGGCGCCGCGACGGTGCCCGAACAGGTCCGGGTTGGTGCGGGCGACCTGGACCACGTTGACCCCGACGATGCCCGCCCAGGCGACCAGCATCCCGGGCAGGTGCGCCACGCCGCCCCCGATCGCGGACAGCGGGATCGCCAGCACCAGCGAGACGATGCCGAAGCCGAAGCGCTCGCCGAAGGAGTCCGTGGGCCGCGGCGACCGGCTGTCCCGGGCCGCCGTCATCTGCTGCTCGGCGAGCTGTCGGCGCACCCGGCGCTCCACCGCTCCGTCGATGCGCTGGTCGACCTTCTCCAGGAACGAGTCGACCAGCGCGGACTCGTACTCCTCGCCGAGCTCCCTGCGGGTCCGCAGGGTGGCGTCGAGTTCCTTCTTCAGATCGGCGTCGCGTGCGTCCATTCCCGTCATGGATCCCACGGTAGGCAGCGGGGGCGCCGTCGGCACTGGGGACAACCCCCCGTTCTCGGCGGGGGCGGGCCGGTACGGGTCGGCCCGCGCCGCCGCCTCGCTGTATAACGGTATGCAAAAGTCGGGGTGCGTGAATAGGTCGAGGGGGCCACGTCATGAACGGGACCGGCGGGACCGGCGGGGCGAGCGGGACCAGCGGGGCGAGCGGGACCGACAGTCCGGCCGCGCGGCTGCAGACGCTCTTCGAGGGGCACCGGCTGACGCCGACCCAGCGGCGCATCGCGCACAGCATGGTGCGCCGCGCCTTTGACGTGCCCTTCCTGTCGAGCGTGGAGCTGGCCGAGCTGGCGGGGGTCAGCCAGCCGTCCGTGACCCGCTTCGCCGTCGCCCTCGGCTTCGACGGCTACCCGGCGCTGCGCCGTCACCTGCGCGAGGTCGCCCCCGCCGAACCGGTCGCGGACACCGGTGCCGTCAACGAGTACCAGCAGGCCGTGGCGGCCGAGATCGAGAACCTGCGGCACCTCGCGGAGGTGCTGGCCGACCCGGGGCCCGTGCGGGAGGCGGGCCGCCTGCTCGCCGCGAGCCGGCCGCTGCCGGTGCTCGGGCTGCGGGCCGCCGCCGCCCAGGCGCACGGCTTCGCCTACTTCGCCGCCAAGGTCCACCCGGACGTCCGGCTGCTCGGCGAGGGCGGCACGATGCTGCGCGACCGCATCGACGCCGCCGTCCGGGCCGGGGCGGGCACACTGCTCTGCTTCGCCCTGCCCCGGCACCCGCGCGAGGTCGTCGAGGCGCTCGCCCACGCCAAGGAGGCCGGGCTCACGGTGGTGACCGTCGCCGACTCCGCCTTCGCGCCGGTCGCCAAGGTGTCCGACCTGCTGCTGCCCGCCGCCGTCGGCACGGGCCTCGCCTTCGACACCGCCTGCGCGCCGATGCTGCTCGGCCGGGTGCTCCTCGAGGCGATGTGCGACGACCTGCCGGACGCGCAGGCCCGGCTGGAGGAGTTCGACGCCAAGGCCGCGGCGCGGGGGCTCTTCGTGGACTGACCCGACTGACCGACTGACCGACTGACCCGACTGGCCTGACTGACCCGGGGCACCCCCGAGGTGACCCGGACGGCGGACGGGTTCTCAGATTCGTCTCAGCTTGCCCCGTTACAGTGCGGCGCCTGACACACCCTTCAGACGCATCGCACAGGCAGGAACGGGACAGGAGGCAGGACGTGGCGCGCGGAGGACAGGTGGGACTGGCTCGGGTCGCCGTCGTCGTACGGGCGGGCGCCGCACCACTGTGGTGGCTGGGCGTCTTCGCGGCGGGCGTCGGCGTGCTGGTGCCGGGAATCACCGGACGCCGGATCGGTGTGCTGGCGGGCGCCGCCCTCTTCATCGTCGCCACGGCCGTCGTGGCGTGGGCGCGCAGGCGGCGCTACACGGCCCTGGCCGGTTCGGTGGTCCGCGCGGGCAAGCACGACGTGCTCCAGGATCGCGGGGTCACCGTACGCAACTGGCGCCGTGGCCACCGCTGGTGGCTGCTCCTCGCCTTCCTCGCCGCCCTCGGCAGCGCCTTCGCCCTGCCCGCCGCGGGCGGGCTGCTGCTGGCCGGCTGCGGTGCCGGGCTGTGGCTCAAGTCCGCCTGGATCGGCCGCCGCGAACAGGCCGGGGACGCCCTGCTGTGGGTCCGTGTGGACTGGCTCGCCGACAACGCGGGCCGCCCCGCGGGCAAGGCGGTCAAGGCCTACCGCAGCACCGGCATCGCGGCGGGCGACGCGGCACCGGGTGGAGCGAGGCGGAAGACGCCGGCGGCGGTCTGAGCGACGTCCGGCAGTCCGAGCGCGGGGCCCCCGACCGGGGGCCCCGCGCTCGTTTGCGAGCGGGCACGGACGCGACCCTGTTGACTAGTTCTATTCAGGAGGTGAGGATATGAATATCCATAGCAACAATCCGCCGGGAGCACAGCCACCAGGAGGCAGACCATGTCCGGACCTCGTCCTGTCCGAGCGCCACGCGGAACCGAGCCGAGCGCCCTGGGCTGGCAGCAGGAGGCCGCCCTGCGGATGCTGCAGAACAACCTCGACCCGGAGGTCGCCGAGCACCCCGACAAGCTCGTCGTCTACGGCGGCACCGGCAAGGCGGCCCGCGACTGGCGCTCCTTCGACGCGATGGTGCGGACCCTGCGCACCCTCAAGCAGGACGAGACGATGCTCGTCCAGTCCGGCCGCCCGGTCGGCGTCATGCAGACCCACGAATGGGCCCCGCGCGTCCTCATCGCCAACTCCAACCTCGTCGGCGACTGGGCCAACTGGGAGGAGTTCCGCCGCCTGGAGGCCCTCGGCCTGACCATGTACGGGCAGATGACGGCCGGCTCCTGGATCTACATCGGCACCCAGGGCATCCTCCAGGGCACCTACGAGACCTTCGCCGCCGTCGCCGCGAAGAAGTTCGGCGGCACCCTGGCCGGGACCATCACCCTCACGGCCGGCCTCGGCGGAATGGGCGGCGCCCAGCCGCTGGCCGTCACCATGAACGACGGCGTCGTGATCTGCGTCGACTGCGACCCGCGCGCCATCGACCGCCGCATCGAGCACCGCTACCTCGACGTGAGGGCCGACTCCCTCGACCACGCCCTCCAGCTGGCCACCGAGGCCCGCGACCGGCGCAAGCCGCTGTCCATCGGCGTCCTCGGCAACGCCGCCGAGCTGGTCCCGCAGCTCCTCGCCATGGGCGCCCCGATCGACATCGTCACCGACCAGACCTCGGCCCACGACCCGCTGGCCTACCTGCCCACCGGCATCGCCTTCGAGGACATGGCCGACGCCGCCGCCAAGGACCCGGCCGGCTTCACCACCCGGGCCCGCGAGTCCATGG
Organism: Streptomyces sp. NPDC059906; assembly: GCF_042730645.1. Classification (NCBI taxonomy): domain Bacteria; kingdom Bacillati; phylum Actinomycetota; class Actinomycetes; order Kitasatosporales; family Streptomycetaceae; genus Streptomyces; species Streptomyces sp. NPDC059906. The sequence goes on from NZ_JBHWKU010000027.1 coordinate 44,532, forward strand.
CCCGGCACGTCGAGGCCATGGTCGGCTTCCAGGACGCCGGTGCCGAGGTCTTCGACTACGGCAACTCCATCCGCGGCGAGGCCCAGCTCGCCGGGTACGACCGGGCCTTCGCCTTCCCCGGCTTCGTCCCCGCCTACATCCGCCCGCTCTTCTGCGAGGGCAAGGGCCCCTTCCGCTGGGCCGCCCTGTCCGGCGACCCCGCCGACATCGCCAAGACCGACAAGGCGATCCTCGACCTCTTCCCGGAGAACGAGTCGCTGGCCCGCTGGATCAAGATGGCGGGGGAGCGGGTCCACTTCCAGGGCCTGCCCGCCCGCATCTGCTGGCTCGGCTACGGCGAGCGCGACAAGGCCGGTGAGCGCTTCAACGACATGGTCGCGAGCGGCGAGCTGGCCGCCCCGATCGTCATCGGCCGCGACCACCTCGACTGCGGCTCCGTCGCCTCCCCGTACCGCGAGACCGAGGCGATGCTCGACGGCTCCGACGCCATCGCCGACTGGCCGCTGCTCAACGCCATGGTCAACGTGGCCTCCGGCGCCTCCTGGGTCTCCCTCCACCACGGCGGCGGCGTCGGCATGGGCCGCTCCATCCACGCCGGGCAGGTCACCGTCGCCGACGGCACCCCGCTCGCGGGGGAGAAGATCCGCCGGGTGCTCACCAACGACCCCGGCATGGGCGTCATCCGGCACGTCGACGCCGGGTACGACATCGCCGAGTCGGTGGCGGCCGAGCGCGACGTGCGGGTGCCGATGCGCGAAGGCCGCGAGGGTGCGCAGACGCGCGAGAGCGACACGGCGCGCGAGGGTGACGGCGCGTGAGCTTCCACAGCATGTGGGCGGAGCTGCTGCCGGTCGGCCGCAGCTCCGCCTCCGGCGGCTACCGCCGCTCCGCCTGGACCGGCGCCGACGCCGACTGCCGGACCTGGTTCCAGGAGCAGGCCGAGGCACGCGGCCTCGCCTACGAGACCGACCGCAACGGCAACCAGTGGGCCTGGCTCGGCGACCCGGCGGCCGGGAACGCCGTCGTCACCGGGTCCCACCTGGACTCCGTGCCGGACGGCGGCGCCTTCGACGGCCCCCTCGGCGTGGTCTCCGCCTTCGCGGCCCTCGACGAACTGCGCGGGCGGGGAGCGCGGTTCACCAGGCCGCTGGGCGTCGTCAACTTCGGCGACGAGGAGGGCGCCCGCTTCGGCCTCGCCTGCGTCGGCTCCCGGCTCACCGCGGGCGCGCTCACCGTCGAGCAGGCGCACCGCCTCACCGACGGCGACGGCATCACCCTCCCGCAGGCCATGGAGTCGGCCGGATACGACCCGGACACCCTCGGCCCCGACCCCGAACGCCTCGCCCGCATCGGCGCCTTCGTCGAACTCCACGTCGAGCAGGGCCGCGCCCTCGACCTGTCCGGCGACCGCATCGGCATCGCCTCCGCCATCTGGCCGCACGGACGCTGGCGGTTCGACTTCCGGGGCGAGGCCAACCACGCCGGCACCACCCGCCTCACCGACCGGCACGACCCGATGCTGCCGTACGCCGAGACCGTCCTCGCCGCCCGCCGCGAGGCCGCACTCGCCGGTGCCGTGGCCACCTTCGGCAAGATCGGTGTGGAGCCCAACGGCGTCAACGCCGTCCCCTCCCTGGTACGCGGCTGGCTCGACTCCCGCGCCGCCGACCAGGCGAGCCTGGACACCGTGGTCACCGGCATCGAGAAGGCCGCCCGCGAGTACGCCGCCGCCCAGGGCGTGGATCTCGACGTGGTCCGCGAGTCCTTCACGCCCGTCGTCGAGTTCGACCACGCGCTGCGCGACGAACTCGCCCGCCTCCTCGGCACGCAGACGGAGCTGAAGGTGCCCGTCCTCGGCACCGGCGCCGGACACGACGCCGGAATCCTCTCCGACCGCATCCCGACCGCCATGCTGTTCGTACGCAACCCCACGGGCGTCTCGCACTCCCCGGCCGAGTACGCCGCCGAGGACGACTGCGTGGCCGGGGTGAACGCACTCGCCGACGTACTGGAAGGGCTGGCCTGCACGTGACCTCCTCCGAGCGGATCCGCACGTACTGGCTGGAGCACGCCTGGCTCGGCACGCACGTCGAGCCGGACGTCGCCGTGGACGTGGGCGACGGCCGCATCACCGCCGTCCACCAGGGCGTCGCCACCCCGCCGCCCGGCGCCGAGATCCTGCGCGGACTGACCCTGCCGGGACTGGCGAACGCGCACTCGCACGCCTTCCACCGCGCCCTGCGCGGCACCGTCCAGGTCGGCTCGGGCACCTTCTGGACCTGGCGCGAGGTCATGTACTCCGTCGCCGACCGGCTGACCCCGGACACCTACCACGCCCTCGCCCGCGCCGTGTACGCCGAGATGGCGCTGGCCGGCATCACCGCCGTCGGCGAGTTCCACTACGTGCACCACGCGCCCGGAGGCACCCCCTACGCCGACCCCAACGCGATGGGCGAGGCGCTGATCGAGGCCGCCGCCGAAGCCGGTGTCCGCATCACCCTCCTCGACACCTGCTACCTGTCCTCCGGCTTCGGTGAACCCCCCAACACCCACCAGCAACGCTTCTCCGACGGCACGGCCCAGGCCTGGGCCGAACGCTGTTCAGTTCTCAAGGAACGGGATCACGCGCGGATCGGGGCCGCGATCCACTCCGTGCGGGCCGTGCCCGCGGACCAGTTGGCGACCGTGGCGCAGTGGGCCGAGACGCGGCGGGCCCCGCTGCATGTGCACCTGTCCGAGCAGACCGCCGAGAACGACGCCTGCCGCCAGGCCCACGGCCGCACCCCGACCCGCCTCCTCGCCGACCACGGGGTGCTCGGACCCCGCACCACCGGCGTCCACAACACCCACCTCACCGACGAGGACATCGCCCTGCTCGGCGGCAGCCGCACCGGCACCTGCATGTGCCCCACCACGGAACGGGACCTGGCCGACGGCATCGGCCCGGCGGCCGCGCTCCAGCGGGCGGGCTCGCCGCTCTCCCTCGGCTCGGACAGCCACGCCGTCATCGACCTGCTGGAAGAAGCACGCGCCATGGAGCTGAACGAGCGCCTGCGCACCCGCGCCCGCGGCCACTGGACCGCCGCCGCCCTGCTGCGGGCCGCCACCGCCGACGGGCACGCCGCCCTCGGCTGGGACGACACCGGCCGCATCGAGGCCGGGGCCCGCGCCGACCTCGCGACGGTCGCGCTGGACTCGGTCAGAACAGCGGGGCCGCTGCCCAGGCTCGGCGCCGAGACGGCCGTATTCGCCGCGACGGCAGCGGACGTACGGCACACGGTCGTGGGCGGGCGGCACGTCGTACGCGACGGGGCGCACGCCCTCGTACCGGATGTGCCGCAGGCCCTCGCGCGGGCCGTCGAAACCCTGCGCGCCTGACCACCGGCGCCCGCCCGCGGCCCGGCCCGCGCCCCAGCCTCCGCCCCCGCCCCCGCACCCACGAGGACACCAGGGATCCCATGAGCAGCAGCACCGTCATCACCAACATCGCCGCACTCGTCACCAACGACCCCTCCCTCGGCGACCACTCCCCGCTCGGTCTGGTCCGGGACGCGGCCGTCGTCATCGAGGGCGACCGCGTCGTGTGGACCGGTGAATCAAGCAAAGCACCCGCCACTGACAATCGGGTCGACGCCGAGGGCCGGGCGGTCCTCCCCGGCTTCGTGGACTCCCACTCCCACCTGCTCTTCGCGGGCGACCGCACCGAGGAGTTCAACGCCCGCATGTCCGGCCGCCCCTACAGCGCGGGCGGCATCCGCACCACCGTCGCCGCCACCCGCGCCGCGAGCGACGCGGAACTGGAGGCGTCCCTCACCCGTTACCTCGCCGAGGCCCTGCGCCAGGGCACCACCACCTTCGAGACCAAGTCCGGCTACGGCCTGACCACCGCCGACGAGTCCCGCGCCCTGCGCGTCGCCGCCCGCCACACCGACGAGGTCACCTTCCTCGGCGCCCACATCGTCGCCCCCGAACTCGCCGACGACCCCGCCGCCTACGTCGACCTCGTCACCGGCGAGATGCTCGACGCCTGCGCCCCGCACGCCCGCTGGATCGACGTGTTCTGCGAGAAGGGCGCCTTCGACGGCGACCAGGCCCGCACCATCCTCACCGCGGGCAAGGCCAAGGGTCTGCACCCCCGCATCCACGCCAACCAGCTCTCCTACGGCCCCGGCGTCCGGCTCGCCGTCGAACTCGACGCCGCCAGCGCCGACCACTGCACCCACCTCACCGACGCCGACGTGGACGCCCTCGCGAACAGCCGTACGGTCGCGACCCTGCTGCCCGGCGCCGAGTTCTCCACCCGCGCCCAGTGGCCGGATGCCCGGCGCCTGATCGACGCGGGCGCCACGGTGGCCCTCTCCACCGACTGCAACCCCGGCTCGTCCTTCACGTCGTCCGTGCCCTTCTGCATCGCGCTCGCGGTGCGGGACATGGGGATGACGCCGGACGAGGCGGTCTGGTCGGCCACCGCGGGCGGCGCCGCGGCCCTGCGCCGCGAGGACGTCGGCCGCCTCGTCCCGGGGGCCTACGCCGACCTGACGCTGCTCGACGCCCCGAGCCACGTCCACCTGGCCTACCGGCCGGGGGTGCCGCTGGTCGCGGGAGTGTGGCGGCGGGGCGTACGTAAGGTGTGAGCGTACGAACGTCGGCGGGAGCGGGGGGACGGGGCGGATGGCGAGGCACTGGCGGGCCTGGGGGGCGCCGTTCCTGGTGAACCTGCTGCTCGGCGTTCCGGCCGTGGTGCCGATCTGGCTGGTCTGGTACCTGCTGGCGAACGGGCCGCTGGCCGAGTTCGGAGGGCCCATGCGCAACCCGACGGAGAACGACGGCCTGCTGCCCATGCTGGTGGTCGACGTCCCGGTGGTCGCGCTGTTCGGGATCATCTGGTGGCTGGTCAACGAACCTCTGGGGCGCTGGACCACCCTCGCCCCGCGCTCGTTCTGGCCGCTGTGCGTCCTGGTGCCGTTCCTGCCGATGACGGCCGGGCTGATCGCCAACCCCCCGTGAACAACCCGAAGGGGGGCGGCCCGATTTCGGACCACCCCCCTGGAGGGCAAGCGACACCCGGTCAGGGTCCGAGGACTACTCCTCGACCGTGAGCCCCTTGCGCAGCCGTACGAGGGTCCGCGACAGCAGACGCGAGACATGCATCTGGGAGATGCCCAGCTCCTCGCCGATCTCCGACTGGGTCATGCCGGCGACGAAACGGAGGGAGAGGATCTTCCGGTCCCGGGAAGGCAGCTCGGCGATCAGCGGCTTCAGCGACTCGACGTACTCGATGCCCTCGAGCCCGTGGTCCTCGTAGCCGATGCGGTCGGCGAGCGCGCCCTCCGCGTCGTCCTCCTCCGGCTGGGCGTCCAGCGAGGAGGCGGTGTAGGCGTTGGACGCCGCCATGCCCTCGACGACCTCGTCCTTGGACAGGCCGAGGTGCTCGGCCAGCTCGGAGACGGTGGGGGCGCGGTCGAGGCGCTGGGCCAGCTCGTCACCGGCCTTCGCCAGGTCCAGCCGCAGCTCCTGGAGGCGGCGCGGCACGCGCACGGACCACGAGGTGTCGCGGAAGAAGCGCTTGATCTCGCCGATGATGGTCGGCATCGCGAACGTGGGGAACTCCACACCGCGCGACATCTCGAAGCGGTCGATCGCCTTGATCAGGCCGATGGTGCCGACCTGGATGATGTCCTCCATCGGCTCGCTGCGCGAGCGGAAGCGGGAGGCGGCGAACTTGACCAGCGCGAGGTTCAGCTCGACGAGCGTGTTGCGTACGTACGCGTACTCGTGGGTGCCTTCCTCCAGCGACTCCAGCCGCTCGAAGAGGGTCTTGGACAGGGCCCTGGCGTCCGCCGGAGCGACCTCGTCGTACGCGGGGATGTCCGGAAGCCCGGCGAGTGCGCCGTCGTGGTCGACGACCGCTTCATGGTGCTCGATGGGATCCAGATGTTCCGGAGGGAGTGTCGACGTCGCTTCTTGGGTACGCGATCCGTCGAGCCGGGGTGACATGATGTCCTCCATCGTTCTCGGCATACGGCTGCCGAAGCCAAATTCGTGCACTGCGGTGTGCGGCGCCTCCAAAGCCGGCCGTGTCGGTTTACGTGTCCTACTAGCCCTACCGGGTTTACCGAGCTGACCGCAAGTGTGTTCTGTGTGGGTATGTCCGTTTGTGTGCGGTTGTTCGGGTGTCGGAGTGCGGTGGGAAGGCGTAGTGTTCGAGTGCGTCAGCAGCAGTCACGACCTCGGGAGAGAGAAACGGCATGGACCGCGGGACGGTCGGCAGTGCCCAGTCGGGCCGGCTTCTGGTCGAGGTACGGGAAGAGGGACCCAGCGCCGTCGTGACCCCGGCGGGTGAGCTGGATCACCACACCGCCGATCTGTTGCGCGAGCCGCTGGAGGACTGTCTCGACAAGGGATTCAACCGGCTCGTCGTGGACTGCTCACGGTTGGAGTTCTGCGACTCCACGGGGCTCAACGTCCTGCTCGGCGCTCGGTTGAAAGCGGAAGCCGCGGGGGGCGGAGTGCATTTGGTGGCCATGCAGCCGGTAGTGGCGCGCGTGTTCGAGATCACGGGGGCCGAAGCGGTCTTCACCCTTCATGACACGCTTGCGGCCGCCCTGGCCGACGCGTCCGACTGAGCCGTCCTTGTCCGGCCGACGGAGGGGTGCGTGTGCTTCCCGGAGCGGGTGTTTCAGCCCCGCGCCGGGTTTCGTGCGCAATACAGGGGTGTTCGTGCGATCCGCTCGGGCAGGAGACACCCTGAACCGGCTGTGTACGACACGGCTGTCTACGACTTTGAAACGTGAACTGGTGAATCGGTGAGGTGAAGCGCTGATGAGCACCACCCGGCCCTACCCGCCGGGCGACCGCGGTCCGGAGCCCGGCGGCGCTTCCGGGACGGCGTCCGCGCCCGCGTCCGGGGAGGGCGGCGGGCGGCAGTCCCGCAGGCTGAGCTTCGAGGACGCGAGCGGGGTCGTCCCGCTGGCCCGTGACTTCACCCGCGAGGCGCTGTACGCCTGGGGCTGGCTGCCCTCCGCCACCGCGGACCAGCGTGCCGCCGCGGAGGACGTCCTGCTCGTGGTCTCCGAGCTGGTCACCAACGCGTGTCTCCATGCGGAGGGCCCGGACGAGCTGTCGATCACCTGCGAGAAGAAGGTGATCCGGCTGGAGGTCTCCGACCGCGGTACGGGTCAGCCGGCGCCGCGGACCCCGCACCGCGCGGGGCGCCCCGGCGGTCACGGCATGTTCATCGTGCAGCGGCTGTGCCTGGACTGGGGCGTCGTACGGACGCCGGGGGTCGCGGGCAAGCGGGTCTGGGCGGAGCTGGGCGCCCCGGCGTAGGCCTGCGGCGCTCGCGCGGGTCTTTTTGCCCGCCCACCCACCCGTCTCGGTCGGCCAAGAGGTCGCCGTCCCCGGGGCTCCGCCCCGGACCCCGGCGCGGACCGCGCGCCCCGCGCTACCCCCGCACCTCGAACCACAACAACTTCCCGGCACCGAGCGGAAGCACGTCGTCACCCAGCGACCACCCGCCCCAGGAGTCCGCACACGCCTGTACGAGGCGCAGCCCGCGTCCGCCCTCGGCGGTCCCCTGCGGGTCGGGAGCCGTGCGGGAGCCTCCCGGCGGTTCCGCGAAGGGGGAAGGTACGTGCGGGCTGCTGTCCCACACCCCGACCCGCAGCCGCCCGTCACTCAGCGCGGTGAGCCGCAGCGAGCACGGGCCGCGGGTGTGCCGGTAGGCGTTGGTGACCAGCTCCGACGTCAGCAGTTCGACGCTGTCCAGTACTTCGTGTCGCCCGTGCCCGCCGAGGGCGGCCCGTACGGTCACGCGTGCGACGCGTGCGGCTCTGGGGTCGTGCGGCAGGCGGAGTGCGTACGCCCAGGTGTCGGACGGGGATACGGTGCCCATGAAGCAGCCTTTCGGGAGGGAGGGGGTTCGGCTGCCCAACGGCCGCGCCGGGCGGTGGCTGTGCCCAGGGGGTGCGCTTCCGGCTTACGGGGGCGGGGAGTTGGGCGGTATGGCAACTACCGTAGAGCCCATTTGGGAGATTCATCTCCCAAATTGAGAAGATGCACCTGTAATTACCTCGTGTGAGTTACGACTGCGCCACGCGGCGTCCTGAGGAGAGGCGTCTTGCCGCCTGTAAGCAACCCCACTCTGCGCCAGCGGCGCCTCGGTGCCGAGCTGCGCAAACTGCGCGAACGTGCAGGCTTCACGGTCACGCAGGCAGCCGCACACCTGGGCGTCAACCAGGGGCGCGTCAGCATGATCGAGACCGGCCGCAGTCCGCTCAGCGCCGACCGCGTCGCGGCGATGGCTTCGGCTTACGACTGTGTCGACGAAGACCTGGTCTCGGCTTTGTCGGCGATGACCGGGCGCCGGACCCGTGGCTGGTGGGAGGAGTACCGCGAGCACCTGCATGCGGCCCTGATCGACCTGGCCGAACTGGAGCACCACGCCACAGGCCTGCGCGTGGCTCTCGCCATGCACATCCCTGCGCTCCTGCAGACCACGGACCACGCACGAGCGCTCTTTCGAGCCGTGGTCCCGTCGATGCGGCAGTACGAGATCGAGCACCGCCTCACCCACCGCATCAAGCGGCAGGGCATCCTCCACAAGGAGAGTCCGCCCCCGTACTCGGCGATCATCCACGAGTCAGCTCTCCAAATGGGCTTCGGTGGCCCCGAGGTCGCGCGCGGTCAGCTCAGGCACCTCTTGGACATGGGCGAGTTGCCGAACGTCACAGTTCGCGTCATCCCCTTCGGGGCGGAGTACTACCCCAGCACTGGACAGTCCTTCGACTACGTCGAGGGAGCCGTGCCCCAACTCGACACCGTGCAGTTGGACACCCACCACGGCGGCTGCGGATTTCTCGACGCGGAGGCTCAGTTGGCCAAGTACCGTGCCGTGCTGGACCACATGGAGTCCTGCGCGCTCGACACCACCGCATCGCGCGACTTCATTCAGAAGCTCGGGCGGGACTTGTGAGAGAGGTCGGCATGAACATCCACCAGTGGCGGAAGTCCACGTACAGCGGCGACAGTTCGAACTGCGTCGAGATAGCCACCGCCCCGGCGAAGATCCTGGTTCGCGACTCCAAGGCCCCCACCGGATCACGCCTCGCCTTCCCGCGCGCCGTTTGGGCGGATTTCCTTCACCACGCGGCGAAGTCGCGCGTAGTCTCTGACTGAGGGTGTCTCGACGCGGAGGTCCAGTCGTGAAAGAGGCCGATACGGACATCCGCCAGTGGTGCAAGTCCAGTTACAGCCCCGACGGGTCGAATTGCGTCGAGATGGCCGCCACCCCGACGACCATCCTGGTCCGGGACTCGAAGGACCCGACTGGGTTGCGCCTCGTCCTGCTTCCCGCCACGTGGGCCGACTTCGCCTCGTACGTGGCTCTGCGGTCGGGGTAAGAACGCCCGGAGGGCCACCCCATCCACAGGATGAGGTGACCCTCCGAGAAGAAGCGGGCGGGCCCACCGGGCCCACCGGGCCCACCGGGCCCGCAGGGCTCAGCGGATGTCGCCCATGAGTTCCTTGACGCGCTTGCGGTACATCCAGATCGCGACGCCGGCGACCACCGCGAGGGTGGCCTCCGCGGCGACGATGCCCGTCTTGTCGAGGTCGACGCCGGCGATGGAGAGCAGGCCGGTCGTGGCGTCACCGGCGGTGACGGCCAGGAACCAGACGCCCATCATCTGCGAGGCGTACTTCACCGGCGCCATCTTCGTCGTCACCGACAGGCCGACCGGGGAGAGCATCAGCTCACCGCAGGTCTGGACGAAGTAGATCGCCACCAGCCACAGGGCCGCCGTCTTGTGGCCGCCCTCCGCGATGCCCAGCGGGGCCAGGAAGAGGAAGAAGGACGCGCCGACCAGGACCAGGCCGAAGGAGAACTTGACGACCGTGCTCGGCTCCTTGCCCCGGCGGTTGAGCGCCAGCCACACCGTGGCGAAGACCGGGGCCAGGGCCATGATGATGACCGGGTTGACCGACTGGAACCAGGAGACCGGGAAGTCCCAGCCGAAGACACTCGTGTCCGTCGAGGAGTCGGCGAACAGCGACAGGGTCGAGCCGCCCTGGTCGTAGATCATCCAGAACACGGCGGCGGCGACGAAGAACCAGATGTACGCCGACATCTTGGACTGCTCGGCGCGGTCCAGGGACTTGTCGCGCTTGATGTTGGTCAGCACCAGCACCGGGATGATCACGCCGAGCAGGGTCAGCGGGACCAGGATCCAGTTCAGGGTGTAGTGGCCGGAGAAGCCGACGATCGCGTAGAAGACGACGGCCAGCGCGGCCCAGAAGGCGGCCTTGCGCAGTGTCGAGGTCTTCTCCTCGACGGACAGCGGCTTCGGGACCGCGCTGGAGTGCGGGGCCAGGTGGCGGCTGCCGATGAGGAACTGGAGCACGCCCAGGCCCATGCCGACCGCGGCGAGCGCGAAGCCCAGGTGCCAGTTGACGTTCTCGCCGATGGTGCCGATGGTCAGCGGCGCGGCGAAGGCACCGAGGTTGATGCCCATGTAGAAGACGGTGAAGCCACCGTCGCGGCGCGGGTCGTCGGGACCGTCGTAGAGCTGGCCGACCATCGTGGAGATGTTGGCCTTCAGCAGACCCGAGCCGATGGCGACCAGGCCGAGGCCCGCGTAGAACGTGCCGGAGGACGGCAGCGCCAGCGTCAGGTGGCCCAGCATGATCACGCCGCCGGCGATGGCGACGGTCTTGCGGGGACCCCAGACGCGGTCGCCGAACCAGCCGCCCGGCATCGTGAGCAGGTACACCAGCGAGAGGTACACCGAGTAGATCGCGGTCGCGGTGCCGGCGCCGAGGCCGAGACCACCCGGGGCGACGAGGTACAGCGGGAGCAGAGCCCTCATGCCGTAGTAGGAGAACCTCTCCCACATCTCGGTCATGAAGAGTGTGGCCAGTCCGCGGGGGTGGCCGAAGAAGGTCTTCTCGGTGCCGGGGGTGCCCGGGGTGACCGAGTCCTTCGTCAGGCTGGACGCCATGGTCGATCCTTGCTGGTCGGGACGCGCTCATGAGGCGATGCGCGCCCGGTGGGGGGCGGCCGGCACCGGCGGCCCGTCCCGCCCCTCCCACGCCTGAGGGATCCGCTCCGGATTGCGAAGCGGTGGGCGGCGGCCACCGGGATCCACGCCTCTGTGCGCGTCACTGCACGCGGTGAGGCCCGGCCACAGGTCATTCCTTTCAAGGCCGACGGTGGGGGTCGGCCCGCACACAAAAGAGACCTTCAGCGTCGAACTGTCGCCAAAGGTCCGCTGGGTGCTACAGGCGCTGATTCACCATACGGCAGGACACCGCCCGGTATGGAAGGACTTGAGACGCGGATCACAGGTAATAGTGGAACCGTGAACGATCTTTCGAAGGTTTCCCCCAGGATGGCACCCCACAGCCGCAGGTCCGGACGCGGGGGTGGCGGGGCGGGGCGGCCCTCGGGGCGATCTTGCCCCGGGCGTTGCTCCGAGCGGTCTACCATCAGCCCATGACCCGTGTACTGCTCGCCGAGGACGACGCGTCCATCTCGGAGCCGCTGGCCCGCGCACTGCGCAGGGAAGGGTACGAGGTCGAGGTGCGTGAGGACGGACCCACCGCGGTCGACGCGGGGCTGCAGGGCGGCATCGACCTGGTCGTGCTGGACCTGGGCCTGCCGGGCATGGACGGACTCGAGGTCGCCCGCCGGCTGCGGTCCGAGGGCCACGCCGTGCCGATCCTGATCCTGACCGCGCGCGCCGACGAGGTGGACACCGTCGTCGGCCTGGACGCGGGCGCCGACGACTACGTCACCAAGCCCTTCCGCCTCGCCGAGCTGCTCGCCCGGGTCCGGGCCCTGCTGCGGCGCGGTGCCGCCGAGCCGCCGCAGCCGCCCGCCACCCACGGTGTGCGCATCGACGTCGAGTCGCACCGGGCCTGGATGGGCGAGGAGGAGCTCCAGCTCACCGCGAAGGAGTTCGACCTGCTGCGGGTCCTGGTGCGCGACGCCGGCCGGGTCGTCACCCGCGACCAGCTGATGCGCGAGGTCTGGGACACCACCTGGTGGTCGTCGACCAAGACCCTCGACATGCACATCTCCTGGCTGCGCAAGAAGCTGGGCGACGACGCGGCCAACCCGCGCTACATCGCCACCGTGCGCGGCGTGGGCTTCCGTTTCGAGAAGAACTGAGCGAGCCCCGAGCGGGCCTTGCGGGTAAGAGGACATGCGCCGTCGACTGATCCAGTCCACGCTCGCCGTGGTGCTCGTGGTGATCGCCGTCTTCGGCGTCTCCCTCGTCATCGTCGAGACCCGGACCATCAGCAGCACGGCCCAGGAGCGGGTCGACCTGGAAGCGGTGCGGCTGGCCAGCATCGTCGACAGCCGGCTCATCGGCACCGGTTCCGTCGACGAGGACTTCCTGCGGGAGCAGATCCGCGACGCCCGGTACGCCGTGATCCGTATCCCCGGCGAGCCGGTCGTCGAGGTCGGCAGCAAGCCGACCGGCGACGTCCTGCAGGGCAGGGCCACCGGCGAGGAGGGCGAGACGGTCCTCGTCGAGGAGCCCAGCTCCTCGGTGACCCGGGAGGTCGGGCGGACCCTGCTGATCATCGGCCTGGTGGCGCTGCTCGCGGTGATCGCCGCCGTACTGCTGGCGATCCGGCAGGCCAACCGCCTCTCCTCCCCGCTCACCGACCTCGCCGAGACCGCCGAGCGTCTCGGCTCCGGCGACCCGCGCCCGCGGCACAAGCGGTACGGCGTCCCCGAGCTGGACCGGGTCGCGGACGTCCTGGACTCCTCCGCCGAGCGCATCGCCCGGATGCTCACCGCCGAGCGCCGACTGGCCGCCGACGCCTCCCACCAGCTGCGCACGCCACTGACCGCGCTGTCGATGCGGCTGGAGGAGATCACCCTGACCGACGAGCCGGAGACGGTGAAGGAGGAGGCGACGATCGCGCTGTCCCAGGTGGAACGGCTGACGGACGTCGTGGACCGGCTGCTCACCAACTCCCGCGACCCGCGCAGCGGCTCCGCCGTCACCTTCGAGCTGGACGACGTCATCCAGCAGCAGATCGCCGAGTGGCGCCCCGCCTACCGCAGCGAGGGACGGGCCATCGTCAGCTCCGGCAAGCGCCATCTGACCGCCGTGGGCACCCCGGGCGCCGTGGCGCAGGTGCTGGCCGCGCTGATCGAGAACTCCCTGATGCACGGCGGCGGCACGGTGGCCCTGCGGACCCGGGTGACCGGCAACCAGGCCGTGGTCGAGGTCACCGACGAGGGCCCCGGCGTCCCGGGCGACCTGGGGGCGCGGATCTTCGAGCGCGCGATCAGCGGGCGCAACTCCACCGGCATCGGCCTCGCCGTCGCCCGCGACCTCGCGGAGGCGGACGGCGGCCGCCTGGAGCTGCTCCAGGGGCGTCCGCCGGTCTTCGGGCTGTTCCTGTCCCGCACGCCGCCGTCGAAGAAGTCCCCGGGAGACGGCGACCGGACGGTGCGCTGAGCGCGCCGCAGGAGGGGGAGCGGGTCAGCGGTGGCCGGCGGGGGCGCCGTCCGCGCGGGGGACCGCGGTCGGGTGCTCGTGCTCCAGGAAGGTCTCCGCCCGCGTCACCGGCTCACGGGCGGGCAGCGCGCGGAAGACCCAGCTGCGGTACGACCAGAAGCGGAACAGCGTGCCGATCCCGATGCCGAGGAACTTGAAGATGTTGCTCTGCAGCGGGCTGTCCCAGCCGAAGCCGTACGTCGCCGTGTAGAGCACGCCGTTCTCGATGACCAGGCCGACGGCGCTGAACAGCAGGAACAGCGACATCTCGCGGGTCTGGCCGCTCTTGTCGCGGTCGCGGTAGGTGAAGTACCGGAAGCCCACGTAGTTGAAGGCGATCGCGACGACCGTGGCGATGATGCTGGCCCGCACCACCTGGAGGTCGGTCGTGTGCCGTACGAGGTTGAAGACGAGGAGGTTGACCAGCACCCCCGCGCCGCCCACGGCGCCGAACTTCACGACCTCTCGCACGAGCCGGTCGACCCGTTCCCGCACTCCGGCGCGCGGCGCCTGAGGCGTGGCGGGAGCAGTCTGAGCACCCGAGGAACCATGTTCCATGGCCGTGCAGGCCCCCGTCCGTCGGTTGGCGTCAATCTGTTCATGCTAACCACCCGGACGCGCGATCTTCCTGCGGACGGACGCACGGGAGCCGGAACGGGCGGCTGGACCGGCCGGAAACGGCCGGTAAACAGGTGGGCCCCGCGCGGCCGATACGCTAGGGGTGTGACGTTCCCGGTAGTCGGTATGGTCGGCGGTGGCCAGCTCGCTCGTATGACACACGAGGCGGGCATCCCGCTCGGCATCAGGTTCAAGCTTCTCAGTGACACTCCCCAGGACTCTGCGGCGCAGGTCGTGAACGAAGTCGTCGTCGGCGACTATCGCGATCTGGACACGTTGCGCGAGTTCGCGCGCGGCTGTGACGTGATCACCTTCGATCACGAACACGTGCCGACCGAGCACCTCAAGGCCCTGGAGGCGGACGGCATCCCCGTCCGCCCCGGTCCCGAGGCGCTCGTGCACGCCCAGGACAAGGGCGTGATGCGCGCGAAGCTCGTCGCGATCGGCGTGCCCTGCCCACGGCACCGGATCGTGCGCGATCCGGCCGACGTGGCCGCCTTCGCGGCGGAGGGCGCCGTCGAGGGCGGCGACGGCTTCCCCGTCGTCCTCAAGACGGTCCGCGGCGGGTACGACGGCAAGGGCGTGTGGGTCGTGGACTCCGTCGAGGAGGCGGCCGAGCCCTTCCGCGCGGGCGTGCCGGTGCTGGCGGAGGAGAAGGTCGACTTCGTCCGCGAGCTGGCCGCCAACGTGGTCCGCTCCCCGCACGGCCAGGCGGTGGCCTACCCCGTCGTCGAGTCCCAGCAGGTCAAGGGCGTCTGCGACACGGTGATCGCCCCCGCCCCCGAGCTGGACGAGGCGCTGGCCCTGCGCGCCGAGGAGATGGCGCTCGGCATCGCCAAGGAGCTGGGCGTCGTCGGACACCTCGCCGTCGAGCTGTTCCAGACCCGCGACGGCCGCGTCCTCGTCAACGAACTGGCGATGCGCCCGCACAACTCCGGCCACTGGACGATGGACGGCGCGATCACCTCGCAGTTCGCCAACCACGTCCGCGCGGTCCTCGACCTCCCCCTCGGCGACCCGCGCCCGCGCGCGAAGTGGACGGTGATGGTCAACGTCCTGGGCGGCGACTACCCGGACATGTACTCCGCGTACCTGCACTGCATGGCCCGCGACCCGCAGCTCAAGATCCACATGTACGGCAAGGACGTGAAGCCCGGCCGCAAGGTCGGCCACGTCAACACCTACGGCGACGACCTGGACGACGTGCTGGAGCGCGCCCGTCACGCTGCCGGCTACCTGAGAGGCACGATCACCGAATGAGCCAGCCCAGCCCGGTGAGCCCGGTCGTCGGCATCGTCATGGGGTCGGACTCCGACTGGCCCGTCATGGAGGCCGCCGCCAAGGCGCTCGACGAGTTCGAGGTGCCCTACGAGGTCGACGTCGTCTCCGCGCACCGCATGCCGCACGAGATGATCGCGTACGGCGAGCAGGCCGCCGGACGCGGCCTCAAGGCGATCATCGCCGGGGCCGGGGGCGCCGCCCACCTGCCCGGCATGCTCGCCTCGGTCACCCCGCTGCCGGTCATCGGGGTCCCGGTGCCGCTGAAGTACCTCGACGGCATGGACAGCCTCCTGTCCATCGTGCAGATGCCGGCCGGTGTCCCCGTTGCCACGGTCTCCGTCGGCGGCGCTCGCAACGCCGGTCTGCTGGCCGCCCGTATCCTCGCCACCCACGACGAGGAACTGCTCGGGCGGATGCGCGAGTTCCAGCAGGACCTCAACGACCAGGCCACCGAGAAGGGCAAGCGGCTGCGCACCAAGGTCGAGGGCTCCGCGGCCGGCTTCGGATTCGGAAAGTGACGAAAGGGACGCGGATGACATCGCTGGAGAAGGCCCGGGAACTGCTGCGCGAGTTCCCCGTCGTCGACGGTCACAACGACCTGCCCTGGGCGCTGCGCGAGCAGGTCCGCTACGACCTCGACGCCCGCGACATCGCCGCCGACCAGTCCGCCCACCTGCACACCGACCTGGCCCGGCTGCGCTCCGGTGGCGTCGGCGCGCAGTACTGGTCGGTGTACGTCCGCTCCGACCTGCCCGGCGCGGTGACGGCGACGCTGGAGCAGATCGACTGCGTACGGCGGCTGATCGACCGCCACCCCGGCGAGCTGCGGGCCGCGCTGACCGCCGCAGACATGGAGGCGGCCCGCGCCGAAGGCCGTATCGCCTCCCTCATGGGCGCCGAGGGCGGCCACTCCATCGACAACTCGCTGGCCACCCTGCGCGCCCTGTACGCGCTCGGCGTGCGCTACATGACGCTCACCCACAACGACAACGTCGCGTGGGCGGACTCGGCGACCGACGAGCCCGGCGTCGGCGGCCTGTCGGCCTTCGGCCGCGAGGTCGTGCGGGAGATGAACCGCGAGGGCATGCTGGTCGACCTCTCGCACGTCGCGGCGACGACCATGCGCGACGCGCTGGACACCTCCACCGCGCCGGTGATCTTCTCGCACTCGTCCTCCCGCGCGGTGTGCGACCACCCGCGCAACATCCCGGACGACGTCCTGGAGCGGCTGTCCGCCAACGGCGGCATGGCGATGGTGACGTTCGTGCCGAAGTTCGTGCTCCAGGCGGCCGTCGACTGGACCGCCCAGGCCGACGACAACATGCGCACGCACGGCTTCCACCACCTGGACAGCAGCCCCGAGGCGATGAAGGTCCACGCGGCCTTCGAGGAGCGCGTCCCGCGCCCCGTCGCCACCGTCTCCACGGTCGCCGACCACCTCGACCACATGCGTGAGGTCGCCGGCGTCGACCACCTCGGCATCGGCGGCGACTACGACGGCACGCCCTTCACCCCGGACGGTCTCGGCGACGTCTCCGGCTACCCGAACCTGATCGCCGAGCTGCTCGACCGCGGCTGGTCCCAGTCCGACCTGGCCAAGCTCACCTGGAAGAACGCGGTCCGCGTCCTCGACAGCGCCGAGGACGTGTCCCGGGGGCTTCAGGCGACGCGAGGGCCGTCCAACGCGTCGCTGGAGGAGCTGGACGGCTGAGCCGTCACCTCTCCGAGGGCGGGGTAGTCGGTGTATCCGGTCGCCCCGCCCACGTACATGAAGTACCGGTCCCGCACCGGGTTCAGCGGGGCGCCCAGCCGCAGCCGTGCCACCAGGTCGGGGTTGGCGAGGAAGGGCCGGCCCAGGGCGATCAGGTCGGCGCCCGCGGCCAGCAGCCGCTCGGAGGCGCGGCGCACGGCGTCCGTGGTGAGTTCGTCGCCCAGCACCGGGTTGCCGATCAGCACGCCCGGCCACCCCGCGCGCAGCTTCCCGAACACCGGGGCGTCCGGGTCGGCGTGCACCAGGTGCAGATACGCGAGCCCGAGTCCGCGGAGCCGCTGTGCGAGGGCCGGGTAGATCTCCTCGGTCTCGCCCTCGGCGATGCCGTTGACGGTGTTGCCGGGGGAGACCCGCAGCCCCACCCGTTCGGCGCCGATCTCGGCGGCCACCGCCTCCACCACCTCGGCGGTGAACCGGACGCGCGCGGCGACGGAGCCGCCGTAGCCGTCGGTGCGCAGGTTGGTGTTGGCGGACAGGAACTGGTGCAGCAGGTGCCCGTTGGCGGAGTGCACCTCCACCCCTTCGAACCCGGCGTCGAGGGCGTTGCGGGCGGCCCGCGCGAAGTCGGCGACGGTGGTGCGGATGTCCTCGGTGGTCATCTCCCTGGGGACGACGGCCGGCCGGTGCCCGTCGGGCGTGAAGATCGTCTCGGGCAGCGGTACGGGTGAGGGCGCGACGGGCGTCAGGCCGCTCGTCGCCGGATGCCCGACCCGGCCGCCGTGCTGGAGCTGGAGGAACATCCGCCCGCCTGCCTCCCGGACGGCGTCGGTGACCCGCCGCCAGCCCGCCACGTGCCGGGCGCTGTGCACGGCGGTGATGTTCGGGTACGTCTGCCCGACCGCGTTCGGCGTCGCGGCCTCGGCGATGACCAGTCCCGCGGAGGCGCGTTGGGCGTAGTACGCGGCCATGAGCCGGGTCGGGGTGCCGTCGGCCTCGGCACGGTTGCGCGTCAGCGGGGCCATTACCAGGCGGTTGGGCAGGGTGAGCGGGCCGAGCGGGGCGGACGCGAAGAGCTCTGTTGTGTTCGACATGTCCGTACGCTAAAACTTGACACCGGTGTCAGAATCAAGTCCGGGACCGGGAGGCACGGCGGATGCGGATCGGGGAACTGGCCCGGCGCACGGGCGTCAGCGAGCGCTCGCTGCGCTACTACGAGAAGCAGGGGTTGCTCGCGGCCGAGCGTACGCCCGGCGGGCACCGAGAGTACGCGGAGGCGGCCGTCGACCGGGTCATCCGCATCCAGGAGCTGTACGCGGCCGGGCTGTGCAGCAGCAAGATCGCGCAGTTGCTGCCGTGCATGCGCGACGGCGACGGCGGCCCCTCGGTCGTGGCGACGCCGAAGCTGCTCGCCGACCTCACCGCCGAACGCGCCCGCATCGACCGGACGATCACGGATCTGCTCCGTTCCCGGGACACCCTCGACGAGGTGATCGACGCCGCGAGGGGCTGAGCCGCGTACCCCCGAACGCCCCACCCACCAGGAAGCCCTTTCCGCTCCGTGCGACGGTGGCCGTACCTCACGACGACCGTACGGAGCCCGTCATGGCAGACCTCCAGGACGACCTGCACACCGGTACCGAGGCCGGTGGGCTCGACGACCTGCCCGTGCCGCTCGCCGCGGAGGCCTTTCCGCCGGAGCCCTACGCTCCCGTGTCCGACCCCGACGACGAGCCGCTGACCCGGGCGCTCGCCGTGCTGGCCGCCCACCCCGTCGCCGACGGCTGCAGCGGCTTGCCCTGGGCGCTCAAGCACCTGCCCTGGTACGACCTGGAGCTGGGCGAGAGCGCGGTCGACACCGACGTGCCGCGGCTGCGCGAGGGGCACGTGGGTGCGCTGCTGTGGTCGCTGCACCTGCCCGAGTCCCTCGACGGGGACCGTGCGGTCGGCGCCACGCTGGAGCAGCTCGACCTGGTCAAGACGGTCGTGCGGGCCCACCCGGAGGGACTGCGCCTGGCCTACGACGCGGGGCAGGCCATCGACGCCCGCAACTGCGGCCGGGTCGCCGTACTGCCCGGCCCCGCCGGCGCCGCCGCCCTCGGCGACCGCCTCGGCATCCTGCGCTCGCTGCACGCCCTCGGCCTGCGCGTCCTGACGCTGTCCGGGGTGAGCTGGGCGAGCGAGGCGGGGCTGACCCGGTTCGGCGAGGAGGTCGTCCGGGAGATGAACCGGCTCGGTGTCGTCGCCGACCTCTCCGGCGCCTCGGCCGAGACCATCCGCCGTACCTTCGCGGTGTCCAAGGCGCCGGCGCTGTGCACCCGCTCCGCCGCCCGCGCCCTGCGCCCGCACCCCGCCAACCTCCCCGACGACCTGCTGGTGGAGCTGGGCGCGGCCGGCGGCCTGTGCATGGTGCCGCTGACCGCCGAGCAGACCGGCCCGACGGTCCGGGACGTCGCCGACCACCTCGACCACGTCCGCACGGTGGCCGGCCCGCAGAGCGTCGGCCTGTCCGGCACCTACGACAGCGGCGCCGCGCACCCGCTGGAGCTGGGCGACCCCTCCTGCTACCCCCGGCTCATCGCCGAACTGCTCAGGCGCGGCTGGGACGAGGCGGACGTCGCCCTGCTGACCTGGGGCAACGTCCAGCGGGTCCTGCGTGCCGCCGCCTTCACCGCGAAGGCGGCCCAGCTGCGCCGCGAGCCGTCCACGGCAACCATCGCCGACCTGGACGGATAGCCCGCGCGAGCGTCACGTGTGCTCGATCCGGCACAGGCAGAACGGATGCCCCGCCGGATCGGCGTACACCATGAAGTCCTTCCTCTCCCGGTCCTCCAGGTCCAGCGGCCGGGCGCCCAGCGCGAGCACCCGCTCGTGCGCCGCGTCCATCTCCGCCCAGGTCGCCCCGCCGTCGAAGTCGAGGTGGAACTGCTGGGCGTTGCGGTCGGAGCGCGGCCACTCGGGCGGGGTGAGGTCCGGGGCCCGCTGGAAGGACAGGCGGGGTCCGCCGGGCACCTGGAGGACCACCCAGTCCGGGTCCCCCTCGTCGGGCGTGCCGCCCCCGACCGCCGCGTAGAAGCGGGCCAGCTCACGGGGGTCGGGGCAGTCGACGACGACGGAACGGAAACCTGCCGCGGGTGCCATGGGAGTCCTCCGAGTGCTCGTGGGCCGGTGTTCAGCAGGCGCAGAGGCAGAACGGGTGCCCGGCCGGATCGGCGTAAACCCGGAAGGTACGGGTGCGGTCCTCCGCGTCCAGCGGACGCGCGCCCAGCTCGAGCACCGCCTTCTCGGCCGCGTCCAGGTCCTTCACCGTGAGGTCGAGGTGGAACTGCTGCGAGTCGTCCGGCGCGGGCCACTTAGGCGGCACGAACCCGGGCGCCGCCTGGAAGGCCAGCGCCCGGCCGCCCGGCAGCTCCAGGTCGACCCAGTCGCCCTCGCCCTCGCCCTCGCCCTCGACGGTGCCGCCGAGCACGCCGGCGTAGAAGCGGGCCAGTGCACGGGGCTCGGGACAGTCCAGGACGACGGGGCCCAGTTCGGCGACAGCCATGACTTCCTCCTTGAAGTACGCGGTCTTCGGTCACCGGCATGGTTACCAGCACTATGCGGGTAACCGGTAACGGTTACTGCATGTTGCCGTATTGGCGGTAACGTCGCAAGCATGAGTGAGCGATCGCCCGCACCCGGCGGCCTGGAGCTGGTGGAGGCCCTGGTGAACACGCTGCTGGACATCGAGACGGGTGCCGACTCGCTGGACACCCCGGCGGTTCGGGCGCGTTTCGGCCTGGCGGAGGATGAGGTACCGGCCGCCCGTGAGCTGCGCGAGTCCCTGCGCGCGACCCTGCTCGCCCACGCCGGCCACCCGCCGCACCGCGCGGTGACCCCGCTGGGGGAGCTGCTGGCGGCCGCCCCGCTGGTCGTCGCCGTCGACCCGGCCGACGGCTCCGCCGCCCTCGCCCCGGCCGGGGAGGGCTCGCTGACCGCCCGCGTCGCCGCCGCCGTCGCCCAGGCACTGGTGGCCGGCACCTGGAGCCGCTTCAAGGCGTGCGAGGCCGCCGACTGCCACTGGGCGTACTACGACCGCAGCCCGGCGGGACGCGGTCGCTGGTGTTCCATGCAGGTGTGCGGGGCCCGCGCCAAGATGCGCCGGTACCGGGCCAAGGAGTCGTAAACACCGCCCGCTTCACCGGCCGGCCGGCCGCGCACTGCGGCACAATGCGAGCGACGCCGGTTCGGCCGACTGAGCCTCGGCCGAACCGGCGTCGCCTTCGCCTCCCTCAGGACGGCCCTCGGACAGCCCTCAGGCGGTCGGGCGGCCCATCGCCCGGTACGTCCAGCCGGCCTTCCGCCACAGCGTCGGGTCCAGGGCGTTGCGGCCGTCCAGGATCACCCGGGCCGCCGCCGCCTCGCCCAGCACCTCGGGGTCCAGCTCGCGGAACTCCCGCCACTCGGTGAGGTGCAGGACCACGTCCGCGCCCCGCACCGCCTCCAGCGCCGAGTCGGCGTAGCCGAGGGTCGGGAAGAGGCGCCGGGCGTTGTCCATGCCCTTGGGGTCGTACACCGTCACCTGGGCGCCCTGGAGGTGCACCTGCCCGGCGACGTTCAGCGCGGGGGAGTCCCGTACGTCGTCCGAGTCGGGCTTGAAGGTGGCGCCGAGCACCGCCACGCGCTTGCCGAGGAAGGGGCCGCCGCCCAGCGCCTGCCGGGTCAGCTCCACCATCTGGCCGCGCTGGCGCATGTTGATGGAGTCGATCTCGCGCAGGAAGGTCAGCGCCTGGTCGGCGCCCAGCTCGCCCGCGCGCGCCATGAACGCCCGGATGTCCTTCGGCAGACAGCCGCCGCCGAAGCCGATCCCGGCCCGCAGGAACTTCTTCCCGATCCGGTCGTCGTACCCGATCGCCTCCGCCAGCTTGGCGACGTCGCCGCCCGCCGCCTCGCAGACCTCCGCCATCGCGTTGATGAAGGAGATCTTGGTGGCGAGGAAGGAGTTCGCGGCGGTCTTCACCAGCTCGGCCGTCGGGAAGTCCGTGACGACGAACGGCGAGCCCTCCCCGATCGGCGTCGCGTACACCTCGCGCAGCAGCCGCTCGGCCCGCTCGCTGCGCACGCCGACCACCAGGCGGTCGGGGTGCAGGGTGTCCTCGACGGCGAAGCCCTCGCGCAGGAACTCCGGGTTCCAGGCCAGCTCGGCCCCGTCGCCGGCCGGCGCGTGCTCGGCCAGGTAGGCGGCCAGCCGGTCGGCGGAGCCCACCGGCACGGTCGACTTGCCGACGACCAGCGCGGGGCCGGTCAGGTGCGGCGCGAGCGAGGCGAGCGCGGAGTCGACGTACGACATGTCGCAGGCGTACTCGCCGTGCTTCTGCGGGGTGTTCACGCACAGGAAGTGCACGTCGCCGAAGGCCGCGACCTCGGCGAAGTCGGTGGTGAAGCGCAGCCGCCCGCTGGCGCCCTCGATCCCGGCGACGTGCTTGCCCAGCAGCTCCCGCAGACCGGGCTCGTACAGCGGGACCTCGCCCCGCTGGAGCATCTCGATCTTCTCGGGCACCACGTCGAGACCCAGCACCTCGAAACCGAGCTCGGCCATGGCCGCCGCGTGGGTGGCGCCGAGATAGCCGGTACCGATCACGGTGATCTTCAGGGCCATGGATGCGCTCCAGAGGTGTACGGCACGGTTGCGCGCCCGAGCATATCCGGAGCGCCGGAAAAGCCGTTCGCGGGCTTTGGGCCGGCTGTCGTCAAGCTCACCTATCCATGGACCGGCCGGGGCTCTAAAATTTGGGTTACTTAACGGTAGTTAGCGTGCCCAGCATCACAGCGTTTTGGAGCGTGAGACACCTTGGCCGGATCGGCTGACTTCGACCTGTACCGCCCGTCCGAGGAGCACGACATGCTCCGGGACGCCGTCCGCTCGCTGGCCGAGGCGAAGATCGCGCCGTACGCCGCAGCGGTGGACGAGGAGGCGCGCTTCCCGCAGGAGGCGCTGGACGCGCTCACCGCGAACGACCTGCACGCGGTGCACGTCCCCGAGGAGTACGGCGGCGCGGGCGCCGACGCGCTCGCCACGGTGATCGTCATCGAGGAGGTGGCCCGCGCCTGCGCCTCCTCCTCCCTCATCCCGGCGGTCAACAAGCTCGGCTCGCTGCCGGTGATCCTCTCCGGCTCCGAGGAGCTGAAGAAGAAGTACATGACCCCGCTCGCCAAGGGCGACGGCATGTTCTCCTACTGCCTCTCCGAGCCCGACGCGGGCTCGGACGCGGCCGGCATGAAGACCAAGGCCGTCCGCGACGGCGACTTCTGGGTGCTCAACGGCGTCAAGCGCTGGATCACCAACGCGGGCGTCAGCGAGTACTACACGGTGATGGCCGTCACCGACCCGGACAAGCGCTCCAAGGGCATCTCCGCCTTCGTGGTCGAGAAGTCCGACGCGGGCGTCTCCTTCGGCGCCCCGGAGAAGAAGCTCGGCATCAAGGGCTCGCCGACCCGCGAGGTCTACCTCGACAACGTCCGCATCCCCGCCGACCGCATGATCGGCGCGGAGGGCACCGGCTTCGCCACCGCGATGCAGACGCTGGACCACACCCGCATCACCATCGCCGCCCAGGCCCTCGGCATCGCCCAGGGCGCCCTCGACTACGCCAAGGGCTACGTCAAGGAGCGCAAGCAGTTCGGCAAGCCGATCGCCGACTTCCAGGGCATCCAGTTCATGCTGGCCGACATGGCCATGAAGATCGAGGCCGCCCGCCAGCTCACCTACGCGGCGGCCGCCAAGTCGCAGCGTGGGGACAGCGACCTGACCTTCCAGGGGGCTGCCGCCAAGTGCTTCGCCTCGGACGTGGCCATGGAGGTGACCACGGACGCCGTCCAGCTGCTCGGCGGCTACGGCTACACCCGGGACTACCCGGTGGAGCGCATGATGCGCGACGCCAAGATCACGCAGATCTACGAGGGCACCAACCAGGTCCAGCGCATCGTCATGGCGCGCAACCTGCCGTAGCGGTCGGGGACTTGTCAGCGAGGGGCGTCCGCAGGCCGGGCGCCCCTCGCTCGTCGTGACCGATTGTCAGTGGTGGGTGAGACGGTGGATCCATCGAGTCGGGAAGCCGCCGAGCGGCAATCGGTACGTAGTAGGGGGAGCCGCCATGTCCAAGAGCCAGAACTACATCAACCACGTCGCTCTCGTGCTGGACGCCAGTTCGTCCATGCGGCGCCTGAGCCACAAGGTGGTCGAGGTCGCCGACCAGCAGATCGCCTACCTGGCCCGCCGGTCGCAGGAGCTGGACCAGGAGACCCGCGTCACGGTGTACGTCTTCGCCGACCAGGTGGAGTGCGTCATCTACGACAAGGACGTGCTGCGGATGCCGTCGCTGCGGCAGATGTACCGGGTCGGCGGCATGACGGCGCTGCTGGCCGCCACGCTCAAGTCGCAGCGGGAGCTGGCGCAGACGGCCCAGCTGTACGGCGACCACAGCTTCCTGACCTTCGTCCTCACGGACGGCCAGGAGAACGTGAGCCACCGCTGCCCGGACGCCCCCGCCAGGGACCCGCGCGCACTGGTCGAGGCCGTGTCCCGGATGATCGAGACGCAGGCGGACAACTGGACGCTGGCCGTCCTCGTGCCGGACCAGATGGGCAAGCGCGAGGCCATGCAGTACGGGTTCCCGAAGGACAACATCGCCATCTGGGACGCCACGAGCACCCAGGGCCTGGAGGAGGCCGGACAGGTCATCCAGGAGGCCACCGAGAAGTTCATGGTGGGCCGCACCAAGGGCATCCGCGGGTCGCGGGCCGTGTTCTCCACGGGCGGGGACGCGGTCAACAAGGACACCATCAGGGCGGCCGGCCTCACCCCGGTGGAGTCGTCGAAGTACCAGCTGATCGACGTCACCCGCGACGTGGCGATCCGCGACTGGGTCGTCGAGCGCGGGCACACCTACCGCACCGGTGGTGCCTTCTACCAGCTGAGCAAGTCGGAGAAGGTCCAGCCGAAGAAGCAGATATCGGTGCTGGAGAAGAAGACGGACCGGGTGTACACGGGGCCCGAGGCCCGCGCCCTGCTCGGCCTGCCGGACGTGGAGGTCCGCATCAAGCCCGACCACAACGACGAATTCACGATCTTCGTGCAGAGCACGAGCGTGAACCGGAAGCTCGTACCGAACACGCGGCTCCTGCTCATGCTCTGACGCAGCCGACGCCCGGGTGGGTGGGGCCCCGGGCGGAGGTCAGTCCTCGTACCCCTCCGCCACCCGCCGCTCCCGCAGTTCCATGATGGCCCGGCGGCGGGCCAGGCGGTGGGTGCGGCGGATCTGGGCCTCCTGGTAGCGCCGCTTGTCCTTCTCGGTCTCGGGCAGCACCGGCGGCACCGTGCGCGGCTTGCCGTCGGCGTCCACGGCCGCGAAGACCAGGTAGGCCGAGCCGACCTGGGTGGCCGGGGTGGACTCGTTCCAGCGCTCGGCCAGGACCCGGACGCCCACCTCCATGGAACTGCGGCCGGTCCAGTTGACCTGGGCCTTCACATGGACGAGGTCGCCGACGCGGACCGGTTCGAGGAACGCCATCTCGTCCATGGAGGCGGTGACGGCGGGCCCGCCGGAGTGCCGTCCGGCCACGGCGCCCGCCGCGTCGTCGACGAGCTTCATGATCACACCGCCGTGCACCGTGCCCAGAAGGTTGGTGTCGCTGTGCGTCATGATGTGACTGAGGGTGGTGCGGGACGCCGAGGTCGGCTTGCCCGGGATCTCCGGGGCCGTCGACTGCGCGGCCGAGGCCTGTTCTGCCTGGTCTGTCATGGCCTCCACCTTATGCCGGGGGCACACGGGCTTGATTTTGTGTCGGGTTCGCAACAGCACTGCCCTGATTTTCCGACATACCTTGTAAGGCCCACAGGGCGGCCCTGCACACTGGTGCGCATGAATGATTGGCCCGAGGGATGGTCCGGTGACAACCGCGGCAGCGGCTACGGGCGCGGCAGCGCGAGCGCACGGCCGGAGAGCGCACGCGTGATGCGTCAGGTCCGCCGCGGCGCGACGCCGCCGCCCGGCCCGGGCCCGTCGGCCCCGCCGTACGGCGCCGGGGTGCCCCAGCAGCCGTCGTACACCGACGGCCAGGGGCACGGCGGCGACGGGTACGACAGCGGCTACAACACCGGCCAGGTCTACGGCGGCGGCGGTGGCCAGGGGCCCGGCCGCCAGGCACCGGGCCGGCCCGCGCCGAACTGGCGCCGCCGGATCAAGTGGACCGCGATCACGGTGGTGACCGTGCTGGTCGTCACCACCGTCGGCACCTACTTCTGGGCCGACTCCAAGCTCAACCGCGAGGTCGACCTGTCCAAGGTCATCGAGCGGCCCGAGGCCGGCGAGGGCACGAACTACCTCATCGTCGGGTCCGACAGCCGCGAGGGCATGTCCAAGGACCAGATGAAGGACCTGCACACCGGCTACGCCGAGGGCAAGCGCACCGACTCGATGATGATCCTGCACACCGGGGACAACGGGTCGACGCTGATCTCCCTGCCCCGCGACTCGGACGTGGAGATCCCGAGCTTCGTCGGCTCCGAGTCCGGCAAGAAGTACCCGGGCACGGGCCGGCACACCAAGCTGAACGCCGCCTACGCCGAGGACGGCCCCGAGCTGCTGGTGCGCACCGTCGAGCACAACACCGGGCTGCGCCTGGACCACTACGTGGAGATCGGCTTCGGCGGCTTCGCGAACATCGTGGACGCGGTCGGCGGCGTCGAGATCGACATCCCGCAGGACATCAAGGACAAGAAGTCCGGCGCCGACCTCAAGAAGGGCAAGCAGACCCTGGACGGCCAGGAGGCCCTCGCCTTCGTCCGCACCCGGTACGCGCTGGCCGGCTCCGACCTGGACCGCACCAAGAACCAGCAGAAGTTCCTGTCGGCGCTGGCGAGCCAGGTGGCCACCCCGTCGACGATCCTCAACCCGTTCAAGCTCTACCCGACCATGGGCGCCGGCCTGGACTCCCTGGTCGTCGACAAGGACATGGGCCTGTTCGACCTGGCGAGCATGTTCTGGGCGATGAAGAGCGTCAGCGGCGGCGAGGGCACCTCGATGAACATGCCGATCTCGGGCAGCGTCGGCGGCAACCTCAAGTGGGACGACGCGAAGGTGAAGAAGCTCGTCGAGGAACTGAAGAACGACGAGAAGGTCACCGTCTCCGGCAACAACTGAGCCCGGGCGCGCCGGTGGACCCCGGCGCGCCTCACTCCTCGCCGCAGACCACCTCGTCGCCCCGCACCACGGTGCCCGACTCCTGCGGCGGGTCGGCCGGCCGCACCTTGGCCACCTTCTCGAAGTCGGCGCCCGCGATCACCTTCAGCGTGGCGCCCTGCCCCTTGACCGGCTTCAGCTCGCTGCCGGGCAGCGCGGCGGCCAGTGACTTCGCCGACTGGTCCCAGCGGGGGTCGTAGGCGACGACGGTCCGCCCGACCGCCCGGTCCTTGGCGTTCCGCGGTGCCTTGGTCGTGCGGAACCCGGTCGCCGCCAGCGCGGCGTCCACCCGCTTGCCCAGCCCGGAGGTGCGGGTGCCGTTCTCCACCTGGACGCGGATCTGCTTCGGGTCCACCGGGACCCGCACCGGCGCCGGCCCCTTCGGCCTCGGTTTCGGCGCGGCCAGCGGCTTGTCCTCGCGCAGGGCGTCGAAGAGCCGTTCCGACTTGGCCGGGTCCCACTTCAGCGTCGAACCGACGCCCTTGACCGCGTAGCCCATCTGCCCGATCGGCACGGTGGTGAATTCGGAGGACGACGGCGAGAAGTTCCGCATCGCCCGCCCGAGCGTCAGCAGCTCGTCGGTGCCGAAGCCCTGGTCGGCCCGGACCGAGCCGAGCACGGCCCGGGTGACGTCGCGGAACTTCAGCGGGTTCAGCAGGATTCCCGAGGAGGTCGCCCGGTCGATCAGGGCGGCCAGGAAACGCTGCTGGCGCTTCATCCGGCTCAGGTCCGAGGCGCCGTCGAGGTGGCGGGCCCGCACGTACTGCAGCGCCTGCCCGCCCATCAGGGTGTGGGAGCCGGCCGGCAGGTCGAGTCCCGTGTAGCTGTCCTTGAGCGGCTGGACCGTGCAGATCCGCACCCCGCCGAGGACGTCCACGGTCTTCATGAAGCTGGTGAAGTCGACCTCCAGATAGTGGTCGATCTTCACCCGGGTCATGTTCTCCACGGTGCGGATCGTCAGCTGCGGGCCGCCCTCGGCATAGGCCGCGTTCAGCTTGAGCGGGTGCCCCTTGTGGTGCTCGCCGGTGGTGCGGTCGGTGTGGCCGGGCGTCTCGGCGTACGAGTCGCGCGGCAGGCTGACGACGCTCGCGCGCTCCCGGTCCTCCGAGATGTGCACGATCATGATCGTGTCGGTGCAGTGGCAGGGGGCGCCGCCCAGCCGGTACTTGCGCCGCTCCTCCTCGGTGATCTCGTCCCGGCCGTCGGTGCCGACCATCAGGACGTTCATGCCGTCGCCCGCCCGCGGCCGGTTCTTCATGTCCTTGAACGCGTCGAACCGCGAGATGTCCGAGTCCAGACTGGAGAGCACCGCGTGCCCGATCCCGGCGGAGGCGAGCACCACCACCGACAGCGCGGTCACCGCCCGCATGGCCCAGCGCGGCTTCTTCCGCCGCACGGGGGGCCTCGGCGGACGCCCGGACGGCCGGGGGCCGCCGCGCTGCGGCGGGGGCCCGCCCCGGTTGGTCGAGGCCGGGACCCGGGACGAGCGGGGCGGCGTGGGCAAGGGGAACACCTCCGCGGGGACGGGCCCAGGGCGTGGACCGTGCGGCCGGACAGGGGAGTGACGCGGGATTCGTGAGCACCGTAGGCCCATACGATCTGCTGCCCGGGGCTGTGACCCCGCGGCGCGCACCCGTGTCCCCCGTTCGCGGTAACGGGAGCGCCGGTGAAGGCCGGGGTACCGGCGCCGGCCCCGTCCGCGGTGACGGCGGTCAGGACCAGGTGAACGCCGGGTTCACGTGCATGCAGGCGCTGTCGTCCGCGCCGTTGAGTGCCTCGGCCGACTCGGGGGTCCGGTCGTCGCTCTCGGGCGCCCGGTACGCCGTGTCCTCGCGCCAGTCGGCGCCCACGACGAGCGTGACGCCGGAGACGTCCGTCGAGCGCTTCACCGAACTCGCCGGTATCCCGAGGGACTTGGCGACGCGGCGTGCGTCGCCCTCCAGGTCGGCGCTCGGGTAGCGGATCATCGTACGGTCCTCGCTCGGCAGCACCGACGGGTCCGCGACCGCCTTCGTGAAGCCCCGCTCCACCAGGAGCCCGGTGACCGTGTTCGCGCGGCCGGGGGCGCTGCCCAGCTCGTCGGTGCGGGTGCCGTTGCGGACCTGCACCGCGATCTCGTCGTCGGGTGCGGCCGGGTCGGCCGGGAGCTTGGGCTCGGCGTCCGGCTTCTTCTTCGGGTCCTTGCCGTCCAGCGCGATGTCCTCGCGCACCAGCCGGAACAACTGCTCCGCGTCCTCGGTCGGCTCGACGCGGGCGCCCACGTACCGGTTGGGCATCGTGGTCATGGTGATGCGCTCGGGCTTCACCTTCCGCAGCTCGTTGCTGAGGTCGTACAGCTTCTTGACGGAGTCCAGGCCCGGGTCGACGGTGAGCGCCTCGGTGGCCTCCTCGGCGAGCCTGCGCAGCTTGTTCGGGCTGCTGAGGGTCGCGTTCTCGCGCAGCACCCGGACCATCGAGTTCAGGTACATGTGCTGGGCCTTGGCCCGTGCGAGGTCGCTGCCGTCCTCGAAGCCGTACCGGGTGCGCAGCCATTGCAGGGCCTGCTCGCCCTTGACCGGGTGCGTGCCCTTCGCCAGCTTCAGACCGGAGCCGTGGCCCGAGTTGTCGCGCGAGTGGATGTTGGCGTCCACACAGACCGGGACGCCGCCGACGGCGTCGGCCATCGAGACCACGCCCGCGAAGTCGACCATCACGAAGTGGTCGATGTGTATGCCGGTCAGCTCCTGCCAGGTGGCCACCGTGCAGCCCGGGCCGCCGTGGCCGAGGCTCTGGTTGGTCATCACCCGGCCCTCGCTCGCCGGGTACACCTCACCGTCGTCCGGGTCGGTGCACCTGGGTATCTCCAGCAGGGTGTCGCGCGGCATGCTGACCACCGACATGTTGCTGCGGTCGGCGGACAGGTGCACCAGCATCTGCACGTCCGCCAGCGGGGTGGAGCCGAACGTCTCGCGGGCGCCGCCGAGTTGCTGGTTCTCCTCGCTGTCCCGGGCGTCCGAGCCGATGACGAGGATGTTCAGCGGAGTCTGCCCGGCCGCGTTCGGCGTCGGCTCGGCGACCTTGTTGTCGCCCAGGTTCAGGGCGTCCTGCTTGATGTTGCCGTTGAGGTGCTCGTAGTAGAGGTAACCCGCTGCGGCCGTGCCGGCCAGGACCACGGCGAGCACCACCGCGGTCCACCGCAGGACCCGCCGTCGCCTGCGCGGACGGGGGGCGTCGGGCTCGCTCTCGGTGTCGTCCTTGGTGCCGTCGACACCGTTGTCGCCGTCCCTCCGGACGGTCTCCGCACGTTCGGGGGCGTCTGCCGCGCCCTCGTCCGTGTCCTCCCCCTGCACACTGCTCCGCGTCACTTCCGCGTCCCTCCCCGCCCCCGGGCCACCGCGTCGGCCCGTCGCCGCCCTGTCAGACGTACGACAGGCCCCTCAGGTCAACTGGCGCACAGCTTCTGGTCGGCCGTGGACTCGGTGTCCAGGTCCGGCTTCTCGACGGAGCCGTCGAGTTTGACGCCGGCGCCCTTGAAGTCCTTGCCGAGGGTGAGGGTCATGGTGGGCAGGCCCTGGGAGTTGGTGACGCTCTTTCCGGGCTTCATGGCGGCGCCGGTCAGGCCGAGGATCTCGGCGAGGGCGCGGGCCTGGTCGGCCTGGTCGGGGGCGTACTCCAAGGTGGTCTTCGCGATGTCGGCGGGGGCGTTGCCCGCGTTCTCGGACTTGGAGACCCCGGCCTGGGTCTGCAGGTGGGCCAGTTCCTGCTGGGCGCTGCCGGCGGGGGCGCCGCCGTTCATGACACGGACCCGGACCTCGCCGGGCTCGGACTTCTCGCCCTTGAGCCGGGCGGCGACCGCGGCCTTCTCCTTCTTTTTCTTCTGCTCGACCTCGGTGAAGGAGATGTCGTTCTTGATCATGTCGAAGACCTGGGGGCCCTTCGCCTGGTTCACGACCACCGTCGCCTTGACCTTCTCGGCAGGGTTGTCGATCACCGGCACCGTGGTGAACGTGATGTTCTTCGTCGGCACCTTCTTCAGCTCCAGGGCGATGTCCTTGAGCGTGCCCACCTTGCCGATGGCGCTGTCCACGGTGAGGGCCTTGGTCGCGGCCTCGGCGAGCTTCACCAGCTTGGTGGGGCTGGTGAGGGTGTCGCCGGAGGCCATCTTGCGCATGAGCGAGCCCAGGAACTGCTGCTGCACCTTGATGCGGTCCAGGTCGCCCTCGTTGCCGAAGGCGTGCCGGGTGCGGACGAAGGCCAGGGCCTGCTCGCCCTCGACCTTGGACTCGCCCGCGGGCAGCTTGAGATGGGACTTCGGATCGTCCACGGCGTGCTCCACGCACACGTCGACCCCGTCGACCGCCGTGGTCAGCGTCTTGACCGCGTTGAAGTCGGCCATCATGAAGTGGTCCGGCTTGATGCCGGTCGTCTCCGCCACCGTGCGCATCGTGCAGCCCGCGTCCCGGCCGAAGTCGCCGAGGCTCTGGTTGAAGCGGACGCCGGAGGTACCGGGGATGACCTTCTTCGTCCCGTCCTCCAGCGTCGTCTCGCAGTCGGGGATGTCGACGATCAGGTCGCGGGGGATGCTCAGCGCCGTGGCGTTGGAGCGGTCCTCGGCGACGTGCAGCAGGATGTTGGTGTCCGCGTGCCCGGCGCTGCCCTTGTCGCCGTAGCCCTCGTTGCCCTCACCGGTGCGCTTGTCGGTGCCGATGATGAGGATGTTGAAGGCCTCGTCCTTCTTGAAGCTGCTGCTTCCGGCGGTGCCCACGTCCGTCGTCGAGACGTTCCCCTCAAGGTGCTTGAGGTAGACGTAGCCGCCCACACCGGCCACCAGGACGACGAAGGCCATGCTGCCGCCGGTCCACAGCAGGACCCGCTTGCCCCTGGACTTCTTCTTCTCCGGCCGGCGTCCGCGCCGTCCGGGCGCCGGCGCCTCGGGCTCCGGACGGCGCCGCCGCTGGGGCGGCACCTCACGGCCCGGAGCGGTCGTACGGCGCCCCGCCGTGCGGGGACCTTCCGTGCCGGGTCCTTCCGCGCGGGGCCCCGGGACGGACGACTCCGGCGCGGACGACTCCGGCGCGGACGATTCCGGTGCGGAGGGGGACAGTCGCAGTTCGTACTCACCGGTCCGCGGATTCAGCACCCACTGATCCGCGGGATCGACATCGTCTGCCCGCCCACGTCCTTGCGCGTCCACGGTCTCCCAATCCTCCGTCGGGGGCCACGCGGCGCCTTCCTCTGAAGGCGCCCGGTAAAGAGTCAACAAGTGCAGGACGCCAGGGCGGACCTCGCGGCCGGGGGCACCGGAGCGCTCACACTATCCGCCCGGTTCGGCCTCGAACGACTCTGGTGTCACGATCGTCACCCCTACAACAGGGCATTCCCTCCTATTTTCGTGAACTCCTACCATCGGTAGGGCTTGTAGACGTCCATGCACTTGCTGGTGTCCGAGCCGTTGATGGCGTCGCTGGTCTCCGGCAGGTCTCCTGCCTCGGGCGTCTTCTGCTTCGGATAGGACGTCCCCTCGCGCCAGTCAGCTCCCACGACGAGAGTGATCCCGGACACGTCCGCGGACTTGCGCACCGCGTTCGCGGGGATTCCCAGCGCCTCGGCGACGCGCCGCGCGTCGCCCGCCAACTCGTCGCCCGGGTACCGGACTACGGTCCGCTCCTCGGAGAGCGCCGCCGAGGTGTCCTTGACCGCCTTGGCGAAGCCCTTGTCCACCAGCGTCCCGGCGATGTCACCGGCCCGGCCGGTGACCGGGCCGAGGGTGGCCGAGCGGGTGGCGTTCTGGACGAGGACGCCGATCTCGGAGTCGGCGGCGGGCTCGTCGGAGGGCTGCCCGGCGTCGCCCGGCGCGGCGGCGTCGTCTCCGGCGGCGTCCTTGCCGTCGCCCGTGCCCGTGCCCTTCTTCTCCTTCTTGCCCTTGTCGTCGAAGGACACGTCGTCGCGGAGCATCGCCCACATCTTGTCGGCGTCGGGGGCCGGAAGCAGGTGGTTCTTGTCCTCGGGGTCCTCGACGGTGGGGATCGTCGTCATGGTGAGGCGGTCCGTGGGCACCGTCTTGAGCTGCATGCCCAGGTCGTACAGCTTCTTCACGGTGCCGATCTCCTCGGAGACCGTCAGCGACTTCGTCGCGGCCTCGGCCAGGTCCATCAGCCTGCCCGCGTCCGTGAAGACGTTCTGGCTCTTCAGCGTGCGGATCATCGAGTTCATGTACATGTGCTGGGCCCGGGCCCGCAGCGGGTCGCTGCCCCAGGCGTGCCGGGTGCGCAGCCACTGCAGCGCCTGCTCGCCCTCGACCTTCTTCCGGCCCGCCGTCATCTTCAGGCCGGAGCCGCCGGGCACGCCGGGCAGCGGGCGGTCCCACACGTTCTGGTTCACGCACACCTCGACCCCGCCGATGGCGTCCGCCATCGACACCACGCCCGCGAAGTCGATCGTCATCCAGTGGTCGATGTAGACCCCGGTGAGGTTCTCCCAGGTGGCCAGGGTGCAGCCGGCGCCGCCGCGGGCCAGCGAGGTGTTGATGATGGCGTTGGTCGCCGGGAACTTCTCCCCGCTGTCGGGGTCCTTGCAGGCCGGGATGTCGACCCGGGTGTCCCGGGGGATGCTCACCACCGAGGCGCTCTTGCGGTCGGCGGACAGGTGGATCAGCATCTGCACGTCGGCCAGCGGCGGGTTGTCGCGGTGGTTCTTGCCGCCGCCCAGCGCCACGTTGGCGTCGGAGGCGCGGCTGTCGGAGCCGAGCAGCAGGATGTTCATCGGGGTCTGTCCGGCCGCGTTCGGCTCGGCCTTGTGCGCCTTGGAGTCGCCGCTGCTGCGCTCGCCCTTGTCGATGTTGCCGTTCAGGTGCTGGTAGTAGAGGTATCCGGCGCCGGCCGTGCCGAGTATCAGCACCGCGAGGGTCGTCGCGGACCATCGCAACGCCCGGCGCCGGCGCCCTCCTGCGCGCCGCCGCCCGGAGCGTCCGCCGTTGCTGCCGCTGCCGCTGCTGCCGTCCGAGCCGCTGTGCCCGGCCGTTCCCGTTCCCGTTCCCGTTCCGCTCTCGTCACGGCCGCGGCGTCCGGCTCGCCTGCCGCGGGCGTGCCGGACCGTGTCGGGTCGCGTTCCCTCCCCGCGCACACTGCTCTGCGTCATGCCTCTCCCACCCTCGGACCCGCGAACGTGCTCCCGCACGCGACCTGTTCGCACAGTTGGACGTACGAAGCCGCGCGTTGGCTGTACGACGCCCGGTGGTTTGTTCGCGGTTGGACCGGTCGACCGATGGACTGTCGTACTGTCAGACGCGTGCGGGGCCCCTCAGGTCACTTCGCGCACTCGACCTTGTCCGCCGTGGACTTCTGGAGGTCCTCCGGTGCCTTCGCGGAGGTGGCGTCGAGTTTGACGCCGGCGCCCTTGAAGTCCTTGCCGAGGGTGAGGGTCATGGCGGGCAGGCCCTGGGAGTTGGTGACGCTCTTTCCGGGCTTCATGGCGGCGCCGGTCAGGCCGAGGATCTCGGCGAGGGCGCGGGCCTGGTCGGCCTGGTCGGGGGCGTACTCCAAGGTGGTCTTCGCGATGTCGGCGGGGGCGTTGCCCGCGTTCTCCGACTTGGTGACGCCCGCCTCGTTCTGGAGGTAGGTCAGCTCCCGCCCCGCGCTGCCGGACGAGGCGCCGCCGTTGAGGACGCGGACGCGGACCTCGGAGGGCTCGGACTTCTCGCCCTCCAGGCGGGCGGCGACCGCGGCGTCCTCCTTGTCCTTCTTCGCCTTCTCCTTCTTCTTGACCTCGGTGAAGGAGACGTCGTTCTTGACCATGTCGAAGACCTGCTGGGCGGGGCCGTCCTTGAGGACGACGGTCACCGGTGTCTTCTCGGCCGGGTTGTCCTTCACCGGGACCGTGGCGAAGGTGAGGTTCTTGGTGTCGAGCTTGCCCAGCTCCAGACCGAGGTCCTTCAGCTTCCCGATGCTCTTCAGCTTGCTGTCGACGGTCAGCGCGTCGGTGCCCGCCTCGGCCAGCTTCACCATCTTCGTCGGGCTGGTGAGCGTGTCGTTGGACTTCAGCTTGCGCATCAGCGAGCTGAGGAACTGCTGCTGGAGCTCGATACGGCTCAGGTCGCCGCCGAATCCGACGGAGTGCCGGGTGCGGACGAAGGCGAGCGCCTCCTCCCCCTCGACGGTGTGCTTGCCCGCCGACAGGTTCAGGTGCGAGTCGGGGTCGTTGATGTCCTTCGCCAGACAGACCTCGACCCCGCCGACCGCCGAGGAGAGGGTCTTGACCGCGTTGAAGTCGGCCACCATGAAGTTGTCGGGCGTGACGCCGGTCAGCTCGGTGACGGTCCGCATGGTGCAGCTGGGCGTACGGCCGCTCTGGCCGAGGCTGGTGTTGAAGCGGACGCCGGTGGAGCCCGGGATGACCTTCGTGCTCCCGTCCTCCTGCGTGGTCGGGCAGTCGGGGATGTCGACGATCAGGTCGCGCGGGATGCTGAGGGCGGTCGCGTTGGAGCGGTCCTTGGAGACGTGCAGCAGGAGCGTGGTGTCGGCGTGGCCCGCGCTGCCCTTGTCGCCGTAGCCGTCGTTGCCGGAACCGGTGCGCTTGTCCGTGCCGATCAGCAGGATGTTGATGGCCTGGTCCTTCTTGAACCCGCCGGTGCTCGCGCCGTCGTCGGGGAGGGACTCGATGTTGTCGTTGAGGTGCTGCAGGTAGAGGTATCCGGCGGCGCCGACGGCGAGGACGACGAACGCCATCGTGCCGCCGGTCCACAGCAGGATCTTCTTGCCCCTCGACTTCTTCTTCGCCGGCCGCCGGCGATCGCGCCGGCCGGGCGGCGGCGGCTCCTCGGGCGTCGCGCGGCGTCTGCGAGGCGCGGGAACCTCGGGGGCCGGTGCGGAGGTGGCCCGGCGGGGCCTCGGGACGGGTGACTGCGGTGCGGAGACGGGTGACTGCGGTGCGGAAGGGGGTAGTCGCAGTTCGTAGTCACCGGTGTCCGGATTGAGTACCCACTGGTCTGCGGGGTCGATGTCCTCCGCCCGCCCACGGCCTTGCGCGTCCACGGTTGTCCGAATCCTCCGTCGGGGCCACGCGGCGCCCTCCCCTCCGGGCGCCCGGTCTCGCTCACGTCAGTTCAGTGCGTGGCCGGGGCAGAAGTCCGCGGCCGGGCACACCGGATCGCTCACACTAACCGCCCTCTTCGTCGTAGGGCGACGGCAGTGACGCATTCCACGAACCTTACAACTGGGCAATCCGGCGCATTTCTTGGACAATTGTCCGCGCGTTCGTGTCCGCCTTGCGTGCGGGTGGCTCCTTCTTGGAATGCGCTTTACTCGCAGACGTCCTCGTCGGCGGTGTTCCCGCTGAACGTGGGCGCCGGGGAATCGGCGGCCCGGGGTTCGCCGGAATTCGCCGTACCGTCCGTCGAGTCCCGTCGGGAAGCCGTGACCGTCACGGGCTCGTCCGTCCGCAGGCGGGTGAACAGCTTCTCCGCGGCGGGCTGCACGAGCTGGTCCCGATTGGCGTCGCCCGAGTAGGACTCCCGGGGGACGGTCAGGAATTGCACGCGCTCGGTGGGAATGCCGCGCAGCCCGCGCACAAGGTCGTACAAATCGCGCAGACTCGCCAGACCCGGATCCGTGGTGAGCGACGAGGTGGCGGCGTCCAGAACGGGGTACAGCTTCACCGGATTCAGCAGCACGTCATTGCTCTGCACCTTGCTCACGAGCGCGCCGAGAAAGCGCTGCTGCCGGTCCATCCGGTCGGTGTCGCTGCCGTCGCCGAGCGACTTCCGCGCCCGGACGTACCCGAGCGCCTGCTCCCCGTCGAGCGTCACCCGGCCCGCGGGCAGTTTCAGCTTGGCGTCCTTGTCGTCGACCGGCTTTCGCAGGCACACCTCGACGCCGTCGAGCGCGTCGACCATCTCCTTGAAACCCTCGAAGTCGACGACGACGTGGTGGTCGATCCGGATGCCGGTCAGCTTCTCCACCGTACGGATCGAGCACGCCGAACCGCCTGCGGCGAAGGCGTAGTTGAACTGCTGGAGCGCCGGTTGGGTGAGTGACCCGTCCGGCCGGTGGCAGCCGGGGACCTGCACCATCAGGTCGCGGGGGAGGGAGACGGCGGTGACGCTGTCCCGGCCCGCGGCCAGGTGCAGCAGGATCGTGGTGTCCGACCGCTCGGTCCCGGAGTCCCGCCCGTAGCGGGCGTTGCCGTCCCCGGCCCGCGAGTCCGACCCGATCAGCAGGACGTTCTGCGCGCCGCGCACCAGCGAGGTGGGCCGCTCCTTCTCGTACCGGGCGAGTTCGGCCGCGGCCGCCTCGTCCGCGGTGATGTTGCCGCTCAGCTTGGCGTACACCGCCCACCCGACGCCCACCGCGCCCCCGGCCAGCGCGACGACCACGATCCCGGCGATCCCCAGCCGCCGCCTGCGACGCCGCCGCTTCAGCCCGACCCCGCTCGCGGACGCCCCGTCCCCCGGACCCCCGCCGGAGCCCGTCGTGCCCGCGTCGTCGCCCACACCTGCCTCCGTCCACACCCGCACGCTGCTACGACCATGCCCCGAGCAGTCCGAAAGGACAGCACCCAGGTAGGCCGAACGAGCGGCCCCCCTCGCAACCTGCGCTCACGCGAGGCGCCCCCGCAACCCGCGGGCACGCAAGACGCCTGCCAACAACCTGCGCTCACGCGAGGCCCCCAAGCTGCCGACACGCGCCGCGCCCCAAGCTGCGGGCACGCGCCGCGCCCCCAAGCTGTGGGCACGCGAGGTGCCCAAGCTGCGGGCATTCGTGCCGCCTAGGGCGGCACGGGTGGGCGCAGGCGGCGCCCCGTCAGCGCCGGGCCGCGCACCCCACCCCGCGCCGGCACCGACGCCGAGCACCGGCCGGCGCCGGTCACCGACCCGCCGACGTCACCTCAACGCCGGTTCACCAACCACCCGGCAGAACCTCACCGCGCCGTCGCCGAAACCCGCTCCGCCTCGATCCGCTGATCCACCACACCCACCCCCGCCAGCTCCAGATGCCGGCACAGCACCACCGACCCCCCACTGGCCAGCGGCCCGTACAACCCCGCGCTCAACCCCTCCCACGTGTCGTACGGCAACCCCGACAGAATCCGCACCCCCGGCCCCGTGAGCCCCAGCCCCGACGCCTCCGCCCGAGCCCGCTCCACGACCTCCGCCCCGCTGAACTCCCGCCCGGCCACGATCAGCGCCGGCGCCTCCGGATCCACCGGCACGTACGGCACGAACCGGTCCCCCTGCCCCGGCACCTCCACCGCGTAATCGGCGAAGCCCTCCGGCGGGGCCGGCGCGAACCGACCCCCCAGCGGCCGCAACGCCAGCGCGATCCGCGCGCCCGAGCACGCCCGCGCCGCCTCCAGCGACTCGGGCTCCGGCCCGCTCACGACCACGTCCGCCGCCCCCGGATCCCCCGCCACGTCGGCGACGACACCCACCGACGCGCACGCCAGCAGCCACACCGCCGTCTGCCAGTGCGCGGGCAGCAGCAGCGCCACCCGGTCGCCGGGTTCGACGGAGAGTTCGTCCTGGAGCAGGTTCGCGGTCTTGGCCACCCAATTGGCGAAGGTGGCCACGGACAGTTCGACGCGTTCGCCCGTGGCGTCGTCGTAGAAGGTCACCAGGGGGCGTCCCGGGTCCGCGGCGAGCGCGGAACTCAGCAGGTCGGCAGGGGTGCGGTCGGTCGCGTTCACCCGCACAAGCGTACGCGGGACGGGCGACGCGCACCGAGCGCACGGCGGACCGGGCCACCACCGGATCGGACCAAGGCACCCTACGACCCGTCAGATCTCAAATGGACATATTTGTACGACCATGTCCAGTATCAGGGGCATGCGTGGATTCCTAGCTTCCTCGACCGGCGTCACGTGCGCGGCGGCCCTGGCCCTCCCGCTCGCCCCGCCCGCGGCAGCCGCCACCTCCTCGGCCCCACCCGCGACGAGTTCGACCGCACGGCCCGGCGCGTACGCCCCCGGCGGCACCCAGTCCCTGCCCCTCGCCCCTCTCGCCCGCGACCGTGCACCCGGCGCACCCGGTGCGGCCGAACAAGGCCTGCGACGCTCGGACGTACGGCACTTCTCGCTCGTCGGCGTCGTCTGGGACAGCCCCGCCACCGAACTCCACGGCCGGGTCGAGATCCGTACCCGTGCCACCGCCACCGGCGCCTGGTCCGGCTGGCAGGAACTGGAGACCCACAACGCCGACCACGCCGCCGACCCGGGCACCCCGGAGAGCGCCTCGGGCCACGTCCGCGGAGCCACCGCACCGCTGTGGGTGGGCGAGTCCGACGGCGTCGAGGTCCGGGTACGGGCCGGGCACAAGCCCGGTACCGCCCGGTCCGCCTCGCCGCTCCCCGCCGGCCTGCGCCTCGAACTCGTCGACCCCGGCGAGGGCGCCCCGCCGCCGACGAACCGCGCGCAGACCCGGACGGAACCCGCCGTACTCCCCGCGCTTCCCGCGCGACGGAAGGCCGGGCCGCACATCGGGCCCCGCCCGGACATCACCACGCGCCGCGGCTGGGGCGCCGACGAGAAGCTGCGCGAGAAGGGGTTCGTGTACACGAAGAAGGTCAAGACGGCCTTCGTGCACCACTCGGCCACCGGCAACAACTACCGCTGCTCGCAGGCGCCGTCGGTCATCCGCGGTATCTACCGCTACCACGTCCGCAGCATGGGCTGGCGCGACCTCGGCTACAACTTCCTCGTCGACAAGTGCGGAAACATCTACGAGGGCCGGGCCGGCGGCGTGTCCAAGCCGGTGCTGGGCGCCCACACCCTGGGGTTCAACTCCAACAGCATGGGAATCGCCGTGCTCGGCACGTACAGCTCGAAGAAGCCGTCGTCGGCCGCGCTGAAGGCGATCGCCCGGCTCACCGCGTGGAAGGTCGGGCTCTACGGCATGAATCCGCGCGGGAAGACATACCTGAAGTCCGGCGGTGGCAACCTCTACCGAAAGGGCAAGAAGGTACGGCTGAACGTCATCTCCGGTCACCGCGACGGCTTCGCGACGAACTGCCCCGGCACGAAGCTCTACGCCAGGCTCGGCACCGCCCGTTCGAAGGCGGCGCAGTACCAGGGCCGCTGAGGGC
Source organism: Streptomyces sp. NPDC059906 (assembly GCF_042730645.1). NCBI lineage: Bacteria > Bacillati > Actinomycetota > Actinomycetes > Kitasatosporales > Streptomycetaceae > Streptomyces > Streptomyces sp. NPDC059906. The sequence continues at coordinate 84,928 of NZ_JBHWKU010000027.1, forward strand.
GGGCACCGCGCGGTCGTCGAAGGCACCGTGGAACGGTCTGCATACACTGGCCCGCCGAAAGACAGTTCGGCCGGTCCCGGCAGGAAGCAGAGACGACAGGTGACAGAAGCGATCCTCCTGGTCGGCGGCAAGGGCACGCGGCTGCGCCCGCTCACGGTGAACACGCCCAAGCCCATGGTCCGGGCCGCCGGAGTGCCGTTCCTCACGCACCAGCTGGCGCGGGCCAAAGCGGCCGGCGTCGAGCACATCGTGCTCGCGACGAGCTACCTGGCCGAGGTGTTCGAGCCGTACTTCGGCGACGGCTCGGCACTGGGCCTGCACCTGGAGTACGTCACGGAGGAGGAGCCGCTCGGCACCGGCGGCGCGATCCGCAACGTGGCGTCCCGGCTGCACTCGGGCCCCGACGAGTCCGTGCTGATCTTCAACGGCGACATCCTGACGGGCCTGGACATCGGCGCGCTGGTCCGCACCCACGAGACGACGGGCGCGGACGTCTCCCTGCACCTGACGCAGGTGACCGACCCGAGGGCGTACGGGCTGGTCCCCACGGACGACACGGGCCGGGTGCTCGCCTTCCTGGAGAAGCCCCAGACGCCCGAGGAGATCGTCACCGACCAGATCAACGCGGGGGCGTACGTCTTCCGCCGCTCCGTCATCGACACGATCCCGGCGGGCCGCCCGGTCTCGGTCGAACGCGAGACCTTCCCGGAACTCCTCGCCACCGGCGTGCACCTCCAGGGCATGGTCGACTCCACGTACTGGCTGGACCTGGGCACCCCGGCGGCCTTCGTCCGCGGCTCGGCCGACCTGGTCCTGGGCCGCGCCCCGTCCCCGGCCGTACCGGGCCGCTGCGGCGACCGCCTCGTGCTGCCCACGGCACAGGTCGCCCCCGACGCCAAGCTGACCGGCGGCACGGTGGTCGGCGAGGGCGCCTTCGTGGCGGAGGGGGCGCGCGTCTTCGGCAGCACGATCCTGCCGGGCGCCGTCATCGAGCCGGGGGCCGTCATCACCGACTCCCTCATCGGCACCCGCGCCCGCATCGGCACCCGCTCGGTCCTCGCCGACACGGTCATCGGCGACGGCGCGGTCATCGGCGCCGACAACGAACTCCGCTCCGGCGCCCGAATCTGGTGCAACGCCCACATCCCCCCGGCATCCCTACGCTTCTCCCCGGACACGTAATCCCCCCCGACTGCGGGCAGTCGTGCCGCTGGGGCGGCACGGGTGGGCGCAGGCGGCACCCCGTCAGCGCCGGGCAGCGCGACCAACCCCCGCCCACACCGCACCCAGGGCGCCAAGGGAACGCCGGACACCTACAACCGCTCGATACCCCGCGGAGCCATCCGCGGCGCCCGCCTCCCCGGCACCCGCCCACTCAGCAACACCAACCGAGCCGCCCGATGCCGCTGCCCCGCATACGGCTCGAGCAACCGCAGCATCTCCGCGTCATCCGCGTACCGGTCCCCACCCAGCGCGAACCCCACGATCCCCGGCAGATGCAGATCCCCCACAGTCACCGCGTCCGCCGCCCCATGACTGCGCTGCACCGTCTCCGCCGACGTCCACGGTCCCACCCCCGGCAGAACCTCCAGCCGCTCCCGCGCCGCCGCCGGCTCCATCCCCGCCGCCTCCTCCAGCCGCGCGGCGACCCGCACGGCCCGCAGGATCGTCGACGCCCGCTTGTCGTCCACCCCGGCCAGATGCCACTCCCAGGACGGGATCAGCGCCCACGTCCGCGCCGCCGGCATCACACACATCCGCCCGGGTGCGGGCCCCGGCGCCGGCTCCCCGAACTTCCGTACGAGCAGCCGCCACGCCTGGTACGCCTCCAGCGTCGTGACCTTCTGCTCCAGGATCGAGGGGATCAACGACTCCAGCACCAGCCCGGTCCGCGTCAGCCGCAGCCCCGGCCGCCGATGGGCCGTGACCGCCAGCAGCCGGTGCCGCGGCACGAACGCGGACGGGTCGTCCTCGGCGCCCAGCATCAGCGGCAGCTGCTCCAGCAGCCACTCGGCCCCCGGCCCCCAGGCCTCGCCCCGTACCTCGCCGCCGCGCGCGGCGACCCGCAGCGTGCCCGGCCCGGCGGGCGTCCGGCCGGCCCGCCACACCGAGCCGTCCGGCATCGTCCGGAACGTCGGATCGCCCGGCCCGCGCCGCAGCGGACCGAGCACCAGCCCCAGATCCAGCGGCCCGTCCGGCACCCACACCCGTACCCGGCCCGGCGCGAGCGCCTGCCGGGGTATCCCGTCGCGCACGACGGCCCGCGGGGGGCGGGGAGCGAAACGTCCTGCCACGAGTGAGGTCCTTGGGCGAAAGGGGAAGAGGAAGACTTGGGCGAAGGGAAGAGAAAAAGAGGAGAAGGGAAGAGAAAATGAGGAGAAGGGAGCCCTTACGAGAGTAGAGGGCTCACCGCACCTCGATGAACGCCTCCGCGTCCCGCTCCGGCCGCGCCTTCGGCTCCTCGGCGGGATGGCCGACCGCCACCGCCCCCATCGGGTCCCAGTCGCCCGGCAGCCCCAGCGCCTCCCGCACGACGTCCCGGCAGAACATCGTCGAGGACACCCACGCGGAGCCCAGCCGCTCCCCGGCGAGCGCGACGAGCAGGTTCTGCACCCCCGCGCCGGTGGCGACCACGAACATCTCCCGCTCGGCCGCGTCGCGCCGCGCGTCCCCGTAGGTGTGCGAGCCGTCCATGACCAGGCACGGGACGACGAGGTACGGCGCGTTGCGCAGCACGTCGCCGCGCCGCACGCGCTTGGCGACGGACTCCTCGCTCTTGCCGTCGCGCCGCAGGTCCGCGATCCAGGCGTCGCGCATCGCGTCGAGGAGCCGGGTGCGGGAGTCGTCGGACTCCAGGAGCACGAACCGCCACGGCGTCGTGTGGTGCGGCGCCGGCGCGGTCACCGCCGCGGCCACCGCCCGCCGTACGGCACCGGGATCGACCGGCTCGTCCGTGAAGGCCCGCACCGTACGACGTTGGGTGACCGCCTGGCGTACCGCCTCCGAGGTGCCGAGGCGGAACATGTCGTCGCGCGCGCCGCGCACCATCGCCCGCGCGCCCTCGCCGCCGTCCTCGGCGACCAGCTGCGGCAGCCCGCGCAGGACGGCGACGGGCAGGCCCGCGGCCTTGCCCTTGACCAGGTCGCCCGCGGCGGCCAGCTCGTCCGCGGTGGCGACGACGGTGGCGCCGAGCGGATTGCCGTACGCGTCCGTGCCGCCGCGCAGGTCGTCGAGGACGCGGACGCCCGCGGCACCGATCGCCACGTCCGTGAGCCCGGCCCGCCAGGGGCGCCCGAAGGTGTCGGTGACGACGACGCCGACGTCCACGCCGAGCGAGTCGCGGAGTCCCTCGCGGATGCCGCGCGCGGAGGCGTCGGGGTCCTCGGGGAGCAGCAGTACGGTCCCGGCCGGGGTGTTGGAGGCGTCGACGCCCGCGGCCGCCATGACCAGGCCCTGGCGGTTCTCGACGATGCGCAGCGGGCCGCGCCGGGCCACCACCCGTACGGTCTCCGCGTCGATCGCGGCCTCCCGGTCGGCGGCCTCGACGACCCGGCCCTCGGCCTTGGACACGATCTTGGACGTGACGAGCAGCACGTCCCCGTCGGCCAGCGCGGGCTCGGCGGCCGCGATCAGCTTGGCCAGGTCGTCGCCGGGCCGCACCTCGGGCAGCCCGGGCAGGGCCCACACCCGGTAGCCGTCCCGGTCGCCGCCCCGGCGGCCGGGGGCGTCGTCGCGCGTCTCGTCGCTCATGCCTCCCGCACCTCCTCCGCCAGCGTCAGCGCCTCCCGGGCCATCTGCGCCGTCGCGTCGAGGTCGGTCATCATCAGCGGTACGGCGCGGCAGAGGACGCCGGCCGCCCTGACCCGGGTGACGGCGTCCGCGTCGACCGTGTCGACCAGCCAGCCGTCGAGCAGGCCCGAGCCGTAGTGCTCGGCGACCGCGGCGGCCGTGGACTCCACGCCGACCGCGGCGAGCACCTTGTCGGCCATCCCGCGCACGGGCGCGTCGCCGACGATGGGGGAGAGGCCCACCACCGGCACCCCGGCGTCGGCGATCGCCTCGCGGATGCCGGGCACGGCGAGGATCGTGCCGATGGAGACGACCGGGTTGGAGGGCGGGAAGAGGATCACGTCCGCCTCCCCGATGGCCTCCAGGACGCCGGGGGCCGGCTTGGCCTGCTCGGCGCCGACCGGCACGACCGCCTCGGCGGGCACGGAGGCGCGCAGCCGCACCCAGTACTCCTGGAAGTGGACCGCCTTGCGCTCCCCGTCCAGCTCGACCGCGACATGCGTCTCCACGCGGTCGTCGGTCATCGGGATCAGTCGCACACCGGGCTTCCAGCGGTCGCACAGCGCCTCGGTCACCGCGCTCAGCGGAAAGCCCGCGGTGATCATCTGCGTCCGCACGATGTGCGTGGCGAAGTCGCGGTCGCCGAGGCCGAACCAGTCGGGGCCGACGCCGTACGCCGCCAGTTCCTCCTTGAGGTGGAAGGTCTCGTCGGCCCGGCCCCAGCCCTGCTCCTCGTTGATGCCGCCGCCGAGCGTGTACATCACCGTGTCGAGGTCCGGGCAGACCTTCAGCCCGAAGAGGTGGATGTCGTCCCCGGTGTTGCCGATGACCGTGATGTCCGCGTCCGGCGCGGCCTGCCTGAGACCACGCAGGAACCGGGCACCACCGATGCCGCCTGCCAGAACCACAATGCGCATGGCCCCAGTCTTGCAGGCGGGTACGACAGCGCGTCAGCCAGTCGTGACAGCGTCAGCCGGTCGTCACGGCGTCAGCTGGTCGTCACGGCGTCAGCCGGTCGTCGCCGCGGCGGCCGAGCACTGCGGGGAGTGCATGGGCATCTCGGTCAGGCCCGGGTGGTAGACGTGCAGGCTGACCGCCGGCTCCAGCGCGTCGTTGACCACCTCGTGCACGTACCCCGGCGCGAACACGCGCTGCGTACCGGCGTCCAACGCGCGCGTGCCGCGCTCCGTGTGTTCGGTGAGAGTGCCCTCGAGGACCGTCCACACGCCGGAGGAGGGGCCGTGGTCGTGGCGTCCGCTGCCCTGTCCCGGCACCCAGGACAGCAGCCAGACCTCGTACCCGGGGCCGGTGCGCAGCCGGTGGTACCAGCGGGTCGTCGCGTCGTACCGGACGAGGTGGCCCCACTCGGAGCGGTCGGCGGCGACGGAGCGGAGCAGGCCGGCGAACTCGGCGACGGTGGCCGGGTGCTCGCGCGGAGCCTGCAGCAGGTGGGGGACTTCGAGGATGTCGCCGGCGATCTGGAGGTCGCTGTCGCTGTTCATGGGTGCGGGGGTTCCTCAACGGAAGAGTGCGGCTGAGCGGAGCGAATGACGAGCACGCCCTGGTGGGGCGGGAACGGAGCAGTCGAGTCGCGTGGACTCGGGGACAGCCGGAGCGCGGTTGGCTCAACAGCTGGAACAGCGGCAACAGCTACAGCGAGCGCGGGCAGCACCGTGGGACCCGGCGATGCGGGTCGAGGCGAGCGCCAAGTTCGCGAGCATGCCCACAAGGACAGCGGTTCACACAGGCACTGTCAACTCGATGACCGTTATGTGGGACATGTTTCACCTCATCCGGTTGATCGTCCTGCCGAAAGGTTTGCTCAGACGGCTTCCGGGACACATGGCGCACAAGCGGGGCGCACAACCCCCGTTGCGATCCCGTGATCCGAATGTGATCAGGTTCGCTTCGGCGCGTGTATCGGAACGGGATCGAACGCCGGGGCGTCCTTCCTGGTGTGGGTGCGAATCGGGGCCGGTGTCCCGGTGGACCTCATTGGTATGTCGAAGTTTATGGCGATTTGAACACTTACTGCATGGGCTTGGTTCCGCAGAGTGAATAAGGGGCCCAATAGCAGATCTCGGCTTGACTCGCCCGGAGCAGCACACTTGTAATTTCACTCGTGTCGTTCAGCCGGAATCGGTAACGGCTAGATCACGGGGACGCGAAAGACAGACGAGGGGCGCACATGACCGAGCTGGTGCAGCAACTGCTGGTCGACGACGCGGACGAGGAACTCGGCTGGCAGGAGCGCGCACTGTGCGCCCAGACCGACCCCGAGTCCTTCTTCCCCGAGAAGGGCGGCTCCACCCGCGAGGCCAAGAAGGTCTGCCTCGCCTGTGAGGTCCGCTCCGAATGCCTCGAGTACGCCCTTGCCAACGACGAGCGCTTCGGCATCTGGGGCGGCCTGTCCGAGAGGGAACGCCGCCGCCTCAAGAAGGCCGCGGTCTGAAAGCGCCGCCCGACGCAGCGGCAGAAACGGCCCGAACAGCGAGAACGGCCCGTCGCGGGTGGGTTGTCCACAGGCGGCGGGCCCTCTTGCTGCCCAGCCGATAGTGTGGGCGCTCGTCCGAGACGCCCCGCCACCCTCAACGGGCACGGGCGTCCACCGCAGTCCACCGAACCGGGGCCCGTACCTCGATGTCCGTGCAGAGTCACACGGCAGCCCAGCAAGACCTCGCTGCCGCACCTGAGTTCCCGCGTCACGTGGTGACCGCGGTCCTCGTCGCCCACGACGGAGCCCGCTGGCTGCCCGACGCGCTCGCCGGGCTGCTGGGCCAGGAGCGCCCCGTCCAGTACGCCGTGGCCGCCGACACCGGCAGCGCCGACGACTCCTCCCGGCTGGTTGCCGAAGCCCTCGGCGACGACCGCGTGCTCCACCTCGCCCGGCGCACCGGCTTCGGCCAGGCCGTCGAGGAGGCCGCCCGCACCGCCCCCGTCCTCACCCCCGAGGACCTGCCGTACCTGAGGCGGCCCAGCGGCTGGGACCCCGTCACCCGCTCCTGGCGCGACGACGCCTACGACCTGCCGGAGCTTCCCCACGGAGAACCGGTCCAGTGGCTGTGGCTGCTGCACGACGACTGCGCCCCCGAACCCGAGGCCCTCGCCCAGCTGCTGCGCGTCGTGGACACCGAGTACGAACTCGGCCGCGAAGACGTCGCCGTCGTCGGCCCCAAACTGCGCGGCTGGTACGACCGAAGGCAGTTGCTGGAGGTCGGCGTCTCCATCGCCAACTCCGGCCGCCGCTGGACCGGCCTGGACCGCCGCGAGCAGGACCAGGGCCAGCACGACCACGTCAGGACCGTGCTGTCGGTGTCCACCGCCGGCATGCTGATCCGGCGCGACGTCTTCGAGCGGCTCGGCGGATTCGACCGCAGGCTGCCCCTGATGCGCGACGACGTCGACCTGTGCTGGCGCGCGCACGCCGCCGGACTGCGCGTCCTCGTCGCCCCGGAGGCGGTCGTCCGCCACGCCGAGGCGGCCTCGCGCGAACGCCGCGCCGTCGACTGCGCGGGGCGCACCACCGCCTCACCGCACAAGGTGGACAAGGCCGGCGCCGTCCACACCCTCCTGGTCAACGTCCGCACCGCCGTCCTGCCGTGGGTGCTGCTGCGCGTCGTCCTCGGCACGCTGCTGCGCACCGTCGCCTACCTCGTCGGCAAGGTCCCCGGTCAGGCCCTCGACGAGATCCGGGGCCTGCTGGGCGTCCTGCTGCGGCCCGAGCGGATCATCGCGGGCCGTCGCGAACGCGGCCGCCCGCAGGTCGAGAAGGACGAACTGCGGCCCCTGTTCCCGCCCCCGGGCGCGACCGTCCGGGCCACCGTCGAGCAGGTCGCGGGCGACCTCTTCGGCAGCTCCGACGCCGAGGCCGCCGCGGGCGCCGGACGGCACGGTGGCGGCATCGAGTCCGGACCGGGCGGCGACGACGCCGACTTCCTGGAGATCGAGCAGTTCGCCCGCCTCAAACGCATCGCCCGCAAGCCCGGACCGGTGCTCTTCCTGGTGCTGCTCCTCGTCTCGCTGGCTGCCTGCCGGGCGCTCCTCGGCGGCGGCGCCCTGGCGGGCGGCGCGCTGCTGCCCGCACCGGCCGGCGCCGGTGAGCTGTGGTCGCGGTACGCGGACGCCTGGCACACGGTCGGCACCGGCGGCACCGCCTCCGCACCGCCCTACCTGGCGATCGTCGCCACCGTCGCCTCCCTGCTGCTCGGCTCCACCGGACTCGCCGTCACCCTGCTGATGGTCTGCTCGGTGCCCCTGGCCGGTGCCACCGCGTACTTCGCCTCCCGCCCGCTGGTCCCGTCCCGGCTGCTGCGCGCCTGGGCCGCCGTCGCCTACGCCTTCCTGCCCGCCGCCACCGGCGCGCTCGCCGGCGGCCGCATCGGCACCGCCGTCCTCGCCGTACTGCTGCCGCTCATCGCGCGCGCGGGCGTCGCGGCGGCCGGCCTGTCGGGCTCCTCCGGCGCCCGCGGCAGCTGGCGCGCCACCTGGGCGTACGCCCTGCTCCTCACCGTCACCACCGCCTTCACGCCCGTCGTGTGGCCCGTCGCGCTGGTCCTCGGCATCGGGGTGCTCGCCCTGCGCCGCGGCGAGATCACGGCGTACGGGCCGCGCTTCCTCGCCCAGCTCGGCACCCCGCTGCTGCTGCTCGCCCCCTGGTCGTTGTCGCTGCTGCCGTTCGGCTTCTTCGACGAGGCCGGGCTCGAATACGGCTCCTCGGCCGCCTCCGCCCTCGACCTGCTCGGCGCCAGCCCCGGCGGCCCCGGCACGGTGGGCGGGCTGCTCCTCCTCGGCATCGTGCTGGCCGCGCTGGCCGCCCTGCTGCGCTCCGAGCGGCAGTTGGGCGTCCGCACCGCCTGGGCCGTCGCCCTGGTCGCCCTGGTCTTCTCGGTGCTGTCCAACCGGTCCGCCTGGGCCGGCCCCGCCACCCTCGTCTACGGCATCGCCCTGCTGTCCGCCGCGACCCTCGGCGCCGACGGGGCGCGCTTCCGCGTGGCCGAGCAGAGCTTCGGCTGGCGCCAGCCGGTCGCCGCCCTGATCGCCCTCGCCTCGGCCCTCGGCCCGCTGATCGCCGCCGCCGGCTGGATGTTCGGCGGCGCCGACGGCCCCGTGGAGCGCCGCGATCCCGTGCAGGTGCCCGCGTTCGTCGCCGAGGAGAGCCACACCCGCGACCAGGCCCGCACCCTCGTCCTCGACAGCGACTCCGCCGCGCACGTGGGCTACATGCTGGTCCGCGGCTCCGGCGCCCGCCTCGGCGACGGCGAACTGGCCTCCGGCGACGGCGGGAACGGCACGCTGGACAAGGTCGTCGCCAACCTCGTGGCCGGCTCCGGCGCCGACCAGGCCGACCAGCTCGGCGGGTTCGCCGTGCGCTACGTGCTCGTGCACAAGGGCGCCCCCCGCGAGGTCACCCGCGTGCTGGACGCCACGCCCGGACTGAGCAGGCTCAGCCAGCAGGACGGCAGCGGACTGTGGCGGGTGGACCAGGAGGTTGCGCGCGCGACCATCGTGACCGGCGACAAGGCCGGAGCCGGGAAGTCCGGCGGCGGCGGGCCCGAACCCGTGGCGGCCGGACCCGTGGAGATCCACACCGACATCGAGGCGGGCACCGAGGGCCGGGTGCTGCGGCTCGCCGACACCGCCGCCGAGGGCTGGACGGCCACCCTGGACGGCAAGCCGCTGGCCCGCACCACCGTCGACGGCTGGGCCCAGGGCTTCGAACTCCCCGCCTCCGGCGGCCGGCTGGACGTCACCTACGACGACCCGTTCACGCACACGGTCTGGCTGTGGGCCCAGGGACTCCTCGCCGTCGTCCTGGTCGTCCTCGCCCTGCCGGGCAGGCGCCGCGACGTTGACGACGACCTGCCCGACGAACCGCTCGTCCCCGCCCAGCCCGTCGAGGGCGAAGGACGCCGGGCCCGGCGACTGCGGGCCCAGGCAGAGGCCGAAGCGGAGGCCGGGGCCGGGGCCTTCGCGGAGTCGGAGCCGGACCCCGAGGCGGCGGGTGACGCCGCCGCGGTGCCCGAGCCACCGGTGCAGGCCCCCGTGCCGGTCCCGCAGCAGCAGGCGTACGGCGAATGGGACGCGACGGGCTACACCGGCGCCGGTTACGGCTCCTACGACGGCGGCTACGGCGGTGAGCAGTACCAGGGCGCCCAGCAGTACGACCCGGGCGCGTACGGACAGCAGCCGTACCAGGCGGCGGACCCGTACCAGGCGGACGCCTACCAGGGCGGTCACGGCGGCGAGGGCGGTCAGGGCGCGCAGTACGGGGCGGGCCAGTACGACCCCTACGCCTACGGCGACCCGACGCAGGGTCAGGAGGGCGGGTACGACCCCGCCTACGACCAGGCGTACGGACAGGGCGGATACGACACGCCGTACGACCCTTCCCAGCCCCAGCAGCCCCAGCAGCCCCACGGCACGGGCAGTGAGCGTCCCGACGGGAGCCAGCAGTGAAGCGCACGACCCTGTCCCTGATCGCCTGTGCGACGGCGCTCGCCGCCGTCACCGGGTTCGCGGCGGTGTCCGCCCCGGGAGACTCCGGCACGGACACGGCCGCACCGGCCGCCCGGCTGCCCGTGGAGCGCACCGGCCTGCTGTGCCCGGCGCCCAGCACCTCCGACCTCGCCGAGACCGCGTACACGTCCTTCACGCCCGTCACGCAGGGTGCCGACGAGAAGGGCACCGCCGCCCTCGTGACGGCGGAGTCGGCCGACGCCACCGAGGACGGCAAGGACGGCGGCGAGTCCGACGAGAAGGGCGGCAAGGACGAGAAGGACGGCGAGCAGGACAAGCCGGTCCTCCAGCCCAAGGCGCCCGGCACTCCCGTCGCCGGGAAGGCCACCGGCGCCGACACCCCGGCGCTCATCGGCACCGCCGAGGGAAGCAGCGCGCCCGGCTGGACGGTCCAGCAGACGACGGAGGTCGCCGCCGGGACGGGCCGGGGCCTGCAAGGAGTCAACTGCACCGCCCCGGACACGGAGTTCTGGTTCCCGGGCGCCAGCACGGCGGCCGGCCGCACCGACTACGTGCACCTGACGAACCCCGACGACTCGGCGGCCGTCGTCGACATCGAGCTGTACGGCAAGGACGGAGCCCTCAAGTCCACGGTGGGGGAGGGCGTCACGGTGCCGCCGCACGGCAGCGAGTCCCTCCTGCTGTCCACGCTCAGCGACGTGAAGCAGACCGACCTGACCGTGCACGTCGGCGTGCGCAGCGGGCGGCTCGGCGCCGCGGTGCAGGCCCTGGACGACAAGACCGGCGGCGACTGGCTGACCGCGGCCGCGGACCCGGCGGGCGATCTCGTACTGCCGGGCATCCCGAAGGACGCCACCGCCGTCCGCCTGGTGCTGTTCACACCCGGCGGCACGGACGCCGACCTGAAGGTGCGGCTCGCCTCGCCGTCCGGGCTGATCACGCCCGCCGGTCATGAGACGGTGCACGTCAAGGCGGGTATGACCACCGGTGTCGACCTCGGCGAGGTCACCCGCGGCGAGGCGGGTTCGCTGGTGCTGACGCCGGCGGACCGGTCCGTGCCGGTCGTGGCCGCGGTCCGGGTCGTGCGGGGCAAGGGCGACGAGCAGGAGTCCGCGTTCATCCCGGCCTCCGACCCGGTCGGTGCGCGCGCGACCGTCGCGGACAACCGCGCCAAGAGCACCACGCTGGCCCTCTCCGCGCCCGGCAAGGCGGCGAAGGTCAAGGTCACGGCGTCGGCGGGCACCGAGGGCGGCACGACCGCGACCAAGACGTACACGGTGAAGGCGGGCACGACCCAGAACGTCGACGCACCGGTTCCCGCCGGGCTCAAGGGCTCCTACGCGCTGACCGTCGAGACCGTCTCGGGCGGTCCCGTCCACGCGTCCCGCACCCTGACGGGTTCGGACGACGACGTGGCGGCCTTCACCGTCCAGACCCTCCCCGACGACCGGGGCACGGTCTCGGTGCCGAACGCGGACGAAGACCTGTCGGTGCTGCAGAAGTAGCGGCGGGGGGGGGGGCCGGGCCGCCCCCGCGCAGGGCAGCCCCGACCCCCGGGTCACCCGGGACCGGGGGCGCCCCCCCCGCGACCGGCCCGGGG